>CAZKZE010000001.1:0-142168 GCA_964557165.1 uncultured Woeseiaceae bacterium
ACAGTAGACATCGAGTTGGCGACTACTCGACAGTCACGCTCTTCGCGAGGTTTCTCGGTTGATCGACGTCCGTGCCTCGCAGTACCGCCACGTGGTACGCAAGAAGTTGCAACGGAACCGTGTACACGATTGGCGCGATAAGTCGGTCTGCATGGGGCATCGTTATTACGATCATGCCCTCCTCACTCTCGATGCCGGTCTCGGCATCCGCGAACACATACAGCTGACCGCCCCTGGCGCGGACGACCTGCATGTTCGACTTGAGCTTGTCGAGCAATTCGTTGTTCGGCGCTACAACCACGACCGGCATTTCCTCGTCGATCAACGCCAGCGGCCCGTGCTTGAGTTCACCCGCCGCGTAAGCCTCGGCATGAATGTATGAAATCTCTTTTAGTTTTAACGCACCTTCCATCGCAATCGGCCACATTGGCCCGCGACCCAGGAACAGTGTGTGCTGCTTGTCAGCGAAGTCTTTGGCCAGTTCCTCGAGCTCATCGCTCATCTTCAGCGCCAGGTCGGACGCGGCCGCAGCATGCGTTAGATTTGCGACGAATTCCTTCTCCTGCTCGTCGGACAAGCCACGTTGCTTGGCCAGCATCAACGTAACGAGGAGAATCGACAGCAATTGGGTCGTAAACGCCTTCGTGCTGGCGACACCAATCTCTGGCCCGGCCTGGGTCATCATGACGAGGTCCGATTCCCGCACCATTGAACTATGCGCGCTGTTACAGATTGTCAGAGTACCGAGGTAACCCAGGTCTTTTGCCATGCGCAGCGCTTCAAGGGTGTCCGCAGTTTCACCGGACTGCGATAGGGTGACGAACAGCGTGTTCTTCGGCACAACGACATGACGGTACCGGTACTCACTCGCGATCTCGACCTGGGTCGGCACGCCCGCAATCGCCTCAATCCAGTACTTGCCAACACAGCCGGCGTTGTAACTGGTACCACAAGCGACAATATGGATGTTCTCGACCTTTTTGAGCAACTCGTTCGCTTTCTCTCCGAGTGACTCGGGGATAACGCGCTGATTCGACACGCGACCGTAAAGTGTATCCGCCAACGCACTGGGCTGATCGTGAATTTCTTTCAGCATGAAGTGGTCGTAAGGCGCCTTTTCGGCGGACGCACTGTCCCACTCGGTCTCGTGAACCTCGCGTACAACGTCGTTGCCTTCAGCATCAACAATTCGCACGCCGTCGCGGCGAATTTCTGCCAGATCACCCTGTTCCAGGTAGATGAAGCGCTGCGTGACAGGCAGTAGCGCAGGTACGCCGCTCGCCACGAAATTCTCGCCGTCGCCCAGACCAATGACGAGCGGACTTGCTACGCGGCTGACGACGATTCGGTCAGGGTCCTCAGCATCGACGACAAGCAGTGCGTAGGCACCTTCGAATTGCTGAACCGCCTTGCCCACAGCCTCGACGAGGTCCAGGCCCTCGGATAAGTAGTAATGAACCAGGTGGGCGGCCACTTCCGTATCGGTCTCCGACTCGAAGACGTAGCCCTTCTCGAGCATCTCATCCTTTATCGGCTGGAAGTTCTCGATAATGCCGTTATGAATAACCGCCACGCGACCACCTGACAGATGCGGATGCGCGTTCGCTTCGGTTACCCCGCCATGCGTGGCCCAGCGCGTATGTGCCACTCCGATCTTGCCCCGCAGATGGTTTTCTTTCAGTTTCTCGTCGAGCTCAGCCACTTTGCCGACGGCCCGGCTCAGGCCAATCGAACCGTCGTCCCGAACAACCGCCACTCCCGCGGAGTCGTAACCTCGGTATTCAAGGCGTCGCAGGCCCTCAATCAGGACCGGGACGATATCTCTATCGGCAACCGCACCGACAATTCCGCACATTCAGCTTGCTCCCTTCTTCACCGGCTTCTTCCAGCCAGGCACGGCCTTCTGCCGCGAGCGCTCCAGTACCAGCGTGTCGTCCGGTACGTCCTTCGAAATCGTGGAGCCCGCACCAATGGTTGCGCCGGCACCCACTTTCACTGGGGCGACCAACTCGACGCCGGAACCGATGAAGGCTCCATCGCCGATCTTCGTTTCGAATTTGTTGGCGCCATCGTAGTTGCACGTGATGGTTCCGGCGCCGACATTCACCGCTTTGCCAATATCCGCATCACCGATGTAAGTCAGGTGATTCACCTTGCTGCCATCGGCAACCGTACTCTTCTTGATCTCGACGAAGTTACCGATCTTGACGTTGTTCGCCAGTTCAGCGCCTGGACGCATGCGCGCAAATGGACCTATCTCACAATTGCTTCCCGTCGTCCCGCCCTCGATATGACAGTTTGAATGGACGAGTGTGCCCGGACCCAGCCGGCTGTCGCGCACGAGGTTGTTTGACTCGATCTTCACACCATCACCGAGCACAACATCGCCTTCAAAGACGGCGTTGACGTCGATGAAGACGTCCTTGCCGCAGGAGAGCGTACCCCTGATATCGACACGGGCGGGGTCGGCAAAACCAACCCCCTCTTTCATCAGCTCATCAACCAGTCGCGCCTGCAAGGCACGCTCGGCTTCCGCGAGTTGCTTCTTATCGTTGATACCCATCACCTCTGTCCAGGTTTCGGCCTTGATGCCGTGGACCGTTACGCCATCATTAACCGCCATCGCGATTACATCGGTCAAATAATACTCGCCCTGCGCGTTATCGTTGCCAAGATTCTCGAGCCAGCCCCGCAGTTTGTCCGCCGGGCCGACCATGACGCCCGTATTGATCTCGCGGACCCCCTTTTCATCCGGACCCGCATCCTTCTCTTCAACAATGCAGCTAACGCTGTCGGATTCACGAATGATGCGGCCGTAACCCGTCGGGTCATCCATGTCCACGGTCAGCACAGCCAGATCGGCCGGTGGCGTTTCCTCGATCAGGCGTTGGCATGTTTCCGGTCGTAGTAACGGTACATCGCCAAACAGGACCAGGACGCGGTTGGCGTCAGGCGTTTCCGGCATCGCCTGTTGCAGGGCGTGTCCGGTTCCGAGTTGCTCCGCCTGCAGCGCCCAGCGCAGCGAGTCGGCCGGGAACGTGCTCCGCACCGTCTCGCCGCCGTGACCATAGACAACGCATACATCGTCGGAGCCCAGCGCCGCCGCACAATCGAGTGCATGTGCCAGCAGTGGCTTGCCAGCCAACGGCTGCAGCACTTTGGGAAGGTCGGAGCGCATGCGCGTTCCCTGTCCTGCCGCGAGGATGATGGTACTCAGACCCAAGCCGTCTAACTCCTTGATTCTTAGCCAGCGAATAATACATGAAGTCGGGATACACGAACTTGATTAAGGTCTCGTTAAGCTCTGTGACGTATGCTGAAACCATGCGATTCCTGGCGTTTCTGGCTCTGCTTCCCCACCTCGCTTTTGGCGGCGAGGTCTTCACGCGTGACGGTGTCACTGACGGCGATACGTTCTACCTGGCGCCGCGGGCCTACTCCGACGACGATCCTGTGTTGCAGAGCTGGGTCACCTACAGCCTCATGAGGTCCGCCTGCCAGCTCGAGATTGGCGGGAAAAACCCGGCGCGTAACAGCAATTACGGTTGCGAGTTCACGGCCAGGCGGCACCTGGTCGAGGCCTGGGAAACCCAGCGGGAGGAGCATGAAGACGCGACCGACGAATACCTCGATGACCTGTTACGCGTCCGCGATGCCGGTTTCCTCGACGAATACACAGCGCACTACTTCGGCAAGAAGCACTGGCAGGTACCCGCCGAGGTCAATGCCGACGAGTTTCGCGCCTGGCGACGCGAAAATCTCCGCGGGCACAAGCCGCAGATGCGCATCATCGGGTCGTGGAACTACCGACCGCTGTAGCCGACCTTGATCATGTAGAGCGGCCCTTCAAGAACGCCAGCGTCCGGCCCCAATGCTGGAAAGATCCCGAGCCTGTCAGAATCAGACACCGTGCCAAAATCGACGAAGTGGACCCTGAAGCCGATCGACAGCCCACTTGATTTGCCGGGCCTGCCCGCACCAATATCCCAGGTGGCGCCGACAAACCAGCTGGCTTCCTCGCCGCCCCAGTGCTCGTTCTCGTAGGTGGTCCACCAGCTGTAGCTCACATCTGCCATGTCGACCTGGTGGTAACCGATCCCGGCATCGAGTTGGACATTACGTGCATCACCGAAAGCCCATTTGACCGAACCGCCCAGGTAAAACTGGCGTGCAATCAGCTGCTCATAGGTTGCGTTGATGCCGCTGTCTGTAGCGCCGAACATCCCATCGATGCCCAGCAACAGCTCGCTATGTTCGAACTGCGCAACCGGCGTATGCCAGCTCGCCTCGAGGCCGAAGCCCAGCGAGTCGAACGAACCGCCGCTCTGGGGCTGAAGGTCGGATAGCGAAGGCCAGATCAGCAGGTCCAGCGATGCCGCCCAGCGAGAGCGGGACTCCAGGCCCGGCTCGTCGCGCTCTACCACTGTTTCCTCGATCGGCTGGGCGTGGCCGGGCGCTGCGAGTGCCGCAAGCATAATGACAATCACTGCTCGCGATAGCCTGGTGATCAACATCTCTCTATCCTCCTCCGGGCGCTGGGCCCCACCACAATAGTCGCCGCTCAGCGCCGCAAGAGACTGATGAACTTCTATGGATTTCCTGATGCTATGCTGTACGCCGCGCTCTAACAACAAGAAGACCTGTGTCCACACAGACGATTATCCTGATCGGCGTCGGCGTCTACATAGCGATCATGCTCGCGGTGGGCATCTACTCGTCGAAGAAGACCCACTCCATGGCGGAGTTTGCCGTTGCCGGTCGCAGCATGCCCTTGTGGCTGTGTGCGACCACCATTGTCGCGACCTGGTTTGGCGGCGGCATGATGATCGGCGGGGCTGGCGCGGCCTACGACGACGGCATGCTCGGCGTCATCGCCGATCCGTTCGGCGGCGCCCTGTGCCTGGTGTTGATCGGGCTGTTCTTTGTGCGCCTGATTCGCAGGCTTCGTTTCTACTCTTTCGTCGAGTTCATCGAACAGCGCTTCGGCACGACTGCTGGCGCGATCTGCGCCTTTATTTCAACGACGTCGAGCCTGATGTGGGTCGCGGGCATGCTGGTTGCGTTCGGCGTGATTTTCGAGACCTTGACGGGCGTGCCGCTCGAGATCGGCATTATCGGCGGTTCTATTGTCGTCATCGCCTACACGTCCCTGGGCGGCATGCTGGCTGTCGCGCTGACCGACTTCATCCAGATGGCGATCATTGCCGTTGGCCTCGTGTTGCTGCTGGTCGTAGTGCTCATCGATGTTGGGGGTTGGTCAGCAATTTCGGCGCAACTCCCGGAACACACTTTCCGCATGGTGCCGCTCGAGCACACGCTCGACCGCTGGCTCATTTACCTCAGAATGTGGCTGATCTTCGGGCTCGGCGACATCGTGTCACAATCCCTGTTGCAGCGTGCGATGTCGGCTAAATCAGAGCGCGTCGCGCAGCAATCCTTTTATGTCGGCGCCGTCGCCTACATCGGCTTCGCCATGATCCCGGTGCTGCTCGGCATCATCGGCAGCGTCACGATGCCCGGACTCGCGAACTCCGAGTCGATCATCCCGGCGCTCGCGCTCGAGCACCTGCATCCTGTCGCCATTGCCATCTTCGTCGGTGCGTTGCTCGCGGCCATTATGAGCTCCTGCGACAGTGCGATCCTGGCTGCGGCCACGGTCATCAGCACCAACCTGCTGCCACTCGTCAAGCGAGAGCCGTCCGACCGGTTGCGTCTGATCGTCGTGCGCGCGGCCATTCCGATCGGCGGAATAGCGGCAGTGATCGCCGCCCTGAACGCCCAGGTGGTATTCGACACAATCCTGGACGCCAATATATTCATCCTGGCTGCCGTCATCGGGCCGTTCATTCTCGGCGTCTGGTGGCAAAAGGCGAACCGCACGGGTGCGTTGGCGGGGATGTGGGCCGGTCTCGGGTCGTGGCTCATCGCATCGACGTTCTGGCCAGCGCTGCCGAGTGACCTGATCGGCTTCGGTGCCTGCATGGTGACGATGTTCGTCGTCACGCCGCTGACGCAGACATTTGATCCCCCTCGCAGTCTGGTCGACCACGACGGCAACGAAGTCGAACTCACCAACCGCCTCGGGATCCTGAAATAAGGTGACTGGCACCATAAAAAAGGCCGCCAACTGGCGGCCTTTCGTCTCGGGCTCACGGGCCCGATATCGCTATTTCTTTAGCGCTTTCCCTTGAGTTTCTGCGCAGCGCGGTAACGGGCACGCGCTTCGGTAAGTTCGGCCTGTGCACGAGCGACGTCCGTCTCTTCTGATGCGCCCTCAAGTGCTTTCTCGGCTTCCTGCTGTGCCGACAGTGCGGCGGCCTCGTCAAGCTGGTCACCGCGCAGGGCCGTATCGGCCAGGACCGTAACGCGATTGGGCTGCACCTCGAGCATGCCACCCGTGACGTAGAAAGCTTCTTCGTTACCGTCCGCGTCCTGGACGCGAACCTCGCCCGGCTTCAGCGTCGTCAGCATCGGCGCGTGACGCGGCGCGATACCGACCTCGCCCATTGATGCAGGCGCGAAGACCATCGCGGCGTCGCCGGAATGAATCTCGCCCTCTGCGGAAACGATGTCGACCTGGATTGTTGCCATAGTGGTTCCTTACTGGAACTTCGGCGCGTTCTCGACGGCTTCGTCGATCGTGCCAACCATGTAGAACGCCTGCTCCGGAATGTGATCGTAGTCACCATTAACGATGCCGTTGAAGCCACGAATCGTCTCCGCGAGCGTCACATATTTGCCCGGTGAGTTCGTGAAGACCTCAGCGACGAAGAACGGCTGCGACAGGAACTTCTGGATCTTGCGAGCGCGGTTAACGATCTGCTTGTCCTCTTCCGACAGCTCATCCATGCCGAGAATCGCGATGATGTCCTGCAGCTCTTTGTAGCGCTGCAGAACGGCCTGCACGCCGCGCGCGCAGTCGTAGTGTTCCTGGCCGATGACGAGCGGATCGAGAATACGTGAGGTCGAGTCAAGCGGGTCAACAGCCGGGTAGATACCGAGTTCGGCGATATTTCGCGAGAGTACGAGCGTCGCATCGAGGTGAGCAAAGGTCGTTGCCGGAGACGGGTCGGTCAGGTCATCGGCAGGTACATAGACGGCCTGGAACGACGTGATCGAACCCGTCTTCGTCGATGCGATACGCTCTTGAAGAATGCCCATTTCCTCGGCCAGCGTCGGCTGGTAACCCACGGCTGACGGCATACGGCCGAGCAGTGCGGATACTTCCGTTCCGGCGAGCGTGTAACGGTAGATGTTGTCGATGAACATCAGGACGTCACGGCCCTCGTCGCGGAACGCCTCGGCCATCGTCAGGCCCGTCAGAGCAACACGAAGACGGTTGCCAGGAGGCTCGTTCATCTGGCCGTATACAAGGGACACCTTGTCGATAACGCCCGACTCGGTCATCTCATGGAAAAAGTCATTACCCTCACGAGTGCGCTCGCCAACGCCGGCAAATACCGAGTAGCCGGAGTGCTCGTGAGCGATGTTGCGAATCAGCTCCATCAGCGTCACGGTCTTGCCCACGCCGGCGCCGCCGAACAGGCCGACCTTACCGCCCTTGGAGATCGGCATAATCAGGTCGATGACCTTAATGCCCGTTTCGAGCAACTCGGTCGTCGCCGCCTGTTCTTCATAACTTGGTGGCGCGCGGTGAATAGGCATTTGCACCTCGGCGCCGATGTCGCCTGCGTTATCGATCGGCTTACCGAGTACGTCCATGATGCGGCCCAGTGTCTTCTCACCGACCGGTACCGTGATCGCCGCGCCCGTGTTCGTGACGTTCATGCCGCGTTTCAGGCCTTCCGAAGAACCCATCGCAATCGTGCGGACAACGCCGTCGCCCAGCTGCTGCTGAACTTCGAGTGTGATCTCGGCATCGTCGATGATCAACGCATCGTAGACCTTGGGGATCTGGCCAGCCGGGAATTCAACATCCACGACAGCGCCAATAACCTGCACAGTAGTTCCAGTGCTCATACTAGTTCCTTACCCTGATACGGCAGCAGCGCCACCGACAATTTCTGAAATTTCCTGGGTGATCGCAGCCTGGCGAGCCTTGTTGTACTCGAGCTGCAATCCATCAATGATGTCGCCTGCGTTATCTGTCGCCGACTTCATCGCAACCATCTTCGCGGCCATCTCGCACGCGAAGTTCTCAACCGCGCCACGGTACACCTGCGACTCGATGTAACGTCCGAGGACGTCATCGAGCAGTTCGCTGGCACCGGGCTCGTAAATGTAGTCCCAATGGGCCTGCAGCTCCTCGTCGTCAGTGCCCACGCCACTGGCTGGCAATAACTGGGTCACTATCGGCGTCTGGGTCATCGAGTTCACGAACTCATTGTGAACGACGAACAGGCGATCAATCTTCCCTTCCTCGTAGGCGTCGAGCATGATCTTGATCGAGCCGATCAGGTCGTTGACGGTCGGCTGATCACCGAGGTGCGTAGCGGTACCAAGCACGTTGCCGCCCATGCGACGGAAGAAGGCCACTGCCTTCGCGCCGACGAGCGCCAGGTCGACCTCTACGCCCCGCTCCTGCGAGTCGGCGATTTCGCCGATCATCGTCTTAAACAGGTTGGCATTGAGGCCGCCGCAGAGACCGCGATCCGTCGAGATCACGATGTAACCGACACGCCTCACCTCGCGCTCTGTCAGGAACGGGTGCCTGTAGTCAGGGTTCGCGTACGCAAGGTGGCCGATGACACGACGGATGCGCTGCGCGTAGGGGCGCGACGCTTCCATCTGCTTCTGGGCCTTGCGAATCTTGCTCGCCGCGACCTTTTCCATCGCGCTCGTGATCTTCTGCATGTTCTTTACAGAAGCGATCTTCGAGCGGATTTCTTTTTCGCCTGCCACGTGTCTAGTCCTTCACAGTCAAGTCGATGCCGCTAAGCACCGAGCGAATGTAGTGATTTGCCTGCAGTTCCATAAACAAGGCCCTAGTACGCGCCTTTCTCAGCGAACGCGTCGCAGATGCCCTTGAGCGTTGCTGCGACGTCGTCGTTGTAATCGCCTGACTCGTTGATCGCGTCGAGGTCTGCCTGGTTGTTCGCACGTGCGAAGTCATGCAGGGCTTCTTCGTAGTCAACAACCTTCGCGACCGGAACAGGATCGATGTAGCCTTCGTTAGCTGCAAACAGCGATAGTCCCATCTCGGCAATCGACAATGGTGAATACTGCTTCTGCTTCATGAGCTCGGTCACGCGCTCACCGCGCTCCAGCTGCTGGCGAGTCGCCGCATCGAGATCCGATGCAAACTGAGCGAAAGCCGCAAGCTCGCGATACTGGGCCAGTGCGAGGCGCACGCCACCACCGAGCTTCTTAATGATCTTGGTCTGGGCCGCGCCACCGACACGCGATACCGACAGACCGGCGTTGATGGCCGGGCGGATACCTGCGTTAAAGAGGTCGGTCTCCAGGAAGATTTGTCCGTCGGTAATCGAAATTACGTTGGTCGGTACGAACGCCGATACGTCACCGGCCTGCGTCTCAATAATCGGCAGTGCCGTCATCGAACCCGTCTTGCCCTTGACCTTGCCGCCGGACACATTCTCGACGTGCTCGGCGTTAACGCGCGACGCGCGCTCGAGGAGGCGGGAGTGCAGGTAGAAGACATCACCCGGATACGCTTCACGACCCGGCGGACGGCGCAGGAGCAGCGATACCTGGCGGTAGGCCCAAGCCTGCTTCGTGAGGTCGTCGAAGATAATCAGTGCGTCTTCGCCCTTGTCGAGGAAGTACTCACCCATCGAGGCGCCGGCGTACGGTGCAATGTACTGCATCGCCGGACTCTCGGCAGCGGCGGCGGCAACGATAATCGTGTGCTCCAGCGCGCCCTCTTCTTCGAGCTTGCGTACAACACCTGCGACCGAAGAGGCCTTTTGGCCAATAGCAACATAGATGCACTTGATGCCCGTGCCGCGCTGGTTGATGATCGTGTCGACGGCGACAGCCGTCTTGCCCGTCTGGCGGTCACCAATGATCAGCTCGCGCTGGCCACGGCCGATCGGCACCATCGAGTCGATCGACTTCAGGCCTGTCTGTACCGGCTGGCTGACCGACTGGCGTTCGATGACGCCCGGGGCGACTTTTTCGATCGGGGCAGACAGATCGGTCTCGATCGGGCCTTTGCCGTCAATCGGGTTACCCAGTGAGTCAACAACTCGACCCAGTAGCGCTTCGCCAATCGGCACCTCGAGAATACGACCGGTCGTCTTGACCGTATCGCCTTCCGAAATGTGCTTGTAGTCACCGAGCACAACCGAGCCAACCGAGTCCTGCTCCAGGTTGAGGGCCATGCCGAAAGTGTTCTGCGGGAACTCGAGCATCTCGCCGTAACGTGCGTCGGCCAGGCCGTGGATGCGAACGATACCGTCGGTTACCGCGATTACGGTGCCGACGTCACGCGCTTCCGCGGATGCTTCGAAGTTCTCGATGCGTTCTTTAATCAGCGTGCTGATTTCAGAAGCTTTGAGTGCCATTTCCTTATCCTCTTTACTTGATCAACGCGTTTGCCAGGCCATCGAGCCGGGCACGCAGTGATCCATCAATTACGACATCGCCGGCGCGGATCACGGCACCACCAATGAGGTTTTCGTCTATTTCCGTCGTGACGTTAACTTCACGACCGAGTTTTTCTTTCAGCGAGTCAGCCATCGCCTTCTGCTGCGCGCCGCTGAGCGGCGCCGCCGACGTAATAACCGCCTCGACGGTGTTTTCGACCTTCGCCTTGAGAGCGTCGAAATGCTCCGCGATCTCCGGCAACACACCAACGCGGCCGTTCTCGAGCAACAGCTTCATGAAGTTCGTGCCATGCTGGCTGCCGCCGGCGAACACGGATCCGTCTCCAACCGCCTTGGCGAACAGGCCCTGCAGAAATGCCAGTCGCTCCTCGTCCGACATCGTCGGCGTACTGAGGAACTCAGCCACCTGGCCGTCTTCCATCAGCGCTTTTGCGGCCGCGAACGACTCGGACAGCTCCGCCAGCGCATTGCTTTCCTGCGCGACCTCGAAAGCCGCCTGCGCGTAGGGCCTTGCTACTGTGTTGTTGTCAGCCACCGCTTAGATCTCCTGCGCAAGCTTGCCCAGGATGTCTTCATGCGCCTTGTCGTCGATCTCGCGATTCAGGATCTTCTCGGCGCTCGCTATGGCAATTGCCGATACCTGGCCACGCAGCTCTTCACGAGCCTTGTTGGCTTCCTGCTCGATCTCGGCCTTGGCCGCAACAAGCTGGCGCTCACGTTCCTTGACGCCGGCGTCTTTGCCGTCGGCAACGATCTCGTTCGCGCGGGCATGCGCCTGGTCAAGAATGCCGGTGGCCTGCTGGCGAGCTTCGCCGACGATCTCGTCGGCTTTCGCTTCGGCGGCGGCCAGTGCCTCCTGGCTCTTGTCAGCGGCTGAAAGACCTTCTTCGATCAGCCTCTGGCGCTCTTCAAGCGCATTAAGGATCGGCGGCCAGATGAACTTCATGCAGAACCAGACAAACACGATCATCGCGATCGTCTGGCCGATGAGGGTCATATTAATGTCCACATTTCTCTCCTGGCACCACGATCTGCCGCAGTGCTCGGGTGATTTGAATCAGGTGGTTCTTATACCGCGCCGGTGGCTGCCTGCAGCTGACCGATGAACGGGTTTGCGAAGGCGAAGAACAGGGCGATACCAACACCGATCATCGCGACGGCGTCGAGCAGTGCGACAACGATGAACATCTTCGTCTGCAGCATCGGAGCCAGTTCCGGCTGACGAGCAGCACCTTCGAGGAAGCGGCCACCCAGAAGGCCCATACCTATACCAACGCCGAGGGCGCCGAGGCCAATCAAAAGTGCGACAGCAATTGCCGTAAAGCCAATAACAGTTTCCATCAGTTTCTCCTACGGAGGATCAAGTCCAAACAAATATAAGTAAATCGATTAGTGCGATTCTGACGCAAGGCTCAAATAGACTATGGTCAGCATCATGAAAATAAAGGCCTGAAGCGTCACGATCAGGAGGTGGAATATTGCCCACCCCAGGTGGGCCAAGCCGCCCAAGGCGCCGATCAAAATATTGCCGCTGAACATGACCGCGATCAGGATGAAGATTAGTTCGCCAGCAAACATGTTGCCGAAGAGTCGCAGCGACAGCGACAACGGCTTGGCCAGCAGCGCGACACTTTCGAGAATGAAGTTGAAAGCAATAATCAGCGGCGCAGCTATGATCGCCGGCCCCTTGAATGACGGCGCAATCGGGTGCAGCGTCAACTCGCCAATGAAGCCGGTTATGCCCTTGTTTTTGATCGTGTAGAAAATAATCAGGACGAAAACGGCAATCGACATGCCGAACGTGATGTTCACGTCTGTTGATGGCACAACCTTCATGTACGGGATACCCACAGAGGCCGACACCATTGGAATCCAGTCGACAGGAACCAGGTCCATGAGGTTCATCAGGAACACCCAGACGAAAATCGTCAGGGCAAGCGGCGCGATCAGTCGGCTCTTGCCGTGAAAAGTATCTTTGACTGAACTGTCGACGAACTCCACAATGATTTCGACGAGCGCCTGAAACTTGGTCGGTTTGCCGGTCGAGCTCTTTTTCGCGACGCGCCAGAAGAAAAAGCAAAAGACCAGCCCGAGCAATAGCGACCAGAACATCGAATCGACGTTAATCGCCATCGGGTTGCCGGCGCATTGATTCCAGATCCACTCGCCGGTTTCGTTCTTGCACACCTGCAGATTCTGCAAGTGGTGAGCGATGTAATCGCCTGACGATTGTGGGCCGTGTCCGCCTTCAGCTGCCATTCGTGTTACTCGTCTTCTGTTCCTGTTCACCCCGCATCAGGAAGCCCGAGAAGGCAACCAGCTGCGTGACAATAAATCCTGCAAAAAGCGCCGCTGCCAAGAGCGGCCGTACCAGCGTAAACACGAGCGTGAAAAACAGCACGGTCAACGCCAACTTCCCTATCTCACCTATCCAGGCCGCCCGAATCAGGGCCGGCGCACCGGGGTCTCGACGCGGCGCCATCAAGCGGAGCGCCAGAAAGACGTTCGGGACGACGCAAATCAGGCTGCCGAGCAATGCCGAGTAGCCCGCCACGCTGCCGAAGACACCCCAGAGACCTGCGGCCAGGACCGCCCCGACCACGAATTGCCACATCAGAACCCGAAGGATAGTGAGATCCATTTCTCTATGCCTCCGGCAACAAAAACGCCACTTCCATCGGGGTTGGCCGGCGGGGGTGGCGCATGCGGTGTGATATTTCCAGGCAGGCCTGTGAATAGCGTGCGCATTATAGAGGCAGGTATGGGGCATGGCAACAAAAACCCCACCTCCTGAACGCCTGCTTTTCGGCGCATTTTTCCCGGTAATTTAGGGGCTTTCGGCGGATTTCTCTCATTGCGACACAGGACACATCTGGGCCTCCTGTCCCACGGTATAAAAGGGCTCGTTAGTCGCCATCACTATGTCGCTATGTTATTGATTGCAAGTGAAACTGTTCGCGCAAACCGCAGCCTGAACGATGTCGTTCGGGAGATGAGCTTCACGCTGAGCGTTTTCGCCAGCCCGGCGACTTTTGCCGAGCTGATGCTGGGTCAGTCGCGGCGAATTGTCATCCTGACCGAGGATGACGTGACGCCCGAGGCCGTTCGGGCCCTGAAGGGCGCCAAGGACCGCGCGCCCTTCGGCGTAATCGTCGCGGCCGACCGGGCCGAGCTGCGTGGCAGCAAGCAGGCTGAGCTCGTCGACAAGCTGGCCAGCTACGACAACATCGAGTGGGTCGGCCGAAACTTCGATTTTGACAAGCTCAGTGCGTCGGCACGGCGCTGCCGGCGCCGTATGCTCAGGGTGTCGCGCCAGGAGCTCGAGAATGCCATCGATAATGGCGAGATCGTGCTGCGCTACCAACCCAAGGTTGAACGCGGTGCTGGTAACGAGTGGCTTACGCGAGAGGCTGAGGGCCTGATCCGCTGGCACCATCCCGAGCACGGCCTTATCGGGCCACTCGAATTCCTGCCCGAGGCCGAGGCCTTCGGCCTGATGGGCGCGTTGAGCGAATTTGTTCTCAAGGAGTCCGCCAGGCAGCAAATCGCCTGGAGGAATAAGGGCATTCAGCTCAACTCCTGCATCAACCTGGCCTCCAGCCAGCTGAATAACCCGGACCTTGCGAGCACGTACCGCGATATCGTCAAGGAAGCCGGGCTGAATTGCGCCGACTTTACGTTCGAGGTGATCGAGCAGGACCTGACCGATCCATCAGCACCGCACCTTGCTGCAATCAAATCGCTGCGCAACCACGGTTTTCGAATCTGCCTCGACGATTTTCGGGTTGTCGCGTCGTCGCTGGGCACATTCGAGCACCTGCCGTTCGATGAGATCAAGATTCACGCGTCTGCACTGCGGCGTGCGCAAAACGATGCGGTCGCCATGGCCGTGCTCGCGGCGGTAACCGGGCTTGCACACAATCTCGGGATGTCGGTCTGCGCTGAGGGCGTGGAAGACCAGGCCACCTTCGAGTTCCTGAAGACGATCGAGTGCGACAAGATGCAGGGCTTCCTGATCTCCGAGGCCGTACTGCCAAATATTATCCGCCGCGTGTACTCAGCCGGCGATAAGACCTCCGACGAAGTCGCCTAATTTAGGTGTCAGTCACCTTATTTCGAGTCTAAGGGTGTCAGTCACCCTATTAATTGCTGTATTCAACAAATTAGCGGGCTGAAGCCCCTATGTACCTTCTGAGAATATCAGTGCCTGCGTCCATTCTGGAGGGAGGGCATGGCAAGATTTCGTCGACTGGTAGTTCCGGGCTATCCACACCACGTGACACAACGCGGCGTTCGCAGACAAACGACCTTCTTCGACGAACTCGACTATAGGAGATATGTTCGACTAGCTACCGGACTGTTGCCCAACTCTTCGATTGAAATTCTGGCCTATTGCCTGATGCCAAATCACATTCATGCCGTGGTCATCCCAGAGGAAACATCTAGTCTGGCGACGTTTTTTGGTCCGCTCCACAAAGCCTACGCCCAACACACCAATCTTCGATACGAGTGGGCAGGCCACCTGTGGCAGGCTCGTTATTACTCGGTTCCAATGAACGCCCAACACACCCTGACCGCGATGCGCTACGTGGAGCTAAACCCTGTCCGCTCGGGCCTGGAAGAGCGGCCCCAAAATTGGCAATGGTCCAGCACCAGGGGCAACTTGGGTTTGGTCGACGACCCGCTGATTCCTCGCCGCCCAGCACTCGGCATCGTCCCGGACTGGGCCGCTTACCTCTCAATTCCTGAGAAAATTGGCGCGATCAAGCAGCTTCGACAACGTACCGACACCGGCAGACCTGCGGGAGACGAGTCGTTTATCCGAAAAATCGAATCACTGACGGGTCGGGAGGTACAAAAGAAACGTGTTGGCAGAAAACCGAAATTAGGTGACTGACACCTTTAGACTGGAAATAAGGTGACTGACACCCTATTTGATGTGCTTGAGGATGCCGTCGAGTTCGTCGAGGCTGTTGTAACTGATGACGAGCTTGCCGCTGCCCTTGGCCGTATGATCGACGCTGACTTTTGCGCCCAGCTTCTCTGACACCTCTATCTCGAGCCGCCGGATATCGGCATTCTTCGCTGGTGCTTTCTTCGCCGGCCTGGGTTTGCCGCCCTCCAGCATGTGCTTCACGAGACGCTCGGTCTCGCGCACTGACATGCCTTTCTTGACGACCTGGCGCGCCGCATCGTACTGCTGCGTCGCGCTTGATATCGCCAGCAATGCTCGCGCATGCCCCATTTCCAGTCGCCGGTCTTCAAGCAGTGGCTTCACCTTGTCAGACAAGTCCTGCAAGCGCAGCAGGTTGCTCACCGATGCTCGCGATCGGCCGACCGCCTGCGCTGCCTCGGCGTGGGTTAAGTCGAACTCGCGAATCAGGCGATCGAGCGCGCGCGCCTCTTCAAGCGGATTGAGGTTCTCACGCTGAATGTTCTCGATGAGCGCCATCGCGATGGCCGACTCATCCGGTATCTCTCGAACAACCGCCGGTATTTCCTGCAGGCCGGCAAGCTGGGCCGCACGCCAGCGACGTTCGCCGGCGACGATCTCGTAGCGCTGCTCGTTGCCCTTGCTCGCAATGGGGCGGGCAACGATAGGTTGGACCACGCCCTGCGCCTTGATCGAGCTCGCCAAATCCTCGAGGGAGTCCTGACGCATGTCGACGCGCGGCTGATATTGGCCGCGCTGCAACAGCTCGACCGGCAATTGCCGCAGCGTGTCACCTTTCTGGGGCGCATCTTCCGTTGCCGCCGCCGTTTCGGCTACAGGCTTGCTCAGAAGTGCGTCAAGGCCTCGGCCCAATCGTCTTTTCGGTGTCATACCGCCTCTGCCATGCGTGCGTCTTCACGTCTCAGGATCTCACCGGCGAGCGCCAGGTAGGCAATCGCCCCTCGCGATGACCTGTCGTGCAATAAGACCGGCCGCCCGAAACTCGGCGCCTCGGCCAGTCTGATATTCCGCGGCACAACCGTGCGGAACACCTTGCGATCGAAATGTTCGATAAGTTGCATCGAGACTTCATTTGAAAGGTTCACGCGCGGATCAAACATCGTACGCAATATTCCGAAGACCTCGAGACCTGGATTCACCGAATCGCGAACCTGGTCGATCGTATTCAAGAGTGAGGACAATCCCTCGAGCGCGTAGTACTCGCATTGCATCGGAATCAGCACGCCATCGGCAGCCGTCAGCGCATTCACTGTGAGCATGTTGATCGACGGCGGGCAATCAATAAGTATGAAATCGTAGAGTCCGCTAACGGGTGCGAGCGCTTTCTTGAGCTTCATCTCGCGGCCGATCTCCTGCAGCAGGTTAACCTCCGCGAGAGTCAGGTCTTCGTTGCCCGGCAGAACCGCGAAACCGCCCTCCGGTGGCGAGATGATCGTGTCCGCCGCTGTCGCGTCACCCAGCAAAACATCGCAGGAGGAATTTTCGACCTCCATCTTGTTGATGCCACAGCCCATCGTCGCATTGCCCTGCGGATCCATATCCACGAGCAGGACGCGGCGTTGCGTCGCGGCCAGCGACGCAGCCAGGTTGACGCAGGTGGTGGTCTTGCCCACCCCGCCTTTCTGGTTCGCTACAGCGATTATTCGCGTCATTTACTCAGGCCCTGCGTAACAGCACGGCGTGCCGTGAACCTTCTTCAAGGCCCGGCACGTGCAGCTCTTTGACTTCATGACTCCACGGAGTCGTAAGTTCTTCTAGTTCTTCGGCCGGGTAACGCCCCTTCAGCGCTACAAACACCCCGTCCTCTCTTACGTGATGTCCGGCGATTTCCACGAGGCGCGGCAATGCGGCCAGCGCCCGGGCAATCACGGTATCAAAGCGGTGACCGGGTGCATAGTCCTCACCCCTGCTTTTGACCGCTGTAACGTTGTCGAGCCCCAGCAGACCAGCCGCATGCTGCACGAACATAATCTTCTTGTTGTTACTGTCGAGCAGCGTGAAGTTTCGTTCCGGTTCGACGATTGCGAGCGGCAACCCGGGGAAACCAGCCCCACAGCCGACATCGAGAATGTCCGCGCCCTCGAGCAGTGGCTGTGCCACAAGGCTGTCCTGCAGATGCAATGTGATCATCTGTTCGCGATTCCGAACGGCGGTCAGGTTGACCTTGCGATTCCACCGCTCGAGTTCGTCGAGAAGAAGCTGCAATTTCTCCTCGTGCTCTGCACTCACTTTCACCCCGGGATTTCCACAACGACGCGCCCGGTTACCTTGCCATCGAGGTATGCCTGGAACGCGCCGGGCAGCTCGTCGAATGGAATCGTCTTCTGACCGATCACATCGAGATGCTGTGGCTTGAGGTTGCCTCCGATCCGGCCCCACACGGCGCGCCGCAGATCGCGCGGCGTATCGACCGAGTTGATGCCAAGCAGGCACACCGCCCGCAGGATAAACGGCAGCACGGTCGTGTTCAGTTCATGGCTCGCCGCGAGCCCGATGCTTGCGATGTTGCCGCCGTAGCTCATGGTCCGCGTCAGCCAGGTCAGGTAGTCACCGCCCAGGTTGTCGATCGCGCCCGCCCACGCGGCCTTTTCCATCGGCCGCTTGCCGAGATCAAGTTCGTCGCGCAACAGGATGGTCTGCGCACCAATCTCGCGCAGGTAGGCCTCCTCGCCCGCTTTGCCGGTCAGGGCCGCAACTTCGTAGCCACGCCCGGCCAGCATGTCGATCGCAATGCTGCCCACGCCGCCCGTCGCGCCAGTCACAACGACTGGCCCCAGGTCCGGCGACTGGCCGTTTTGCTCCATGCGATGAATGGCCAGCGCCGCTGTGTAGCCGGCCGTACCAATTTGCATGGCCTCGGCACAGCTCATGCCCTCCGGCACGGAAACCAGTCCCTGGCTGTCCACGCGCGCATATTCCGAGTAGCCTCCGTCCACGGTCTCCGACAGGCCGCAGCCATTCATCAGGACCTCGGTCCCGGGCTGAAACTCGGCATCTTCCGAACTCACGACGACACCCGCAAAGTCGATTCCACCGTTCAGCGGATAACGCCGCAGGATCTTGCCCTTGCCCGTCGCCGCCAGGGCGTCCTTGTAGTTGATCGTCGAGTGCGTGACCCGCACGACGACGTTACCTTCGGTCAGGTCATCGAGAGTCAGCTCCTGGAAGCCGGCCGCGATCTCTCCATTGTCTTCGTCGATACGAAATGCGCGAAAACTATCCATCCTGTTTCTCCAGTCGCTCGAGCCAGGCAACGAGGCCCTGCGAGTTGAGTACTACATCCATTTCTACGACCGACCATATCGCATCCTGATCTCCCCTGAAGCCGTGCTCCCGGATGCGCGCAGACAGATAGTTAAACATGGCCGATTGAATAGCTGCATCGCGATCCGGCGCGTCCTTATGCTCGTGCGCCAGCGCGACGAACGCGTCGATTCCTGCGTGCATATCGACGGCGAGGCGGTCGAGGTCGCGAACCCGGCTGTAATGCGTCAGATAGACCTGCCTGGGCGCACACGACATGATGCGATCGACGGACCTGTGCGCCTCGGCGGGGTCGAAACTCGCCGGCGTTGTCGTCGGATAAATGAATTCACCCTTCGCTGTGTCGAGCTCGCGATAGGAAATACCGAAATTGTCGCCCGTGAACACACCGTGCGACGCCGGATCGTTAAGCACGTAGTGGTGCCGGGCGTGCCCTTCCGTGTGCAGCGTCTGCATTCTTCGGCCGTTGAAATCGAACCAGGCCTCATCCTCGGCAACGACGACGCGCGACGCGTCGATCGGCACTATGTCGCCGTACATCTCGCGCATCTTCTCTTCACCGTACACGGCGATCGTCCCGGCAATAAGCCGCTCGGGATCGACCATATGTGGCGCACCCCGCGGATGCAGTACACATTGCGCGTAAGGCAGCTGCTGCATAAGCAGCCCGGCACCACCGGCGTGGTCAAGATGAATATGGGTGAGGAAGACGAAGTCGACAGCCTCTGCATCGAGGCCTTGCTGGCTCAGCGCATCCAGCAGCAATGGCACACTGTTGTTCGTGCCCGTGTCGACGAATGCGCCCCGACCGCCCTCGACGATCAGGTGGCTCGCGTCCAGGAGCGGTCGAAGGTACTCGGTATCGATGGCGACGATGCCATCGTTGAGGCGCGTCAAATGAGCGCGATTACCCGGCATCGGCTTGTAACGAGCCGGGCACGACTCACTCGGGCTTCGTGGTTTCGAGGCCTTCCAGGCTCGAGAAATATTTCGCCAGACTCGCGATGTCTTCCTCGGCGACGAGCGCTGCCTGCGCTGCCATGACGGGATCGCTGCGCGTGCCGTCGCGATACTGCTGCAACGAGTGCGTGATGTAGTCTTCGTGCTGGCCAGCCAGCGTCGGCCATGCTGCATTAATGCTGATGCCGTTCGGGCCATGGCAGGCCGCGCAAGCCGCCGCCTTGTCGAACGATGCGCCCTGCGTGCCGCCGGCTGCAACGGTTTCGCCACCGATGCTCGCGAGGTACGCCGCGATGTCCGAAATCTCCCGGTCAGTCAGGCTGGCCGCCTGCCCTTCCATCGTCGGGTGCTGGCGCGTGCCGGCACGATAGCCCCTCAGGGCAATCTCCAGGTAGCCGGCCTTCTGGCCACCCAGCTTGGGAACGCGATAGGACGGGTAAGCATTACGATAGCCTTCAATCCCGTGGCAACCGAGGCAGGTGTACCCGAGTTCTTTACCCGCCGCAGCGTTACCTTCAGCGAATGCGGGCTGCGCGAAAAAAGCCAGTGCGAGGAGCGCCATCGCGGCGCCAGCTACGGTTTTCATGTTCGTAATCACTTGTTTCTTCAGTAGTTCCGGGGCCCGGCTTTCACCGAGGTCTTCAGCGAGGCCGCTATGGTAGTGACACTCGGCCTCGATTTCTAGCGCTGCGTCACAGCAACGCACTGCCTGCATGCTAGCATCAGCCCCTTCCTGCACTGTTTCCAGAGAGTACAACGTGAAAAAAGGTGTCGTTGCTGTACTGATTATCCTCGCTATTGTGGTCCTCGTCTCCCCCGCGATTGTCGGTCGCATGGCTGAGAAGTCCGTGTCAGAGAACCTCGAATGGGCGGCCCGCGAAAGTGGCGAAGTCTCGGTGACCACCGAGAGCTTTGCTCGCGGCTGGTTTTCCTCGGAGGGCCAGCACCGGATCGAGATACAGGATGGTGATCTTCTGCTTGCGGCGGAATCATTGCTGGGCCCGCTGACCGCCGACCAGCTGCCGGTGCTCGTCGTGAATACGAAAATCGATCACGGCCTTATCCCGTTCTCGTCGATGTCGCGGGAGAAGGGGTCGCTGGCCCCGGGGCTCGGGAGCGCAATATCCAGACTGTCGGTCGAACTCCCCGATGGCGAGCTTATCGAAATTCCCGGGATCATATACAGCGAGATTGGACTCGTCGGCGAATTGCAGTCGCACTACGAGCTCGAGAGCGGCTCCTTCGAAAATGGCAGCACCACCGCGACGTGGGGGCCCACAAACATCAACATCAAGACGGACCCCAGGACCGGCGAAGCCGCGTTCGACGGTAACGTCGGTTCGGTCTCTGTCGGAGACGCGGTAGAAGTGCTCACCCTCGACCAACTGACTTTCGAAGGACAGCAGCAGCCGACGAAGTATGGCGTGATGGTAGGCGACGTCGCAGTTGAGCTGGCCGGTCTGTCGATCGCCGCGGGCGGCGCAACGTCTGGCGGTGTGAAGTCCATGTCGCTGAATGCCCGGTCGGAGCTCGAGGGCGACGACATTAATGCGCTTGCAGACCTGACCGCCGAGCTTCACCAAATACCGCAGTTCGGCGAGGTGGGGCTCGAAGTGGTCTTCAACATGGAGGGGGCCGATGCCGATGCTTTCGGCCGCGTTCAACGGGGCCTCGAGGGCGCCGGAAACAGCCAGGACCCCGTGGCCTCTTTTAGTGCTGTTGAAAAGGACCTCCAGCAACTGTTCGCCTCGGGATTCACATTTAACTTCGAGCGCTTCGATATCACGCTGCCCGCCGGTACTGTTTCCTCCAGGTTTCTGTTCGAGTTCGCCGAAGAAGACCCCGCGACATTTGACTGGTCGAGCCTGTTGCTGAGCACCGAGGCATCGATCGACCTGTCGATTCCTGAAGTTATCGTCGAGATGATTGCGCAGGTCGAACCCAATTTCGCCATGGCTATCGGCGCCGGTTACCTGGTCAAGCGCGGTGATGCGTACGAGCTCGAAGCAGAACTCAAGAAGGGTCTGCTGACGGTCAACGGCGCGCCGATTCCGATCCCGCTGGGCGCCATGCCCTAGTTATTGGGGTGGTGGCAGGCAACGCGGCTGCCGCCAAGATCGCGAAGTGTCGGCGCCGTGTCGGCGCAAGTCGCGTCTGCCTTGGGGCATCGCGGATGAAACACGCAGCCTGCTGGCGGGCTGAACAATGAAGGTACCTCGCCGAGCAGCGGCGCGCGACCCGGCGCAACCACCGGATCCGGCACTGGAACCGACCTGATAAGCGCTTGCGTGTATGGGTGCGCCGGCGCAGCGAACAGGTTTTCATTATCCGCCACTTCGACCAGGCGACCCATGTACATGACGAGGACGCGGTGACTGATCGAGCGAACCACCGCCAGGTCATGCGATATAAAGATGATCGATAACCCGGTCTCGGCCTGAACGTCGCGCAGCAAGTTGAGCACCTGCGCCCGAACCGTGCCATCAAGTGCGGCGACGGCTTCATCGCAGATCAGAATTTTCGGATCGAGTATCAGCGCCCTGGCGATCGCGACACGCTGCGCCTGCCCACCCGAAAGCTCGTGTGGGTAACGACGCAGGAACTTTTCTTCGAGCCCGACCTTATCCAGCATCGCGGCAGCGCGACCTCGTCGTTCGGAAGCAGAGAGTGCCGGCTCATGAACGAGCAGCGGTTCCTCGACAATGGTCTGGACTCGCATCTGCGGATTAAGGGCGCCGACCGGATCCTGGAATACCAGCTGCAGATCGCGTCGCATCTCGAGGCTCCGGCTCTGAACGGGCCCTTCGAGCGTGTCGCCAGAGTAGACCACGCGACCCCTCGCCATCGGCACCAGGCCGAGTACCGCTCGTACCAGGCTCGATTTGCCCGAGCCGGACTCACCGACCACTGCGACGGTCTCTCCTTTCCTGACCGAGAAGTTAACGTCGCTTACCGCGTGCAGCTCGTCGTAGTCGATCGCCACATCGCCAACACTCAGGATGGTGCTGGCCGACACCGGTGCGGGCACGTCGCCACGGTCGACCCTTGGCGCAGCGGCAATCAAGGTTCGCGTGTGCGCATGCCCGGGCGCCGCGAACAGCGAGGTCGTCGGCCCGGCGTCCACGACTCGGCCGCGCTCCAGGACGATCATGTGCTCGCAATACCCGGCGACGATGCCCAGGTCATGCGTAATCAACAGCAGCGCCGTGTTGTCACGAATGTCTTCCAGCAGATCGAGTATTTGTGCCTGGACCGTGACATCCAGTGCCGTGGTGGGCTCGTCGGCAATTAACAGGTCGGGCTCGGCGATCAGGGCCGATGCAATCATCGCGCGCTGGCGCATGCCGCCCGAGAGCTGGTGTGGGTACGCGCGAAACTGTCGCTCGGGATCGGGCAGGCCAACCTTCGCGAGCATCTCGATCGCACGTGTGGTCGCCTCCGCTTTCTCCGCAAGGCCGTGACTCAGAATGATCTGCTTGAGTTGCGTGCCCACACGCAGATAAGGATTCAATGCCTGCATCGGGTCCTGGAACACCATCCCGATGCGACGAGCACGAATTGTGTTGAGCTTCTCTTCACCCGCCCCGAGGAGCTGCTGCCCGTCGAACTCGATGCTTCCTTCGACGCGCGCGTGCTTCGGCAGCAGGCCCAGGATCGCCAGCGCCGACTGTGATTTACCGGACCCCGACTCACCAACGAGGCCCACCGATTCCCCGCGTTCGATATACAGGTCTACGCCGTCGACAACGGTGTCTTCGCCATAGCGAATCTTCAGCCCCGTTACGTCGAGCAGGCTCACGGTGACTGCCTCGCGTCGAAATAATCGCGCAGCCCGTCGCCCAGGAAGTTGAAGCACATGAGTATCAGGGCCAGCAGCGTAGCGGGTATCAGCAGCGCAAACGATGCCCGCTCCATCTGGTTGACGCCTGCATCGACGAGCGCGCCCAGCGACGTCTGTGGTTCCTGCACGCCCAACCCAAGAAAGCTCAGGAACGACTCAACCAGAATCGCCTGTGGAATCGTCAGCGTGACATACACGATTACAATTCCCATCAGGTTGGGCGCGATATGCCGGAAGACGATGCGTGCTGTACTCACGCCGGTCAGTCGTGCCGCCTCGACGAATTCGCGCTCTCGCAATGACAGGGTTTGCCCACGCACGATGCGCGCCATATCGAGCCAGTTGATCGCACCAATTGCTACAAAGATCAGGAAGAAATTTCGCTCGAACACGACCATGAGCAGGATCACGAAGAAGATAAACGGCAGCGCGTAGAGCGTATCCACGAGACGCATCATCACGGCATCGACGCGGCCGCCAACAAAGCCCGCGATCGCCCCGTAGGCAACGCCGATGACAAGGCTGACCAGGCTGGCCACGACCGCGACGAGCATCGTCACGCGAATACCATGCATCGTGCGCACGAATAAGTCTCGACCGAGTCCGTCCGTGCCAAACCAGTGCATGCCGCTTACCGATGGCGAAACGAGGATTTGGTCGAGGTTGGTCGTCACGTAATCGTTCGGGCTGATCCACGGGCCCACCAGCGCCGCCACCGTAATCGCCAGCAAAAAGGTACCGGTCACCTTTACTGTCCGATTGCCGCTCATCGGTACCGCACTCGTGGGTCGATCGCGCCGTAGAGAATGTCCACGACCAGGTTCAGCGCAATGATCAGCGTCGCGTAGAAGACGACGATGCCGAGCACCAGCGTGTAGTCCCGATTCAATGCGCCGCGGACGAAAAACTGCCCGAGACCGGGTATGCCGAAGATCTCTTCAACGACGACCGAACCCGTCAGGATCGCTGCGATCGCCGGGCCCATGTAAGACAGCACAGGTAGCATCGCCGGCTTGAGCGCGTGCACGCGGATGATCGTCGCTGTGCCGAGGCCCTGCGCGTGAGCCGTACGGATAAAGTCCCGGCCAAGCACGTCGATCATGCTCGCGCGCGTCAGCCGCGCAATGTACGCGATCTGCGGCAGCGCCAGCGTAACGACGGGCAGGATGTAGCGCCCCGCGCCACCGGTTTCGCTCCAGCCCGCCGGCAGCCACTGCAACTTGACGGCGAGCAGTAACACGAGCACCGGCGCCACGACGAACACAGGAATCGAGATGCCAGTCATCGAAAAGCCCATGACCACTCGATCGAGCGCTGTGCCCTGCCGCAGCGCGGCTAACGTGCCCGCACTGACACCAATCAAAAGCGCCAGCGCCATGGCCAGCGCGCCGATGCGCAGGGAGTAGGGGAATGCGGTGGCGATCAGCTCATTGACCGAGTAGTCGACGTAGCGGTAAGACGGTCCGAGGTCTCCTCGCAGCAGCCCCGACACGTATCTCACGAACTGCTTCGGCAAAGGCTCGTCGAGGTGATACGCCGCTGCGATATTGGCTTCGACCTCCGCGGGCAGCGCGCGCTCATCGTCAAACGGTCCGCCCGGTGCGGCGTGCACCATGAGAAATGCGAGCGCGATAACCAACAACAAGGTCGGAATCGCCCCTACGATTCTGAGCAGCGTGTAGCGCAGCAAGTATTTGATCCAGCGCGGCTATTGGGCCGCTTTGAAGCTCAGGTGCTGAGAGTAATGGTAATCCAGAACGTTGTCTCCCCAGCCCTCGATCTCGGTGCTGACGAGATGCCTGCTCAAATAGAAATAGATCGGAATGGTGGGGTGGTCCGCGAGCATCACGCGCTCGGCTTCCTCAAGGTAGAGCCGGCGCGCATCGAGGTCCGTTTGTTCCGCCGCTCTTTGCATCAGCGAGTCGAATTCGTCACTTGCGTAGCCGGGCGAGTTGGCCGGATTGTCGCTTTCCAGGATTTTCAAAAAAGTATGTGCATCGTTGTAGTCACCGATCCAGCTCGACCGAAACACCTGCGTTATTTCACGACCGCGAATGTTCGACAGCAGCACCTGGAACTCTTCGTTGACCAGGGTTGCCTCGGCCCCGAGAGCTTCTTTCCACATATTCTGGATGGCAGCAGCAACACGCCCTTGTGTATTGGACGTGTTGTAACGCAGCTCAAAGCGCAACGGATTGTCATCGCTATAGCCAGCGGCCTTGTAGAGATTGCGCGCGACCTGGTTACGTTCCGCCTGGGTCATGGCGGAGTAGCTCAGCGCAGGTGGCTCATAGTCGTGCGTCCCTGGCGGCACCCAGCTGTACGCCGGCACTTCGCCACGTCCGGTGACTTTTGCCGTTAGCTGCTCTCGATCAATTGCCATCGACAGCGCCTGCCGCAGGCCGGGGTTGTCCTTGAATGGCGGCTTGGAGAGATTGAAACCGTAGTAATACACGCCAAGGTACGGCGCAACGTGCAGTTGATCGCCGAGCTCCGCCTGCACCTGTGCGAAGCTGTCGGGCGGCACGGTACTCGTGATATGCAACTGACCCGCACGATAGCGATTCAGCTCCGAGCTGTCCTGTACGAGCACATGGTAGTTGACCTTGTCGATCGACGTTGACGCGTCGTTCCAATAGTGCTCGTTTCGACGCAGCGAAATCACCGAGCCCGGAATCCACGCATCAAGAACATAGGCGCCATTGGAAACGAGCTTGCCGGGCCGGGCAAACCCATCGCCAAGCTCCTTGACCGACGGCGTGTGAATCGGAAAGGTCGCCGGATGTGTCAGCAGGCTGAGCAGGTAAGGGGTCGGCTGTGCGAGCGTCATCACCAACGTCAGGTCGTCGGCCGCCTCGATAGCGGCTATATCCGACAGGAACTGTGCATAGAATGCGGCCGTATCCGGGTCGACCAGTCGTTCGACGCTCGCCACGAAGTGTGCCGCGACGACCGGGTCGCCATTGGACCATTTCGCGCCTTCGCGCAGGTGGAAAGTGTAGGTCAGGCCGTCTTCCGAAACGTCCCAGCTCGTCGCCGCCGCAGGCACCAGTTCGCCCACGGCAGAATAGCCGACGAGCCCCTCGCCGAGGTCTCGCTGCACGTCTGCGGCCTGGATAGTGCGCGCCTTGTGCTGATCCAGCGTTTCGGGGTCGGTCGGAATGCCGCGCTGCAGCGTATCTCTCGGCTCCGCCGAGTCGTCATCGGTGCCGCAGGCAGCCCCGAGCGCCAGCAAAAACAGTAGTGCGATCAGGCGTATCGTGTTCATGCGCGAAGCATACCTGAACCGCTGCTCGAACTAGGCGCTTTTCTGCAGTTGCCGCTTCTTGAGATGAATCAGGAGCAGCGATACCGCTGACGGCGTCATGCCCTCGAGGCGCGATGCCTGGCCGACGGTTGCAGGCCGTGCCGACATGAGTTTCTGTCGCGCCTCATTTGAAAGACCATCAACCCGCGCATAGTCGATGTCATCTGGCAGCCGCAGCGATTCCTGTTTCGCATTCTTCGCAATCTCGCGTTCCTGGCGATCGATGTAGCCGGCGTATTTGGCGCGCACTTCGACTTGCTGTTCGACCTGCTCCTGCTGCTCGGCGCTCGCGAGTTCGTCGCCCGGGCCAACTTCGGCAAGTGCCACAACGTCGGCGTAGCCAAGTTCCGGTCGCTTCAACAGCGCCGCGGCTGCCGCACCGGCCGATTTCACGAACGTCGCCTTAAGGCGGGCCTGCTCTTTCTCCACAGCCGTGCACTTGGCTTGAAACGCTTCCCACCGCGCATCGTCGACGAGGCCCAGGTCGCGGCCCTTCGGTGTAAGGCGAAGGTCCGCATTATCCTCTCGCAACGTCAGCCGATATTCCGCCCGGCTCGTGAACATCCGATACGGCTCTGACACGCCGCGCGTGACCAGGTCGTCGACAAGCACGCCGATGTACGCCTCATGACGTTCGGGAAACCATTCCTCTTCGCCGCGCGCATGGCGTGCTGCATTGATGCCCGCCAGCAGGCCCTGCGCACCGGCCTCCTCGTAGCCGGTTGTGCCATTGATCTGGCCCGCGAAATACAGCCCGTTGACATGCTTGGTTTCGAGTGTCGGCTTGAGATCACGTGGATCGAAATAGTCATACTCGATCGCGTAGCCCGGTTGCGTGATCTTCGCGCTCTCGAAACCGATGATCGAATGAACAAAGCGCTCCTGCACATCGGCGGGCAGGCTCGTCGAAATTCCATTGGGGTAGACGATGTCGGTGGACAGTCCCTCGGGCTCGACGAAAATCTGGTGCGATGCCTTGTCCGCGAAACGCACAATCTTGTCCTCTATTGACGGACAGTAGCGCGGGCCGACACCTTCGATCATTCCCGCATACATCGGTGACTGATCCAGCGAGCCACGAATGATGTCGTGGGTTTCTTCGGTCGTCTTCGTAATCCAGCACGAGATCTGCCGCGGATGCTGCTGGCGCTCGCCGAGAAACGAGAACACGGGCACCGGCGTATCCCCCGACTGCTCCTGCATCACGTCGTAGTTCAATGACCGGCCGTCCAGGCGCGGTGGCGTACCCGTCTTCAGGCGCGCGACATTGAACGGCAGTTCCCGCAGGCGTGCCGCCAGCCTGTTCGACGGCTCGTCGCCGATCCGTCCGCCGGCCTCTTCCGTGCTGCCAATCAGGATGCGGCCGCCGAGGAACGTCCCGACGGTCAGTACCACAGCGCGCGCAAGGTAATTGACCCCGAATTCAGTGGTGACGCCGGCGACCCGGCCCTCTTCGATGATCAGGTCGTCGACCGAGCCTTCGACCACTTCGAGATTTGGCTGGCCCAGTATCATGCCGCGTATCGTGTCGCGGTACAGCTCGCGATCGGCCTGCGCGCGCGTGGCCCGTACTGCCGGTCCCTTGGATGCGTTCAGCGTACGAAACTGTATGCCCGCCCGATCGATCGCCTGTGCCATGGCGCCGCCCAACGCATCGATTTCCCGGGTCAGGTGGCCTTTGCCGATTCCGCCGATGGCCGGGTTGCAGCTCATTTGCCCCAGCGTCGCAATTTTGTGGGTCACGAGCAGCGTCCGCGCACCTGCCCGTGCGGCCGCCAGGGAGGCTTCCGTACCGGCGTGACCGCCGCCAATCACGATGACATCAAAACCATTGGACATAAACGACCCAACATTGGTTAATTCTTAACCAGTTCAAGCTCGAAGTGGGCGCGGATTCTACCAGAAACTTTACTATCAATAGGGGTTTGTCCAAGATAGCGCGTTCGTTTGGTCCCCGGGTATTCCATGCTCCGCCTTCCTGTTCGAACCCCTTGTCTGACGATCGTGGCATTGGTGCTGCTGGCCGCGTGCAACACGAGCACCGCACAAGCGCTTGCACTGGAGGACTGCCGCATCAGCGCCGGGCCGGGGTATCCCGGTATCAAAGCGCGCTGCGGCACGATGTTGCGCCCCGAAAACCCGGCGGATCAGGGTTCGCCCGAGATCGAAATTCGGGTCGCCGTAGTGCCGGCGCTCAACCTCAGTCCCGAGAACGACCCGATCGTGCCCCTCGCCGGCGGTCCCGGCCAGGGCGCCGTGGAATTCTATTCAGCCTATGCTGGCGCATTCGAGCCGGTCCGCCGCAATCGCGACATTCTGCTCGTCGACCAGCGTGGCACCGGCGAATCCTCTCGTATGGACTGCCCGATCGATGACGAAGCGCTGCTATTCGAAGGCGAGTTTACGCTCGAGGACACGATCCAGTTCATCGCGGAGTGCCTCGAAAGCCTGCCGCACGATCCTCGTTATTTCTCGACCAGCATAGCCGTCACGGACCTCGAGGCAATTCGCGAGGCGCTCGGCTACTCAGCGCTCAATCTCTATGGCGTGTCCTACGGCACGCGAGTTGCTCAGCATTTCGCGAGGCGCTACCCGGACTCCACGCGCACGGTCGTTATTGACGGCGTCGTCCCGCCACAGATCGCGCTCGGACCGGAGATTGCTACTGAAAGCCAGAAAGCCGTCGACAGGATTCTCGCGCGCTGCGTCGAAGACGCTTCATGCAACGAGCGCTTCCCCGGGATAGAGACGACGTTTGCCAACATCGTTGCTGAGCTGCGCGAGGCGCCGGTCGAGGTCAGCGTGCCGCATCCGAGCACCGGCAGGGCCGAGTTAGTTTCGTTTGGCGAGACGGAGCTGGCCGGCGCGGTCCGGCTCCTTGCCTACAGCCCACCAACAATCGCGCTGCTTCCCCTCTTTGTTCACGAAGCAGGCCAGGGCAACTGGGTGCCACTCGCGAGCCAGTACATGATGACCGCTATTGCGATGTCCGACGCGCTCGCGCTCGGCATGCACAATACAGTGATGTGCACCGAGGACCTGCCCTTCCTGGACAGAACGACGATCGACTTCGACGGTATCGCCGCGAGTTACATGGGCACATTCCAGCTCGATGCGCTCGAGGCCATCTGCACGGACTGGCCCCGGGGTCCGATCGACGCGGAGTTCAAAGCACCCCTCGCTACGGACATCCCGTTCCTGCTTCTGTCGGGCGATGCAGATCCCATTACCCCGCCGCGCTACGCGGAGTTAGCCGCCGTTGACCTGACGAATGCCACGCACCTCATCGGCAAGCACCAGGGTCACGGCCAGCTTGGCGTCGGCTGTATGAGCCGACTTATCGCCGATTTTGTGGCCGCCGCTGACCCGGCCGCCGTCGACGCGGAATGCATGGAGCGAGACTTCGTCATGCCCTTCTTCGTTGACTTCTCGGGGCCTGCGCCATGATCAAGGTAGAGGAAATTCACAAGTCCTTTGGCAAAGTGCACGCGGTGCGCGGTGTCAGCTTCAACGCGCCCGATGGCAAGATTACGGGCCTGCTTGGACCCAACGGTGCGGGCAAGTCGACGACGCTGCGTGTCTTGTACACCGTGCTAAGGCCCGACAAGGGCCGCGCCTCTATCGACGGCGCCAACGTCGTCACCGACAGTCTCGCCGCTCGCAGTCGAATCGGGGCATTGCCGCATGGTGCCGGCCTGTACCCCCACCTGACGGCGCGTGAAAACATCGCGTACTTCGCCAGGCTATGCGGCCTCGACAGGGCGGAGGTCGACGACCGCGTCGAGCACATCGTGAAGCTTCTCGAAATTGGCGATTTCGCCGAGCGGCGCACCAAGGGTTTCTCGCAGGGACAGCGCACCAAGGTGTCCCTGGCGCGCGCCCTCGTGCACGACCCGCAGAACGTCATTCTCGACGAGCCATCTAATGGGCTCGACGTCATGGCAACGCGGTCCCTGCGCGAGTTGATACTGAAACTAAAAGATGACGGCCGTTGTGTGCTGTTTTCGAGCCACGTCATGCAAGAGGTTGCCGCGCTGTGCGACGACATCTGCATTATCGCCAACGGCCAGGTCGCCATCGATGACTCGATCGATGGGATTCGCGAGCAAACGGGCTGCGAGGATATTGAGGACGCCTTTGTGAAAGCCATCCACATGGTGGAGCCCGACTGATGCGCACGACGTTCACAGTCTTCCTCAAGGAGGTGCTCGATAACTTCCGGGATCGCCGCACACTCGGGTCTGCGCTGCTCATGGGCCCGATCTTCGGCCCGGTCCTGTTTGCGTTTGTGATCAACCTGTCGGTCGAGCGCTCGATCGAGGACCAGCAAAGCACCATGGAGCTGCCGGTTATCGGCCAGGAGTATGCGCCGAATCTCGTTGCCTACCTGCGCAGCAGGAACATCGATGCGGTGGACGGCCCCAAGGATCTGGCTGCAGCGATGGACGCTGTAAAGACCGGTGTCCACGACATCGTACTCATCATCCCGGAGGCGTTTGGCGAACAGCTTGCCAACACGATCCCCGCGAAAGTCGAGCTCGTTTCCGACCTGGCGAATACCGACGCCGACCGCGACGCGCGACGCGCGCGCTCGGCCCTGATGGCGTACAACCAGCTGCTTGCCGGTACGCGCGTTGTTGCTCGAGGCATTAATCCGCGGGCGCTGCAGCCAATTAACATTGACGAGGTCGACGTTTCGACCCCCAGCGGCCGCTCCGCTCTATTGCTCGGCATGATGAGCTACTTCTTCGTCTTTGCGGCCCTCATGGGCGGCATGTACCTCGCGATCGACACAACCGCCGGAGAGCGCGAGCGTGGCTCCCTCGAGCCCCTCCTGTCGTTACCCGTAACCCGCGATCAATTGATCCTGGGCAAGATCGCTGCCACCTGCCTGTTCATGACGCTGTCCCTGACGCTCAGCCTGCTCGCGTTTTATGTTTCGATTGGCTTCATGCCGCTCGAGGAACTCGGCATGACACCGAACTTTGGTCTCGACGTCGTCGTTGCGGCGCTCGCCATCTTCCTGCCATTCATTCTCGTCGGCGCGGCGCTCATGACGCTCGTTGCGTCGTTCACCAAGAGCTATCGTGAAGCGCAAACCTGGCTCAGTGTTGTCCTGATTGCGCCAACCCTGCCGATTCTGATCGTCAGCATCCTGACGTTGCGCCCGCGCGTCGAGTTCATGTTCATTCCCAGCCTCAGCCAGCATTTGCTGCTGGTAGACATGGTCAAGAACGAGCCAATCAATGCCTTACACGTCATGATTTCCGTCGTTAGCACCTTGATTCTCGGCATTATCCTGACCTGGGTATGCGCCCGCCTGTATCGTCGAGAGGGCCTGCTCGGCTAGAATAATCACTATGGGTCTGTTCACCGAACTCAGGCGCCGAAACGTCTTCAAGGTGGCGCTGCTATATGCGGTCGCCAGCTGGCTATTCGTGTGGATCGTAAGCCACATGGTGGATGGTCTTGGCGTGTCGCCATGGGTGAGCGACTACGTGCTCTTGTTACTGGCGATCGGCTTCCCGGTCGCGCTGATTTTTGCCTGGACCTACGAGATCACGCCGGCCGGGCTGTCCAAGGCGATGGACGTCGACCAGACACAGTCGATCGTCTACAAGACCGGGCAGAAGCTTAACGCCGCCGTCGCCGTGCTTGCGGTGCTCGGTGTGGCCGCAGTTATCGGCGAAAAACTGCTCCCGGAGTTCGAACCGCCGCCGCCACTCATCCTCGAAGAGATTCCGCTCAGGCCGGTGTTCGATTTTTCTGCCAAGGCCGAAGTGCCTCGCGAAATCACATCATTTAATTTGCCGAACGGCCTGCAGGTCATCGTCTGGCCGGACCACGACATACCCAATGTCGTTATGTACAACTTTGTGCGGGCGGGCGGCAGGAACGAGTACCCGGGCATAACAGGTATCGCGCATTTCTTCGAACACATGATGTTCAACGGCACCGAGACGAGCGAACAGGGCGAATTCGATCGCGCGATGGAGGCCGCTGGCGGTGCCAACAACGCGTATACGAGCAATGATCTGACGGTATATATGGACTGGTTCCCACGCTCCGCGCTCGAGACGATCTTCGAGCTCGAGAGCGACCGCCTGCACAATCTTGCGATCGACCCGGATGTTGTCGAGACCGAGCGCGGCGCCGTGTTTTCAGAAAGGCGGCTGCGAATTGACAATGACAACTTCGGGCGCCTCTACGAACAGATGCGGGCGACCGCCTTTGTTGCTCACCCCTACCAGAATCCGGTTATCGGCTGGCCATCCGACATCGAGAACTGGACACAGGACGATCTCGAAGAATTCTTCAAGGCCTACTACGCGCCTAATAACCAGACGATGGTTTTCGCCGGCGACGTGACGCCCGAGGAAATTTATCTGCTTGCCGAGCAATACCTCTCCCCGATTCCGAGACAGCACCCGCCGCCGCAAATAACAACGGTCGAACCCGAGCAACAGGGCGAGCGCCGCGTGCTCATTGAGACCGACGCGCAGACCCCGCTCCTGCACATGGCCTTTCACGCAGGGGCGACCGCGGATCCGGAGACTCTGCACCTGGACCTGCTGCTGGCGATTCTCGCCGAGGGCGACTCTTCCAGGCTGCACCGCCTGCTGGTTGAGGAAGAACAACTGGCGCTGCAGGTTAGCGGGTGGCAGTCGGATGGGTTTGATCCGGGACTCGCCTATTTCGCGATGACGTTACCGCCCGGGGCGGATATCGGTGCCGTCGAAGCGCGCCTGCTCAGCGAGCTGGAGCGGGTTGCGCGGGAAGGGGTGACTTCCGCCGAGCTGACGAAGGCGCGTAACCTGCGGCTCGCCGCATTCTGGCGGAGATTACAGACCATCGACGGCAAGGCGTCCGCGCTTGGTAACTTCGAGGTATTTACCGGCGATTACGAGAACCTCTTCGCCATTCCTGAAGACCTCAGCAACATTACGTCGGAGCAACTTCAGGCCGTAGCGGCCAGGGTGTTCCGCCGCGCAAACGTGACGGTTGGCGTCCTGCGCGCCCCGGATGACGGAGGTTTGCGATGAGGGGTTCCCTGCTCATTGTGTTACTGCTGTTCGTGCCTGCGGCCTGGGCAGCGGAATTGACGCTGCCCGAGTATGAGCGCGTCGAGCTGGCCAATGGAACGGTGTTGTTGCTCAGCGAAAAACACGATGTGCCGCTGATCGGCATGCGCGCGGTCGTGCGCGGCGGGTCGCTCGCCGACCCCGTTTCGCAAAGCGGCCTGGCCGAGTTGCTGGCGACCGTCATGCAAAAGGGCGCGGGCAGCCGCGACGCAGCGGCGTTTGCCGAGGCTGCTGCCAGTGTCGGCGGGCAGCTGTCCGTTGATGCTGACGTGGAGTCGATCACGGTATCTGCCGAGTTCCTTTCGCGCGATGCGAAGCTCATGATCGAGCTCGTGGCCGACGCACTGCGGCGCCCGACGCTTTCAGCGGACGAGCTGGCGAAGGAGCGGAGCCGGACGATCGACCTGATCAAGGCCGCGAAAGACTCGGACCCCTCTGGCCTGATGCCTTCATACAGCAACGCCTTCCTGTTCCCCGGTCATCCTTACGGCAGCCCGACCTTTGGCAGCGAGGCGTCGCTCGCCGGGATCGAGCACGATGACCTGCTGCAGTTCTACGCCGATAACTTCGGCGGCGATCGGCTGATTATTGCCGTGGCAGGCGACTTTGATCTCGCCGCGATGAAGGCTGCTCTCACCGCCGCGTTCGCGGGTTGGGAGTCCGCGGGCGGGATGCTTCCCGAGGTCGGCATCGCCGCTCCAATCGAGGGTCGCCGCGTATTGCTCGTCGACAAACCCGGCGCGACGCAGACGTATTTCTGGATCGGCAATATTGGCGTTCCCGTCGGTTACGAGAATCGCGCCGAACTGAGCCTGGCCAACACCGTATTTGGCGGTCGGTTTACATCGATGTTAATGACCGAGCTGCGGGTGAAGTCCGGCCTTACTTATGGTGTCCGCTCGACTATCGAGCGTCGTGCCAGGCCCGGGTCCGTCACCATTCGTTCATTCACCGAAACGGGCAAGACCGTCGAGGCAATCGACATGGCCCTCGATGTGCTCGAGCGATTGCATGTGAAGGGCCTGGATGACGAGATGATAGTGTCAGCGCGCAACTACATCATGGGACAGTTCCCGCCGAGTCTCGAAACCGCGTCGTCGCTCGCGGGCATGTTTGCCTACCTCGAGTTATACGGCCTCGATCGAACCCACATCGACGACTATGGGCTGGCCCTTGAAAGCGCGACGCCGGTAACCGTTCACAACACAATCAGTGATGTGTATCCATTACCAGAGAACGTCGCGCTTATCCTGATAGGCGATGCCGGGTCGATTCGCGAAGACGTCGCAAAATACGGCGATGTACTCGAGATGTCGATTACTGAACCGCAGTTCAGTCCCTATTTGTCCCAGTAGAACCTGACGCCCACTCCGTAGCCGAAGGCATCGTCTTCAACCTCAACATTGACACCGAGAGAAAACGCCTCGGTGAAGTTGTAGATTGCAGCCGCCCCGATAGTGGTGCCATCCGCACCGTCGCCCAGGTCTGTATAGCCAAGGACGCCATCGAGCTCCAGCTTGTCCGTCACCATCGCGCGCACACCAACATTGATGCCGTAGCCGCTCTCACTGGCAGAGCCGCCCGCGCCGGACGCGTCCACCGACAGGTAAGACAGCGTCCCGAAGAAGTCCGTGTTCGCCGAAATAGCCGTGTGGTACCCAAACCCGACGTTTAGCTGGTCGAAGTCAACATCGAAGTCGAAACCGATTGTTCGATAGCCAACCCCGATAAACCAGTTTTCGCCGACCTCAAAAGAGCCGCTAATTCCCGGGCCATCGCCGTCGATATCGACGCCTGGAACAACGTCCTCGAGCGTAATGAAGCCGTAGTCCAGCTGAACGTAGTTGTAGCTGATGTCTGCTGCCATTACTGGTCCCGCCAGCAGTAGCAGTGCTGTGAGTAAACTTTTCCTAATCATGATGTCTCCTATATGGCCGCTTTGGCCGTCTTATGTTAAACCAGTGCCCTCAATCGGGCAGAATTCATGAACTATTGACCATATGCGCACCAAAATCCCGGAACCAGATCAAAGTCTGAGGATTTTCTGATGAATCTCGGGTAGCGAGTGACGCTATTTTCCGATACAGAACTCGGAAAAGATCTTTCCCAGCAGATCGTCGGCACTGAATGCGCCGGTGATCTCTCCAAGGGCCTGCTGACTCAGGCGCAACTCTTCTGCAAACAGCTCGCCGGCCCTCGTGTCTTCGAGCGCCCGCCGCCCTTTGTCGAAGCGCTCCCTGGCGCGACGCAGCGCCCGGATATGCCGGCGCCGCGCCGTGAATGCGCCCTCGCCCTGGTTGTCGTAGCCTGCCAGCTCCCGAATACGTTGGCGCAGCGCGTCGATGCCGTCGCCGGTCTGTGCCGACAGGTAGACCTCACCACCGATTACGCCCGGCGTTACGCCGGTAAGGTCAATCTTGTTGTGTACGACCGTAACCGGCACGCCCTCGGGCAGGCCTTCTTTCGGGGCTGCCGGGTCAAGATCGGTTGCATCCTGTATCCAAAGGACCGCGTCGGCGTTTGCGAGCGCCTCGCGCGCCCGGCGAATGCCCTCGGCTTCGATTCTGTCCGGGTCGTTGCGCAAGCCGGCCGTGTCGATGAGTTCGACAGCAAGACCATCGACATCGATCTGTTCGCGCAACACGTCACGCGTTGTTCCGGCGACCTCGGTCACGATCGCCGCCTCCTGGCCGCTGAGAAGATTCAGGAGGCTCGACTTGCCCGCATTGGGTTTGCCGACGATAACGACCTGGTAACCGTCACGAAGCACTCTGCCTTGTTGCGCCTCCGCGCTGAGCTTGTCGAACGCCGCGGCGCAGTCGTCGATACGCTGCTGCAGGGCGTCGTCAGACAGGAAGTCGATTTCCTCCTCCGGAAAATCGATCGCAGCCTCGACGTGCATGCGCAAGCGCACGAGCTGCTCCGCCAGGCCGTCAACCGCTTGCGAGAATGTGCCGGAGAGCGAGCGCAGCGCCGCCCTCGCCGCCTGCGCCGTACCACTGCCGATCAGGTCCGCGATGGCTTCAGCCTGGACGAGATCCAGCTTGTCGTTGAGGAAGGCCCGTTTGGAAAACTCCCCCGGTTGGGCCTGTCGCGCTCCGAACTCAATGACCGCATCAACGAGTAAGGAGATGACAACCGGCCCGCCATGACCATGCAGCTCGAGAACCGACTCGCCGGTAAAAGATGCTGGTGCTGGAAAATAGAGGGCGAGCCCGACGTCAACGCGTTCGCCAGCCTGGTTTCGAAAGTCTCGATAAGTCGCCGTGCGCGGCTCTGGCAGGCTGCCGAGCATCGCTCGCGCGATGCATTCAACCGCTTCGCCCGACACGCGCACAATGCCGACGCCCCCGGTTCCTGGCGGCGTCGCCGCTGCGACAATGGTGTCGGTCGCCATGGCTCTGAGGCTAGCCGCCCTTCTTGTCAGCCTTCTTGCCGGCCTTTTGCGCTTTGGCCTCGGCCTCGACGACCTTGTTGACCCTCCATTGCTGGGCGATCGACAAGAGCGTGTTGGTTACCCAGTAAAGGACGAGCCCCGACGGGAAGAACGCGAAGAACACCGTAAACATGATCGGCATGATCTGCATGACCTTCGCTTGCACGGGGTCAGTCGGTGCCGGGTTGAGTTTCTGCTGCGCGAACATCGCGACGCCCATGATCAGCGGCAGGATGAAATAAGGATCGCGCGTGGAGAGGTCGGTTATCCAGAGCGCGAACGGCGCCTGGCGCATCTCGACGCTCTCGAGCAAGACCCAGTAAAACGCCAGGAAGAACGGCATCTGGATAAGGATCGGCAAACAGCCCGCCGCCGGGTTGACCTTTTCCCGCTTGTACAGCTCCATCATCGCCTGGCTCAGTGCCTGCCGATCGTCCTTGTAACGGTCCTGCAGCGCTTTCATGCGCGGCTGCAAATTGCGCATCTTCGCCATCGATCGGCCACTCGATTCGGTCAGCTTGTAGAACGCCAGCTTGATCAGGAAGGTGACAAAAATGATCGCTACACCCCAGTTACCGACCCAGCCATGCACGAGGCTAAGTAGCCAGAACAACGGTTGCGAAATAATCGTCAGCCAACCGTAGTCGACGGTCAGTTTGAGGCTCTTGTCGATGTCCTCGAGCTGGTCCTGCAGCTTCGGCCCGACAAACAAAGCTGTCGTGAAAGTCGCGCTCGTACCTGGCGCGACGGACACGAGGCTGCGGCGAATCGCGCTGCTCGTGGCCATGTCTCCGCTAACAGCAACGTCGTACTTGAAATCGACACCCGACGTTGGCACGGCGGCGCGCAGGAAATGATGTTGAATCGATGCCGTCCAGCCCTGCTGTGAATTGAACTCGTAGCGACCGTCATCAATGAGATTGTCGCGCTTCAGTTTCTCGGACTTCTCACCGTCGTAGATGATCGGGCCATCAAATGAATAGGAATCAACATTGAACATCGAGCGCTCGGTCTCGGCCGAGTGGCGCTTGATGCGCACGTATTCGGCGCCCCGCCATTCTGCATCGGAGCCATTACTAACAATCTGTTCGAGCTGCACGGCGTAGCTGCCGCGCGTAAACGTGTAGCGCTTTTCGACAGTCAGGCCGCCTGGGTCTGTCCACGTCAGCGGAACAACGAGCTCGTCGTTGCTGCCAAGATCGAAGCTCGACCGGGCTGCGGCAAAGGTCTCGAGGTGAGTGGCTTCGGCCGCCCCTCCCGCGGCGCGTACGCCAGACTCAATGAGACCGAACGTGCGGCCCTGTGTATCAAGCAGCTTCACCAACTCGTCTGGCCGGTCTTTTGCGATGGGATAGCGGCTCAGCGTCGCTTTCTGCAACGTGCCGCCGACCGTGCTGATTTCTATATCCAGAACGTCTGTTGTAACCCGTATAAGTGGGGCCTCTGGCTGAGCGGCCGCTACGGTCGTTATGTCCGGCGTCGCCGGGAGCGCGTCCGCGGGGCCCGCTTCGGCGGGCACGTCGGATATCGTCGGAAGCTCCTCTTCGCCAGCGGTGGCTCCCGGGAGGGCCACGGCGTCCTGCTGTTGCCCGGCCACGGGTTCGACGGGCCTGGGGGCGTAGTCCTCGACCCAGGTCTGGTAAGTAATCCAGGCCAGGAACACGAAGATTGCCCAGATAAATAGACGTTGGTTATCCATTGGTGGTTATCCGTCTTTCCTTAGGTCCGGAGTCCTCGCCTTGCTGCAGCGCCGCCAATGCTTGTCGAGGCTGTCATTGATCTCCCGGTTGGTCGCGCTCGTGGCGCCCGGCCGGTTGATCACGACGACATCGAGACCTGCGAGTAAGCCTTGCTGCTGGCGAAAAGACTCTCGAATAATTCGCTTTATGCGGTTCCGTCCTGTCGCCTTGCGACAGTGTTTCTTGGAGATTGCCAGACCCAGCCTTGCGATGCTTTGCTTATTGCGCCGACATAACACGGTAAACAACTCGTCACGGCTGCGGGTGGCCCGATCGAACACGCGGCCGAAAGCGGCCGCATCAAGGAGCCGGTTGTCTTTTGTAAACCGGTTGCCTTGGCTGCTTATCAATCCTGGGTTGTTGCTCGTCGTCGCGGCGGGCGCGTGGCGGGTTACGGCGTCAACCGTGTGCGGCCTTTTGCGCGGCGGCGCTTTATGACGAGGCGCCCGGCCTTTGTCGCCATGCGGGCACGAAATCCATGCGTGCGTGCGCGCTTGATCTTGCTGGGCTGATATGTGCGTTTCATAGCCTTTCCCGGCGCCCATTTTGAGGGGCCTCAGTCGGTTCAAAATACGACCCGTTCGAGGCCGTCCTTCAAGAAGGGCGGCAAGGGTACTCAGATGGTCAGACAGTGTCAATAGAGTAATGTAAACACTGGGGTTTCGGCCCATTCCAACCTGTGGATAACCGCATCTGGCGGCACCACAAGATACGGTATAGACTGCCCCGTCTTTCATCATTCTATTGTATTTGCGCCGCGCTGCGGCCCTCGAGGAATTTCTTGTCTGCTGAATCGACGCTCTGGAACCAATGCATCCGCGTCCTGCAGGCGGAGCTGCCGGAGCAGCAATTCAATACCTGGATCCGTCCGCTACAGGCGGTCGACGAAGGTGCGGTCCTGCGCTTGTTGGCGCCCAATCGCTTTGTCATCGACTGGCTGCAGCAGCATTACATGGAGCGGATTCTACAACTTGTTGATGACGGGGGCGCGAATACCGAGGTCGTCGTCGAGGTTGGGTCGCGGGAAGCTGCCGCCGGTGCCCCCGTTGCGAGCGCGTCGCCGCGACAGGCAGCACCGATTCGCACGAGCAGCCAGGCCCCGGTCGTGTCACGACTGAACCCCCTGTTTACGTTCGACAGCTTTGTCGAGGGCAAGAGCAACCAGCTTGCCAAGGCGGCGGCGAGCCAGGTCGGGGAGAACCCCGGCAAGTCCTACAACCCCTTATTCATTTACGGCGGCGTTGGCCTGGGAAAGACGCACCTGATGCATGCTGTCGGTAACGCGATGCTCAGGGCGAACCCGGATGCCCGGGTCAGTTACGTGCATTCGGAGCGCTTCGTCGGCGACATGGTGAAGGGCCTGCAGCACAACACAATTTCCGAGTTCAAGCGCTCATATCGTTCACTTGACGCGTTACTTATTGATGATATTCAGTTTTTTGCTGGCAAGGAGCGCTCGCAGGAAGAATTCTTTCACACATTCAACGCGCTTCTCGAAGGGCAGCGACAAATCATTCTTACTTGCGATCGGTATCCAAAAGAGGTCAACGGTCTCGAGGAAAGACTCAAGTCGAGATTCGGCTGGGGCCTGACCGTGGCGATCGAGCCGCCCGAACTCGAAACGTCTGTCGCGATTCTGATCAGCAAGGCGCAGGCGGAGGGTGTGGAGCTACCCGATGAGGTTGCGTTCTTCATAGCGAAGCGAATTCGTTCCAACGTGCGTGAGCTGGAAGGTGCTTTGCGTCGTGTCATTGCGAACTACCGTTTCACGGGTCGAGACATCAATCTCGATTTCGCGAAAGAAGCGTTGCGAGACCTTCTGGCGCTCCAGGACCGCCTGGTCTCGATCGAGAACATCCAGAAAACCGTGGCAGACTACTTTAAAATCCGCGTCGGGGATCTGTTATCAAAGAAACGCAGCCGGTCAATCGCCAGACCGAGGCAATTTGCTATGGCGCTCGCGAAAGAACTCACGAATCATAGCCTGCCGGAAATCGGTGATGCCTTTGGCGGGCGGGATCACACAACCGTTTTGCACGGTTGCCGGCGGATAGCGTCGCTTCGGGAAACGGACAAGCGCGTTGACGATGATTATTTAAACCTGTTGAGAACCCTGACAGGATAGTGTGGATAAGCCGTGGATAAGGGTGTTGGAATTTTTTACTCACAGGCTATGCACAGGTGCCCTACTGGCGATACGCCATTTGTTAGGGCGATTTATATAAGATAACGTATTGATTTTAAAGGTTTATTGAAAGTTATGCACAGGCATTTGATTGCTTAATAATAACAATAAATTAATATACTCCAATATTTATTAACAGGTGGAATCTATGAAGTTTACCGCAGCTCGGGAAGCGCTGTTGAAACCTCTGCAGGCCGTAATCGGCGTTGTGGAGCGTCGTCAAACGATGCCGATACTCTCGAATGTTCTTCTACTCGCTCGCGAGGGGCAGCTGTCCGTGACGGCGACGGATCTGGAGGTTGAGCTGGTCGCTCAGGCGGACGTCGATACGGAAACCGGCGGTGAGATTACGGTGTCCGGGCGCAAGCTCCTGGATATTTGTCGAGCGCTGCCAGAAGGCACGGATGTCAGCATCAGTGTTAGTGGTGAGAAGCTGTCGGTGAAAGGTGGCCGCAGCCGGTTTAACCTGGCAACGCTCCCGGCAGCGGAATTTCCGGTGGTCGAGGACATCAAAGCCGGGCAATCCGTCGCGGTATCACAGTCGGTGATGGGGCGGCTGATTGAGAAGACGCATTTTTCCATGGCACAGCAGGACGTCCGTTACTACCTGAACGGAATGCTGCTGGAGACCGGGGGCGGGCATCTTCGTGCTGTTGCTACTGACGGGCATCGCCTTGCGCTGTGCCAGGCCGAGGTCGACGGCAAAGTTGATGAGCAGCAGGTCATCGTACCGCGAAAGGGCGTGCTCGAGTTGCAGCGACTTATGAGCGGGGACGGTGACCTGAACATAGAGCTCGGGGCAAATCATATACGGATCCAGCTTGACGGGATTCGCTTTACGTCCAAGCTCATCGATGGCCGTTTTCCGGAGTACGAGCGCGTGATACCGAAGGAGTCTTCGAACGAGCTAAAGGCAGACCGCGGCGCATTCCGCGGCGCATTGCAGAGGACGGCGATCCTGTCGAACGAGAAGTATCGCGGGATTCGCCTTGTTATCAGGGATAGCGGCGTTGTGCTGCAGGCACACAATCCGGAGCAGGAAGAAGCGGAAGAAGAGCTTGGGGTCGAGTATAACGGCGAGGACATAGAGATCGGGTTCAATGTCAATTACCTGCTCGATGCGCTCGGCGCGGTCGAAAGCGACGAAGTCACGCTGTCGGTGCAGGACAGCAATTCGAGCTGTTTGATCAGGCAGCCGGGTAACGATGACTGTACGTTCGTCGTTATGCCGATGCGGCTGTAGCCAGCGTATGGAGACGGGCCTGCCGGATCGATGATTCGTCGATTCAAAGTCAACGATTTTCGATGCATCGAAAGCGCGGAGCTGACTTTCAGCCCGGAATTCAACCTGGTCTATGGCGTTAACGCCTCTGGAAAGACGAGTCTTCTGGAGGCGTTGGCGTATCTGGGGCGTGGAAAGTCATTCCGCGGGGCCTCGACAAGCAACCTTATCCGGCATGGTGCCAGCGAGTTTGTCCTTTTCGGAGAGACGGGCGGATCGGGGCCCGGCCGGCGCCTTGGTGTGCGAAACGGCCGGGAAGGCCTTGAAGTCCGCGTCGATGGCAGCGGTGACGGTGGGGTGGCCGCACTTGCGGATGCGCTGCCCCTGCAGGTCATAGATCCGGAGGTTCACAACCTCGTGGCAGGGGGCCCAGAACAGCGGCGCCGCTTCCTGGATTGGGTGGCGTTCCACGTGGAACATGACCATCTACAGACATGGCGACGTTTCCGACGGGCGCTGAAACAGAGAAACGCGGCGCTTAAGACGGGGTCGGGGCCGGCGACAATTCGCAGCTGGAACGCGGAGTTCGTGGAATTGAGCCTGCTGTTGGATGAGTCAAGAAGGCGCTCCCTGAAGGCGGCGACGGAAAGCCTGATGGAATTCGGGCTCGGGCTGCTCGGGACAGATCTCGGGTTCGAATATCAGCAAGGCTGGAGCAAGGACAAGGGCCTGGAACAGGCGCTGGAGGAGGGGTTGGCCAGGGACCGGCAGCAGGGCGCCACCCAGCACGGTCCACACCGGGGGGATCTCAAGGTGAGCTACGACGAGCGGCAAGCGCGGAAGCTGGTGTCGCGCGGCCAGCAGAAGCTGCTGGCCAGCGCGATGATACTCGCCGCCACCGCCACCGCGCAGACCGCGCTGGAGGCCCCCTTGTTGTTGCTCCTGGATGACCCTGCGGCAGAGCTGGACAGCGATTCGCTCACGAGATTGATGGGCGCTGTGGCGGATTTGGGTTGCCAGGTTGTCGCCACGAGCCTTGAAAAAGGGGCACTCGATGCCCCGGCCGACGCTGCGTTGTTCCACGTGGAACACGGCGCTCTGACCGCCGCCTGACAGGCCCACGAAGCCCCCATTAAAAGCCCTATTTTCGCCCCGTTTTGGTACAATGCGCCGCTTGTGTGTTGAGGATATCGGATGACCGACGAAACAGAATATACTTCCAGTAATATCAAGGTGTTAAAGGGCCTCGAGGCGGTACGAAAACGCCCCGGGATGTACATCGGTGACACGGACGACGGCACCGGCCTGCACCACATGGTTTTCGAGGTTGTCGACAACTCGATCGATGAGGCCCTGGCAGGGCACTGCGACACGATTACGGTCACGATTCACGCGGACGAATCCGTCACTGTGAGCGATGACGGCAGGGGCGTCCCGGTCGATATGCACCCGGAGGAGGGGCGGTCTGCGGCCGAGGTCATCATGACCGTTCTGCACGCGGGCGGTAAATTCGACGACAACTCCTACAAGGTTTCAGGCGGCCTGCACGGCGTCGGTGTCTCGGTCGTGAACGCATTGTCCGAGCACCTGGTGCTGACCATTCATCGCGATGGCAAGCTATACCAGCAGGAATACGTGCACGGCGAGCCGCAAGAGCCGCTGGCTGTAGTCGGTGACACGGACCGCACCGGCACGACGTTGCGCTTCAAGCCAAGCGCCGGAACATTCACCAATATCGAGTTTCATTACGACATCCTGGCGCGTCGCCTGCGCGAACTGTCATTCCTCAACTCCGGTGTTCGCATTCACCTGGTCGATGAACGCGAGGAGGACAAGGAAGACGTCTTTGAATACGAGGGCGGCATCAGGGCCTTCGTGGAGCATCTCAACCGGAACAAGACGCCGATTCATGGCGAGGTCTTTCATTTCACAGCGATGAAGGACGATGTCGGTGTCGAGGCGGCGCTGCAATGGAACGATGGCTACCAGGAAAATATGTTCTGCTACACGAACAATATTCCCCAGCGCGATGGCGGTACGCACCTCGCGGGCTTTCGCTCCGCGCTGACCCGCACGCTCAACGGATACATCGAGAAAGAGCGCTCGAGCCGCAAGGACAAGTTCACGCCCAGTGGCGATGACGCGCGCGAGGGCCTGACCGCGGTACTGTCGGTCAAGGTGCCGGACCCGAAGTTCTCGGCACAGACCAAAGACAAATTAGTTTCATCTGAAATTAAAGGCATCGTGGAGCAAGCCATGGCCGGCCGGCTCGAGGAGTACCTGCTCGAGCACCCGCAGGAAGCCAAATCGATTGTCTCCAAGATCGTCGATGCGGCGCGCGCGCGTGAGGCCGCCCGCAAAGCTCGCGAAATGACCCGCCGCAAAGGTGCGCTCGACATCGCGGGCCTGCCGGGCAAGCTGGCGGACTGCCAGGAAAAAGACCCGGCGCTGTCCGAGCTGTTCCTGGTCGAGGGCGACTCTGCCGGCGGCTCGGCGAAGCAGGGCCGCGATCGGCGCACGCAGGCAATCTTGCCGCTCAAAGGCAAGATCCTGAACGTCGAAAAAGCGCGTTTCGACAAGATGCTGTCGTCAGTCGAAGTCGGCACGCTGATCACGGCGCTCGGCACCGGCATTGGTCGTGAGGATTTCGACCCGGACAAGCTGCGCTACCACCGAATCATCATCATGACGGACGCTGACGTCGACGGCTCTCATATCCGAACGTTGCTGCTGACGTTCTTCTATCGGCAAATGCCCGAGCTTATCGAGCGTGGTCATGTCTACATCGCGCAGCCGCCGCTGTACAAGATCAAGCGGGGCAAGCAGGAGGTCTACGTCAAGGACGATACCGAACTCAATGCATACCTGTTGAATGCGGCCATGGACAACGCGGCGCTGCATGTTAACGCCGAGGCGCCGCCACTGGCGGGCGTCGCGCTCGAGACGCTGGCAAAGGAATATATCGCGGTCGAGACGATCGTCGCGCGCCTGACCAACCGTTATGACGAAGCCATCCTGAGGACAGTGGCCAGCCTGCCCGAGGTTACCGCGGAGATAGCCGAAGACCTGGATGCACTTGCTGCATGGACAGAGCGGTTTAGCGACGCGCTGCCGAAGCACACGGGTGATCGCGCCGAGAGCGGCGGCGGCGGAAGCTACACCGCGGTCCTTGATCGGGGCGATGAAGACGGTGAGGGCGTGCGCATTGCCATCACGAAAGTTCAGCACGGGCTTGGCACGACGCGCCATATGCCGCGCGAGTTTTTCGACACGAACGAATACCGCCACATCGCGACGCTGGCGGCGAAGCTCGACGACCTGCTGGGCGACGGCGCCTACGTGAAGCGAGGCGAGCGCCAGTCGAACGTATCCTCGTTTGCGGATGCGGTTGAGTGGCTCATGGGCGAGGCGCGGCGCGGACAGTCGATTCAGCGCTACAAGGGTCTTGGTGAAATGAACCCCGACCAGCTCTGGGACACCACGGTTAATCCGGAGACCCGGCGACTCATGCAGGTGAAGATCGAAGACGCCGTGAAGGCCGACGAAATATTTACGACGCTCATGGGCGACCAGGTCGAACCGCGCCGGGAATTCATCGAGAAGAACGCTCTGACGGTAGAAAATCTCGATATCTGACAAATCGGCTGCGAGTGAATTTTTTGGCTCGCAACCGGTCTTAGCACTACTAATTACAAACACCCGGCGCAGGCCGGGCGCATTACCTTTGGAAGGGGAGCTACAGTGAACAAACTGCTTATTGGCGCCGTGGCGCTATTAACCATCAGCGCTTGCGGACAGGAGGCGACGGAGCCGGCCACGGCAGAGACGAAGCCGCTGATTTCGGGCATCGACGTGAGCGCGATGGATACCAACGTTAAGCCGGGCGACGACTTCTTCGCGTACGTCAACGGGGCGTGGGTTGCCGAAGCCGAGATGCCGGCCGACAAGTCGCGCTATGGCGTCTTCGACGTGCTGCGCGACGAATCACAGGAGGCCGTCAAGGCGATTATCGAGGAGTCGGCAAGCGGCGATTTCCCGAAAGGTTCGGATGAACAAAAAGTCGGCGACCTGTACAAGTCCTATCTCGATTGGGAAACGCGGGACGTGCGCGGCGTTGAGCCGCTGCAGCCCGAGCTCGAGCAAATTAACGCGATCGAAAATTACGACGACCTTGCGGTGTATTTTGCGTCGGCGGTGAAACGTAATCTTGACGCCCCGTTTGCCGCGCAACAGCTACCAGACTTCCTGGACCCGAACTACTACGCGATCCTAATCGCGCATAGCGGCCTGGGACTGCCTGATCGGGAGTACTACTTCAAGGACGATGAAAACTCTGAAGCAATCCGACAGGCTTACGTTGAGCACATTCAAAAGATGTTCGATATCGCGGGCCTCGATAATGGCGCCGCAGCGGCCCAGACAATCATGGCCCTCGAAACGCGCCTCGCTGCGGAAAACCTGAAAAAGGAACAGATGCGCGACTACGCGACGAACTACCAGAAGTACCCGATGGCTGACTTGCCCGAGTTGATGCCTGACTTCAACTGGGCCGGATGGACGACCGAGCTGGGGCTTCAGGACCTCGAGGAAATCGTCGTCTATACGAGCGATTACATGAGGGCGCTGAACGGGATCATCACGGATACCGACCTCGCGACGTGGAAGACCTACCTGACCTGGAGTGCCGTGAACCAGACGGCGGGCCGGCTAACCAAGGCCCTCGATCAGCAGAACTTCGAGTTCTACGAGAAGACGCTCTCCGGCGTTGAGGAGCAGCGCGAGGACTGGCGGCGCGCCACGAGCCTTGTTGATGATCTGCTCGGTGAGGTCGTTGGCCGCGTGTACGTAAAACGCCACTTCCCGCCCGAGGCTAAAGAGCGCATGCTCGAACTCGTGGGCAATCTCGTGAAGGCCTACGAGATAAGCATTAACGAACTGGACTGGATGACCGAAGAGACCAAGGTCCAGGCCCTCGACAAACTACACAAGTTCACGCCGATGATCGGCTACCCGGACGAGTGGCGTGACTACTCCGCACTCGACATCGAGGCCGACGATCTTTATGGGAACATGGAGCGCGCGGCGTATGCCGAGTACAGGCGCATAATGGATCGCCAGGGCGGCCCCGTAGACCGACTCGAGTGGGGCATGAATCCGCAAACGGTGAATGCTTATTACAGCCCGCCGATGAACCAGATCGTATTTCCTGCCGCCATCTTACAGCCGCCGTTTTTCAATCTTGAAGCCGATGACGCCGTTAACTATGGCGCTATCGGCGCCGTTATCGGCCACGAAATCGGCCACGGTTTTGACGACAAGGGCAGCACGTTCGATGGCGATGGCGTGATGCGTAACTGGTGGACCGACGAAGACCGGGCGGAGTTTGAGAGCCGCACCGGGACCCTGGTCGCCCAGTATGACGAGTTCATGCCATTCGAAGATCTCGCGGTTAATGGCGAGTTCACCCAGGGCGAAAACATCGGCGACCTTGGTGGCATTACTATCGGCTTGCTCGCCTACCAGATGTCACTCGATGGAGAAGAGCCACCGGTCATCGACGGCTTCACAGGCGAGCAGCGCGTGTTCCTTGGTTTCGGCCAGGTGTGGCGCGGCATTATTCGCGACGAGGAGCTGCGCCGCCGCATCGCAACGGACCCGCATTCGCCGGCCGTGTATCGCACGAACGGGCCCGTTAGAAACGTTCCCGAGTGGTACATTGCGTTCAGCGTTATTGAAGAAGACGCGTTGTACCTGCCGCCCGAGGAGCGCGTAAAGATTTGGTAAACCTGTGACCGACAACCGCAACCTCATCTTCGCGATTGCCGTCTTTATCGCGCCGGTCGTCGTTGCGTGGTACGGACTTTCCGTCGCAGCAGCAGCAGGCATCGTCGTCCTGCTGCTGTTGTGTCGCTGGTTTATCACGCTGAGCGGCATCATAGCGCCCGAAAAGACGCCGGAGTTCGTGCTGGCGTCTATTTCCGCGAGCCACTTCGTCGAAAAGGTCCGCTGGAGTATGGACAAGCTCGGCGTTGACTACGCCGAACAAACCTCAGGCGGTACGCTCGGCGCGTACTTTCGCGGGCGAACCGTGCCGCAACTCAAAGTGCGCACGGGCCATGTTCGTTCGGTAATTGGCAATTCCCCGGATATTCTCAGGTACCTGTATGGCCGCTGCCTGCATGACGATCCGGAGCGAGCGGCGTTTCTGGAGCCCACGGCGCCGCGCGTCGAGTTTGAGAAACGTCTCGACCGGTACGGAGTGAGCCTGCAAGTCTGGGTCTACTATCACCTGCTGCACGACCGGGACCTCGCGTTACATGCCTGGGGCGCAAACAACCCGGCAACACCGGCCTGGCAACGAGTGGCATTGCGCCTGCTCTTTCCATTGCTGGCCTGGCTGATTCGACTCTCGTTCAAGATCAACGATACACATTACGCGCGGTCGGTTGCCCACATAGAGCAGTTGTTGACTGATATCGATGCCGACCTGACGGACGGGCGACATACCTTATTGGGCGGCGAAGATATCAATTACACGGATCTGCAGTTTGCCGCATTCACCGGCTTGTGGCTGATGCCAGATAACTATGGCGGCGGCAAGGCAGACGCCGTTCGAATAGAGCGCGACCGGGCGCCCCAAAGCATGCGTGCCGATATAGAGCGTTGGATCGACGCCTTTCCGAGAGCGGTGTCCTGGGTCGAAGCGCTGTACGAGATGAGGAAGGAGCCAGAGTGAACAGGATTATGTGCTTGGTTGCGGCGCTGCTCCTTTGCGGCTGCGCAAGTAACGAAGAAGACGAGCGCCCTGACGCTATCGATGATTTTATCCAGGTGAGCGACCTCGAAGAGGTGCGCGTGATTCGCTCGATGGATACGTTTGGCCAGCGCGTTCTCAATGAGAGCTATGTCATTTTGACAACGCGGAAGGAGCAATACCTGATTGCTTACCCAAGTCCGTGCCCAATAGCCTATGACAAGAGGAGGAGCCCGGACTTCCGAAGCGATGCGCGCGCCATTTACGCCGACCGGGATACGTTCAGGGGCTGCCGCATCAAGGCCATCTACCCGATAAGCGAAGCACAGGCGGCGGAGCTGATGGAAATCGGGCGCGCACCCGGGGGCCGCTAGTCCTTCGTCTGATACCCGGAGCTGATCTCGTGCATCTTGCCCTCGATCCAGTCCTGCACGATCAGGTTTGTATCCTTGGGGGGCCGGCCCTGCGCACTGATCGGCGGGCCGATGCAGAAGCGCACGGTGCCGGGCCGCTTGGCAAATTCGTGCTTCTGCCAGAAGTCACCGGCATTGTGCGCCACCGGCACGATCATCACATTCGCCTCCTTCGCTAAAGCCGCGCCTGAGACGCCGTACTTGCGCGTTTCGCCGGGGGCCACGCGCGTACCTTCCGGAAAAATGGTTACCCAAATGCCGTCTGCGAGCCGCTCCTTGCCCTGGCGTATAACCTGCTTGACGGAGGAGGTGCCGGCGCTGCGCTTGATTGCTATGGGCTGTAAGCTCAGTCCCATACCCCACCCGACTATCGGTGTAAGGACAATTTCTCGCTTTACGACCCAGCAGGTGCGGGGAAACAACGGCACATGACCATAGGTCTCCAGCAGCGACGTGTGTTTGATCATGAGGACACAGGGCCCGTCGGGGAGATTCTCCTCTCCCTCGACCACGACCTTCATGCCGCAGATAAAACCGCCCCACCAGTTGATCAGCGCACAGTAGCCAGAGCAGACGGCCCAGGGCCAGGTCCGGGGCGCCCAGAACAGGAGCATCAAGACCGTGCACGTAAGCAACAATAGGGGGAAGCCGACGAGATAGAACAGAAACGCTCTCAACCATTGAACCATGCAATTACCTCCTCGTGAGGGCCGCCGCAATTGCGGCAAGATCGTCGAAGATCGGGACCGAACGCAGACATTCCGGCAAACTAGCGGCGACCTTCTCGCCATTGCCAGTGCGCACAAGCATTGGTTTCGCGCCGGCCACGGTGGCTGCCTCGAGGTCGCGAAGTGAGTCGCCGACGACCGGCACCCCATCCAGGGGCGTATCGTAATGCCGTGCCAGTCGCAGTAGTAGCCCTGGCCGCGGCTTGCGGCAGCTGCAGTCCGCCTCGGGCCCATGCGGGCATACGACAATCCGGTCAACCCGACCGCCCTCGGCTGCGACCAGCCGACGAAGCTTGCGGTGCATGGCGCGCAGCGCGTTGCGGTCGAACAGACCCCGCGCAAGGCCGGACTGGTTGCTCGCGACGGCGACAGTGAAGCCGGCCCGACTCAAGTCGGCAATTGCGCCGATACTGCCGGGAAGTGGCACCCATTCGTCGGCATTTTTCACGAACTCCTTCGAGTCGCGATTAATCACCCCATCACGATCGAGAATGACCAGCCCCCTTGGTGCCAGAGCGTTCATATCAGCCTATCGACAGGCGAGAAATATCGGCAACGTCGAGGAAAAGGGCGCGAAGTTCGCCCAAAAGTGCCAATCGGTTGTTTTTCACTGTTTCGTCATCGGCCATGACCATGACGTCGTCGAAGAACCGGTCGACAGGGTCTCGTAAATCGGCCAATTCGTTCAAAATCTCCGCATATCGGCGCTGTTCGAGCATTGGAGCGACCTTTTCCCGGGAGTTATCCAGGGCGCTGTGAAGAGCTGCCTCAGCGTCGAGCTCGAAGAGTTTTTCGTTGACGGACAGGCCCGTCGGATCGCCGGCCTTGCGCAGGATGTTCGCGATCCGCTTGTTGGCGGCGGCCAGGCTCTCCGCCTGTTCAAGTCGCGAGAAGGTCTGCACGGCGGCCAGCCGCCGGTCGAAATCGACGAGCGATGCCGGCTGTCTCACCATCACGGCATCAAAGGTTTCGGTCACGAGGCTGGTATCCCTGTCGAGGAAGTACCTGCGCAGGCGCTCGCTGATGAATGCATACAGCTCAGCGGCCACTTCATCGTCATCCAGTTTGCCGTCGGGCTGCTCGGCAACGGCCCTGGCGATCAGGGCCTTGAGGTCGACGTCGATGCCCCGCTCTATCAGCACGCGGACAACACCAAGCGCGGCGCGGCGCAGGCCGAAGGGATCACGGTTACCGCTCGGCTTCTTGCCAATCGAGAAAATGCCCGCAAGCGAGTCGAGCTTGTCGGCGATAGCGAGCATCTGGCCCGCTTTGGAATCAGGCAGGTCGTCGCCAGCGAACCTCGGCAGATATTGTTCTGCAATCGCGTCGGCCACCTTGCTCGATTCGCCATCGGACAGCGCATAATACCGCCCCATCGTGCCCTGCAAATCCGGAAACTCGCCGACCACGCCGGTGACGAGGTCGCACTTGGCGAGCGCCGCGGCGCGTTCGACAATCGCCGCGTCGGCGTCCAGCTCTGAGGCCAGCCATGCGGCAATACGAACGACCCGGTGACTCTTGTCAAACAGGCTGCCGAGGCCTCGCTGGTACACGACGTCGCGCAGAACTTCCTCGCGACTGGCGAGCGCAGTTTTGCGATCGCTATTCCAGAAGAAGGCCGCATCGGCAAGGCGCGGCCGAATGACGCGCTCGTTGCCCTCAATGACCTGCTCGGGATCCTTGCTCTCGATATTCGAGACGGTAACAAAGTGTGGCAGCAGTTTGCCGCTGTCGTCGGCTACCGGAAAGTAACGCTGGTGCCCCGTTAGCGTCGAGATGACCACCTCGCGCGGCAGGTCGAGATAGACTTCGTCAAATGCGCCGACGATTGGCACGGGCCACTCGACCAGCGCGGTGACCTCGTCGTAGAGGGATTCACCGTCGACAATATTGCCACCCGACCGCTCAGCGGCCTCGTTAACGCCGTCCCGAACAAGGTCGCGTCGACGCATGAAGTCGGCGATTACGTAACCGTCCTTTTCAAGCGCACCGAGATAGTCGGCGGGCTTGTCGATCACGACCGGCTCCTTGGAATGAAAGCGATGTCCGCGAGACTCGCGACCGGCAGGGATGCCCATAACCGGTGCCTCGATGACCTTCTTGCCATGCAACAATACGACCCAGTGAACGGGCCGCACGAACTCCGCATCGCCGGCCCCCCAACGCATGCGGCGCGGTATCGGCAGCGCGGCTAGTGCTCGCTCGATCATCCCGGGTAGCAGGTCCGCGGCGGCCTTTCCTTCCTCAAGACTGCGGAACGTGAGCCACTCACCCTTCTCTGTCTGCTCGCGACCGAGCTCGTCCACGGATACCCCGCACTTTTTGGCAAAGGCTTTGGCGGCCGGTGTCGGTTTGCCGTCATCATCGAAAGCAACTTTAGTCGGTGGGCCCTTCTGGTCGACCTCGCGGTCATCCTGTTTCGTGGCGAGCTTTTCGACCAGCACCGTCAGGCGCCGCGGGCTCGCGTACGTGTGTACATCGCCATGCGAAAGTCTTGCCTCATCGATCGCCGCGGCCAGGTTTTGGCCAAAGGCCTCCATCAGTGGCCGCAGCGCTTTTGGCGGCAGTTCCTCGGTGCCAATCTCAACGAGAAAATCGTCGCGTTTGCTCATGACGATTCTCCCTCCGTCGCCGAGGCAACGACCGAATCAACCATTGGAAAGCCGAGGGCCTCACGACTTGCATAATAGGCTTCGCAAATCGCGCGCGACATTGTTCGCACTCGCAGAATGAAGCGCTGCCTTTCGGTGACGGAAATCGCCTGGCGGGCATCGAGCAGATTGAACGTGTGCGACGCGGTCAGCATTTGTTCGTAGGCCGGCAGCGCCAGGCCCAGCTCGATGAGCCGCTCGCTTTCGTGTTCGGCATGATCGAAGGCGTTGAACAGAGCATCGATGTCGGCCTCTTCGAAATTGTACCTGGACTGTTCCACCTCGTTCTGGTGGTAGACGTCTCCATAGGTAATGCGGCCGAGCGGTCCGTCGGTCCAGACGAGATCAAAGATGCTCTGCACATTCTGCAGATACATTGCCAGGCGTTCGATACCGTAGGTGATCTCGCCCGTAACCGGCCGGCACTCCAGGCCGCCGACCTGCTGGAAGTACGTGAACTGCGTGACCTCCATGCCGTTAAGCCAGACCTCCCAGCCAAGCCCCCAGGCACCGAGTGTCGGCGACTCCCAGTTGTCTTCGACGAAACGAATGTCATGCACGGTCGGATCGATGCCGATTGCTTCGAGCGAGCCGAGATACATTTCCTGTATGTCATCGGGCGAAGGCTTCAACACAACCTGGTACTGGTAGTAGTGCTGCAGGCGAAACGGATTATCGCCGTAACGGCCATCCGTTGGCCTGCGGCTCGGTTGTACATAGGCCGCCGACCAGGGCTCAGGGCCCACCGCGCGCAGGAAGGTCGCCGGGTGAAACGTGCCAGCACCCATCTCCATGTCGTACGGCTGCATGATCACGCAGCCGCGCTCAGCCCAGTATTGTTGGAGCTTGAGAATCAGGTCCTGGAAGCTCAGTGCCTCGGCGGGTGTGTTGGCAGGTGTATCGGCGCTCATTGCAGGTGTCACGGCGGCTTCAAAGGCGCGAAGTATAACGATTTTTTGGCCAGGGATGGCCTTATGTCGTGGCAAAATCGCGAGCGATCTTGCGCGGCCCTCGGCGCCGCACTACAATGGTGCACGATATTCAGGCCTCGCACCATCTTGGTGCAATCTGGCCAACCCGAATATCAATAATATCTTATAAAACATAGGCTTATAGCCTGCCCCATTTTGGCACACTTCATGCAAATAGAAAATCAACCCGGTCGCTGCCAGCGGCCACCTTTTTTGTTTGCCTGAAAACCGGAGGAACCCCATGAAGGCCGCAGATGTAATCGCCCTTATCAAAGAGGCAGAGGTCAAGTTTGTCGATTTTCGTTTTACGGACAGCATTGGCAAAGAACAACACGTAACCGTGCCCGCGCACACCATTGATGATGATCTGTTCGAAGACGGCAAGATGTTCGATGGCTCGTCGATCTCAGGCTGGAAGGGTATTAACGAGTCCGACATGATCCTGATGCCGGACCCGGCCACGGCCGTTCTCGATATCTTCCCGGACGATTCAACATTGAACCTGCGTTGCGATGTCGTCGAGCCGGCAACCATGCAGGGCTACGATCGCTGTCCGCGCTCGCTTGCCCAGCGCGCCGAGGCCTACCTGCAATCGACAGGCGTTGCCGATGCAGCGTACTTCGGTCCCGAGAATGAGTTCTTCGTCTTTGATCATGTGAGCTGGGATGACACCATGCAGGGTGCGTTCTACAAGGTCGATTCAGACGAAGGTGCCTGGAACACCGATCGCAGTATCGAGGACGGTAACACCGGTCACCGGCCAACCGTAAAGGGTGGTTACTTCCCGGTTCCGCCGGTTGATTCGCTGCACGATATTCGCAGCGCGATGTGTCTCGCAATCGAAGAGATGGGTGTCATCACCGAGGTCCACCACCACGAAGTCGCCACGGCCGGACAGTGCGAAATTGGTACTAAATTCAACACCTTGGTACGCAAGGCAGATGAGGTCCAGGTCATGAAGTACGCCGTGCACAACGTCGCACACGCGTATGGCAAGACCGCTACCTTCATGCCCAAACCGCTGGTTAACGACAACGGCAACGGCATGCATGTTCACCAGTCACTGTTCAAGGATGGGGAGAACCTCTTCTCTGGTGATGGCTACGGCGGCCTTTCCGAGACGGCGCTGTACTACATAGGTGGTGTCATCAAGCACGCGAAAGCGATTAATGCTTTCTGCAACCCGTCGACCAACAGCTACAAGCGCCTTGTCCCTGGATTTGAAGCGCCGACGATTCTCGCGTACTCAGCGCGCAATCGTTCTGCTTCGATTCGCATACCCTATATTGCAAATCCGAAGGGTCGCCGCATCGAAGTGCGCTTCCCGGACTCGACGTCGAATCCTTACCTTGCTTTTGCTTCATTGATGATGGCCGGGCTGGACGGGATCCAGAACAAGATCCATCCGGGCGACGCCATGGACAAGGATCTCTACGATCTGCCGCCGGAGGAAGAGAAGGAACTGAAGCTTGTCGCGTTCTCGCTCGAAGAGGCGCTGCTGGCGCTACACGAAGACCGCGACTTCCTCAAGGTGGGTGGCGTCTTCAGTGACGACCTCATCGATGCCTATATCGACCTCAAGATGGAAAACGTCACGCGCCTGCGCATGGCGACGCATCCGGTCGAATTTGACATGTACTACAGCCTCTAAAGGCCAAAACTGTGAACCGGGCGGCATTTTTCGCCGCCCGGTCACTAGCCCCAAATACGCTTGCGCTGTTATGCTAACTGTATGGAAACACGCACGATTCTCGCCCTACTTGGTCTGCTTGCGGCCGGCGCCGTCGTGGCCGACGCCTTTACGTGGACAGACGAAGAGGGGGTCGTTCACTATTCTGACCGGCCGCAACCTGGCGCAACGCGCATCGTTCTTGCCGAGCCCAATTCCGGCCGCTCACCCGCGCCGCGAAGCACGGCGACAACTAGCGGCGCGACCAGCGACGACACTGCTCCAGACACGGGCCCTTTCCGCTACGAGAGCTTCGAGGTCACGTCGCCCGGCGCTGAAGAAACGCTATGGAACATAGAAGGCGCCCTCAACGTTTCGCTGTCCCTGACGCCGGCGCTGCAACCGGGACACCAGGTGCGGGTGTACTTCGACGGCAACCAGCAGATAGTCAGCGGCATGAGCTTCCAACTCGAAGAAGTGTGGCGGGGTGTCCACAATCTGCAGGCCGAGGTGCTGGACGAGGGCGGCCAGATGATGATTCGCACGCGCACGAATCGCTTCTACGTGCAACAGAGCTCCGTCAACTAAAGCGCCATGGTTCGGGCGACGGCCCGCTTCGCAAAAACGCAACCCGCGTTCTAGATAGCCTGAACTCTGGTGTCATCCTGCTGGATGACAATCTGCTTATTATCGATCTCAATCCCGCTGCCGAGAACATACTCGGGGTAAGCTGCAAACGCGCACCCGGGCAGTCGTTACTGCAACTTGTCGATGACGAGCCGGAGATGCGGGAGATCCTGAGCCGTGTCGCTGCGACCGGTGATCAATACGCAAACCAGATACACCTTGCACCGACCGAAGTGCATGCAGACGAGCGCATGGTTGAATGCCGCGTCTCGCCAATCAACATCGACGATGCCACGCTGCTGGTTGAAATGACTGACGTAACGCGGCGCAATCAAATCAGCCGTGAAAACGCGCTGCTAATTCAGCATGGCGCCGGTCGACAGATGATTCGGCAACTAGCGCATGAAATTAAGAACCCTCTCGGCGGTATTCGGGGCGCTGCCCAATTGCTGGAACGTCAGCTGGACGATGCCGAACTGCGCGAGTACACCGACGTAGTTATCAGCGAGACGGATCGGCTTGCCGGGCTGGTCGATACGCTTCTCGGTCCGGGCGGCCCGCCAAACAAGCAGCCCGCCAATGTGCACGAACTTCTTGAGTATGTCGTGCGCATCATCGAGGCAGAAGACCAGAAGCAATTGACCGTGCATCGCGATTACGACCCCGGCCTGCCACTGATCGATCTCGACCGCGACCAAATGGTGCAGGCCCTTCTGAACCTCGTCCGCAATGCGGTCGCCGCACTGGACGGCCACGGCACGCTTACACTTCGCAGCCGCGCCGTAACCAATTTTACGATCGGCGACATTCGCCATCGCGTCATTGCCACGATCGAAATCGAGGATGACGGACCGGGAATCCCATCGGACCTGCAGGACTCTATCTTCTACCCGCTGGTAACGAGCAAACCGGAGGGCACCGGGCTGGGTCTGCCTGCGGCGCAGGAGCTGATCAGCCGGCACGGGGGTCTCATCGAGTTCGAGTCTCGACCCGGACGCACCGTGTTTCTTGTGCGCATTCCGCTGGACCAGGTAAGCACCCATGGCTAGCCCACCGATCAACGCATGGATCGTCGACGACGACCAGTCGGTCCGCTGGGTGCTCGAAAAGGCGCTAAAGCAGGCGGACATGGAAACCCGCAGCTTCGAGCGCGCCGAGCACCTGCTCGAAGCGCTCGACGAAGGCGCGCCCGACGTACTGATTACCGACGTGCGAATGCCGGGCATGAGCGGCATCGCGTTGCTCGAACGTCTGCAGGGTAGCTACCCGGACCTGCCCATTATCGTAATTACAGCGCACTCTGACCTGGAAAATGCCGTGGCCGCCTACAAGGGCGGCGCGTTCGAGTACCTGCCGAAACCGTTCGATATTGATGAGGCCGTTGACCTCGTCCGCAAGGCGGCGCGCCTGAATGGCGCCGCCGAAGGCGATGGCGCCGAGCCCGCGAGCACGATGGCGTCAATGATCGGCCAGGCACCGGCGATGCAGGAAGTCTTTCGTTCGATCGGCCGGCTCGCTGGATCGAGCATGACGGTGCTGATCACTGGCGAGTCAGGCACGGGCAAAGAGCTGGTTGCCCGCGCGTTGCATGACCATAGCCCGCGCGCGAACAAGCCGTTTGTTGCTTTGAATACTTCGGCGATCGCTTCGGAGCTACTGGAGTCGGAGCTCTTTGGCCATGAGAAAGGTGCGTTCACGGGCGCAGACAGCCGACGCATCGGTCGATTCGAGCAGGCTGATGGCGGAACACTGTTTCTCGATGAAATCGGTGACATGTCGCCCGGACTCCAAACGCGCCTGCTGCGCGTCCTTGCCGAGAGTGAGTTCTACCGGGTCGGAGGTCAAACGGCGATCAAGGTCAATGTACGCGTGATTGCCGCTACCAACCAGGATCTCGCCAGGGCCGTAAAAGAGTCGCGTTTCCGGGAAGACCTGTATCACCGGCTCAATGTGATTCGTATCAACACCCCGCCCTTGAGGCAACGGCAGGACGATATTCCGTTGTTGCTACAGCACTATCTGGCCGAGGCCGCCCAGGAGCTCGGCTCTTCGCCGAAGAGCCTGGACGCAGAGGCCATGGAGGCGCTGCAAGTATTCAACTGGCCCGGCAATGTAAGGCAGCTCGTGAACGCGGCACGGCGTCTGACGGTCACGGCCCCGGGCAATGTGATTTCGGCGCAGGACATCCCGAACGATCTCGGCGGTACGGAATCGTCACAACGGGCCACAAAAGAGTGGACGCGCGTCCTCGCCGCCTGGGCGGACCGGCAACTGCGCAGCAGCGAGGAGCCGCTGCTCGACAAGGCCATGCCGGAATTCGAAAAGACGCTCATCGAAATCGCCATGGCACGAACCAACGGCCACCGCCAGGAAGCGGCGAAGCTGCTGGGCTGGGGGCGCAATACGCTGGCACGCAAAATGAAAGCGCTGCATCTCGACTGAAGAATCGAGCTATGAGGATCATAGTCGACGATCTGGGCGGGCCGGAAGTTAAACAGCTTCTCGCCGATCATCTGCAGGGCATGACCGATCATTCACCGCCCGACTGCATCCACGCGCTGGACCTGGATGAGTTGCTGGGCTGTTGCGCATCTCGGCAGAGGCATCGGCAGCGCGCTCGTAACGCACATCATAGCGACGGCAACGGAACGTGGCTACGAACGCCTCAGCCTGGAAACAGGGCCGGGCGCCGCATTCGAGCCGGCACACTCGCTGTATCTAAAATTCGGATTTGAATTCTGTGGGCCGTTTGCGGACTACAGTCCCGGCGAGTTCAGCCGCTTTATGACTTTGCCTCTAGACTCGGGCGACGGTCGTACGGACAGGGTGGTCTGAGATCCCCCCGCGGGGGGACGCTATTTGCGAAACTTAAGGTGAATTCTAGGAATGTTCCCGCGGTAACGTGGAACGGCCGCTTTCACCAGTAGCGGTCGTTGGGCCACTAATCCGTGACAGGCTGCTACCGGCCAGAACCAGTCGTTACTATTGTCTAAATGCCTTAATGAGAGATGGAAGGCCAATTACCGTAATCACGGTATCAGGATCCAGGATTACAGCCAGAAAGATCCAGTTGGAAAACTCAATCGGCAACGTCGCATAGCCGACGATTATGAACAGAGGCCCTAAAACTGGTGCGGGAGAACTCCAATGGCCGTCCTTCTTCCTATTCCGAGCATTTGAGATTTGTCTCACGTAGTTAGTGATCACGACAAACGCTCCAAATATTAGAAGAGCCCCTCCGATCAGGTAACGTAACACTTCCATTTCTCAGCTCTTGCACATGGTCGTCTGCACCGAACGGCCGCAAAGGGTCACAAGCCGTCATATTACCGCAGATATTCTGAGCGGCTGCTATTGGGGGTGAAGCGGACGGAGTTCCGGTACTTGCTAAGTACAAACTCCTTGATAGGCTACCAGGCGAGTTTTGTTGCTCGTCTTGTCTTTTAGTCGCCAACATGCCAGATAGTCCGATTTCCCGTCTGGACCGAGAAAATCTTCAAGCACCGGGTCGGGACACTCCCCAAAATACTCCTGCTCTTCCTCTGCCTCCGGTTGTTTCGCGCTTCGAACATCGCCCTTCAGATTAATTGAGATACGCCCGTCGGACGAATTTACAATGAGCCATTCCGCGTTGATGCTGGTGACATAAGACTCGACGGGGATACGCCATTCGGCAATCACATCACCATTTTCGGCAAATTCGAGTACTCGCTCGAGTCTGTCGTACTGGTCAGTAGACAATTCGCGGAGATTTCGCACCTTCAAGAGGCGTATCAGGCCGCAAGGAGCTTCATACACGTCACCGTCTGGGAAGAAGTCCTCCTCGGAGACCTGCTCATCGACCCACACCAGAACTTCGAAAACTTCGTCCGGTTCAGAACCACATGCTTGTATTGCGAAAGCAACCAGCAACACGATGACGGGGAGACGCCATTTACTTGTTAGGCTAATACGCATACTTCGGGCATCCGGTGTCGGGCGTCCGTTTTGGGTCAGTAGCCGTCATTCTACCTCAGACGAACCGACCGGCTGCTATGCAGGGTGAACCAGCCGCTCATCTCGGCACCAGGTGGACGGCTGGAGTCGGCCAGTAGCAGACGTTCAGAGTTGCATCACGGCTGAGCTAAGCGCTGCGCAGAATCTGCAAATTCTTTCTGGTCCAATCATTACAGGCGTTAGCCCACTCCGCCATAGAGCCATCGCCGATTCTTCGGCCTTCTTCAACCAATAGAGTTTGTCGTTCCAGCATTGCCTCGAGAATCGGATCAATGCTCAGCTCTCCATAGGCCTCCAGAAACGTTGCTAGCCGTTGTTGCTGATCGACCGCACTTATTTCCGGCGAACCAAGATCCAGCCAAAGCCATGCTGCGTAACCGAGGTCGTGGGCGCGTGACCCCGGGGCGGATGCGTCGAAGTCAATTATTGCTACAGGTGTATTGCCCCGGAATACAAAATTGCATGGCGAAAGATCGTTGTGGCAGACAATCTCTATGCCCGCTTCTGTTGTATGGGAGGCCACCAACCCGGAACTCAAATCGTGAAACTCCCGTATCAACTCTGCCGCGTCGCGAAGAGCCGGCCCGTCGTAATAAGATAGCTCTCTAGGAACATTGCCGTCAATGAAAGTTAAAATATCGCGCTCGCGCTCATCAGTCCCCAGAAATGCGGGACTGCCGTGAAATCCTTTACTTGTGAGATGCCTAAGTAGACGGCGCACGAAGTCCGAGTTCGCCGTGACTGGTTTCCGTACCGTATCTCCAACTCGAACAACCTTCGCAGCGACCCGTCCGCCAGCTAGCGGAAATTCCGCCTGATCATCAGTCATCGTACGGCAATTCGTCAGGAATACATCCGATGAAATCAGGTCTCGGGTTCGTGGCAAAGCGCACCGCCGGCACACTGCCCTTACCCTCTCGAACAGCCCTACAAACTCGGTGCATTCCGTCCATAACGCGTCCATCTTGGTCGAGAATAATCGGGTAGCTCAGATCAACCTCGTCAATGAGCTGCATGTGTTTCACCAACGAACGGCAAGTTGGCGAATCTCCTTCGTGCTCGTACCAATGTGTTTCATCTAATTCGGCAATGTCGGACAGCTCAACTGCTTCAACTGGAGAGTCGCGGGTTAGCTTGATAAGCCGCCGAATATCCCAAGCGAGCAAGCCCTGATCGGACTGTCGAAAGTAGTATTGAGCACGGATCATTTGAGCAATTCGAGGCATTGGCTGACCGGCGGCAACGGGTCACGAGCCGTCATTGTATCTCAGACCAAGCGACTGGCAGTTCTCGGCCAGGAGCGGACCACGGTGGGGTAAGAGACGCAGTCGACCACTGTACTGCCTGACTAAGTGGCCGCCCATGGGTCGTAGCTACCAAAGTTCCATAGGTATCCCTCGGGATCTCGACACGAGTAATTTTTGCCACCATAGTCCTCCGCGGTTAGAGGCATGACGATCTTTGCTCCGGCTTCAACGGCATCGCGATAGTGCTCGTCAATGTCCCGAACAATAATGTAGGGGCTCTGACATACAACTGCGTCGGACGAGCCTGGTGGCGCTTGTAGTCTGCCGAAATCGTCGTCTTGGACGGAGCCGAGCATAATCATGCCATTGCCAAAGGTGAGCTGGGCGTGCTCGATTCGATCATCGCCACCAGAAACGACCAGGTGCTCCTGGAAGCCAAACGCGTCGCACAGCCATCTGATGGCCGACCGGGCATCGTGATATCGGAGTGTCGGGATGATGGTTGGCTTCATAGTCTTGCTGGATTGCTCTTGCCGGCCTCCTAGAACTTGTTGAGTGACCGCAATGGGTCAGCAGCAGTCCTTCAGACTATATCACTCGAACGACCGCTTTCGAGCGCACACCGGCCGTTCGCCAGTGGCGAAACTTGGTTGAATCAAAGGTGTTTCGCGCTTCAGAGCTGCAATGAACCTACTAGTTCTGCGATCGATCCGATCTCATGCTCTTGCATGTAGTCCAGCAGCCCGGCGTTGATTTTTTTGCATACGAGTGGGTCATAGAATAGCGCCGTGCCAATACCAACGGCAGCGGCACCGGCGACCATGAACTCGATGGCGTCGTTTGCTGTCGTAATCCCGCCCTGGCCGATGATGGGGACATCATGCTTCTTCGCGACCTGGTAGACCTGGTGAACCTTGAGCAGCGCGATGGGTTTGATTGCCGGCCCCGACAAGCCGCCCTGTACATTGCCAATGATGGGTTCGCGCGTCGCGGTGTCGATCGCCATGCCCATCAGCGTGTTAATGCACGCGAAGCCGTTAGTGCCGGCCTCGATGCACAGACGCGCGTTTTCCTGGATGTTGGTCTGGTTCGGCGATAGCTTCGTGATCAGCGGCTTTGATGTCACGGCGCGGCAGGCGGCCACAACACGCGCAGACATCTCGGGGTCGTTGCCGAATGCAACACCGCCTTCCTTGACGTTCGGGCACGAGATGTTGATTTCAATAGCATCGATGTCGGAATCGTCGAAGCGCTTCGTTACGCGTTCATACTCTTCGACAGTCGAGCCCGACACGTTAGCGATAAAGCGGGTTTCCGAAAAGTCGAGCCCGGGAAGAATATCGTCCACGACCTTGTCGACCCCGGGATTCTGCAGGCCGATCGCGTTAAGCATGCCGTCAGGCGTCTCATAAACCCGGTGCGGTGAGTTACCCAGGCGCAGGTCACCCGTAGTGCCCTTCAGGCAGACAGCGCCAACGTCACTATTCGAGTAGCCCTCGACCCGCGTGTATTCCTCACCGAAGCCGACACACCCGGATAGCAATACGATCGGTGACGCCATTTGCAGGCCACAGAATTCGGTATGCAGTGGATTGTTGGACATCGCGGCGGCATTCTACCCGAATGTTCTCTGTCATTCTTTATGAGCCGGAAATTCCGCCGAACACAGGCAACATCATCCGCTTGTGTGCGAACACCGGGGCCGGGCTGCACCTGGTCGAGCCGCTCGGGTTCGAGTTGGATGAGAAGCGTTTGCGCCGCGCCGGCCTCGACTACCGGGAGTTTGTCAGCGTACAGACGCATGCATCGCTGGAGGCCTGTCTCGAGGCGCTGGACAGGCCGCGGGTCTTCGCGCTGTCGACGAAGAACTCGACACGTTATGACCAGGCAAGCTTCAAGGCGCATGATGCCTTGTTGTTCGGGCCGGAAACGCGCGGCCTGCCGCAGCACGTGCTGGAGGCATTGCCGCCGGAACAGCGCCTGCGGCTGCCCATGCAGGAAGGTAACCGCAGCCTGAACCTGTCAAATTCGGCTGCGGTCGTCCTGTACGAGGCCTGGCGCCAGCTGGGATTCCCCGGGGGTAGCTAGGCCGGCTCGATGTTGCTGTTCATCCGGAACAGGTTGCCCGGGTCGTAGTGAGACTTGATCTGCCGCAGGCGGTCATAGTTGGGGCCAAAGTTGCGGGCAACGCGCGTGCCCCCTTCCTGCTCGATGTTGTCGTAGTAGCCGCCCGAGTGGCCTTCCAATGCCGCGTGCCATTGGCGGCACATGGCTATGCCTTCTTCATCCTCCGCGGGATCCATCCAGCCCGTGAAGAACACGATCATCGTCTGGGCGTTGCGATGCGGGAACGCCGTGTCCGTCTCGCCGTAGTCGCTGACAGCGCCTCCACAGGTGTGGGTGAAAATGCCCGCACGCGGATCCGCAATGTAGGCATCGACCATGTCATCGACCAGTGCCTGGGAGAATTCGCCGATCATCGCGTTCTTGGCATACGAGCGGATGCCGTGCGCAACCGCAGCATCCTCCTGCGTCTGCATGACTTTGTAGTCCTGCACCATGACTCCGTCTACAAGAGGCTTGCCGAGCGCACGCAGCGGTGCAATTTCTTTCTCACCCTGTGCAGGGTCGCCGTTGTAGACAACCTCCATCGCGATAACGTGTCCCAGCTCAGGGTGTGTGACCATGGCCGGCCCCGTGTAGAGCTCCCTGGACAGCGAACCCTCCCACTCGGCATAGAACTCGAGCACATCGCGCGCCTGCTCGATTGGCCAGACGATCATCCCGGACAGAACATTCCGGTCGAAGTCGTGCAGCTGGAAGTCGAATTGCGTAACGACGCCGAAGTTGCCGCCACCACCCTTGATGGCCCAGAACAGGTCGGGTTCATTATCCTCGCTGACGGTTCGGATCTGTCCGTCAGCAGTGACGATCTCAGCGGCGAGCAGATTATCGATGGTCAGACCATACTTGCGATTTAACCGGCCAAAGCCCCCGCCTGTCGTGTAGCCACCCACGCCTGTATGAGAAACGACGCCGGCGGTCGTGACGAGGCCGTGCGCCAGCGAGGCGTCATCGAGATGGCCGAGCAAGGCACCACCGCCGGAAAACGCGCGCTTGGCATCGGTATCGATGCCAACGTTATGCATCTGCGACAGGTCGATCATCAGCCCGTCATCACAAACCGATTTACCGGGCCAGCTGTGACCACCGCCACGCACAGCCGTCAACAGCTGCCGCTCGCGTGCAAAGGTCACGGCGTTCGCGACATCCTCGTTCGACAGGCAGCGCGCGATGAGCGCCGGGCGTTTGTCGTGCATGCCGTTCCAGATACTGCGGGCGCCGTCGTAGTCGGGATGACCGGAAAGCATGACGGGCCCGGTCATAGCGTCGCCGAGCTCCTTGATCGCTGCTGCTTCCAGTTCAATTTCGGCGCCGTCCAGGGACACGGCCTTAACGCTTGTGTCGGCCCCTGTCGCGACCTTGGCCTTGTCACCACACGCCGTGAGTACCGGGAAGGTGGCCGCCACGCTGGCTGCCAGGGTGGTCTTGCAGAACTTACGTCTGTCCATGTTGAGCGCTCCTTATTGTTCTTGTATTAGTTAAAGGGTAGTAGCTCCAGCGGCTTTCGCCAGGCCAGTCTCCGGGTGGAACGTGTACCAGGCGAACCAGAAGAGACGAATGGGATAGTGCGTTTCGCCATCGCGCCGCATCGTTACCGTACCGTCTTCGCCGAGCGTTACGGTTGTTTCTTCACCAGCGAACTCATGCGTGTAGGGCCTTGCGAGCAGCTCCTCGGTGTAGGCGATCTTGCCATCCTCGAGGTCGAACCCGTACACGACGGTCTTGGCGTGGAGCTGGTCGCTGGTCGCACTGACCGGCATGAACAGTCGCGTCGATTCTCGGTACTCGGCAAATCGATCGCCGCTGTAGTCCTTGACAAAACCGGTGTCCGTCGTCAGTACCTGTGTGTCGGGGTGCTTCGCGCGCCAGCCGCCCCACTTCGACATGGAAACCGGCACCAGCCTGAGATGCTCGCCCGTCATCGGACCGACGATACCCGTTGCCTCGATCTGGTCCCATAGTGTTTCTGTCGAGCGGTCGTAGAGAACCAGGTCGCTGTTATACAGGACGCCGGAGACGCCAAAAGTCGTGGTCGTGCCAGCAACCGTACGCTCGATACCAACCGCCGAGCCACAAAGCGGACACCACGTGATCGCCAGCGGAACGCCGGCAAACGTGTCGTTAACGATCTCGTGGTGGTCGAGGATCTTCGTCGGAAACGCGAAGTGCTCGCCCTTGTGCGCAAGCGTGATAACGAGATCATCGTCGCCGACATGGTCAGCCTTGTTCGCAGCGACATACTTCGGACTATCAATCGAGGGAATGCAGTCGCGAGCCGGGCAACCCTGCATGAGCTTGTCGAGCGCTACGGTTTTCTTCGTCGCCTCATCGAAGCCAAAGGTCTCGGCGAGGATGTCGACGTCGTATGAGCGCTGTGCAAAGGAGCTGCCAACGACAAACAGCGCCCCCACCAAGAAAAGCAAACGAGCCATGATTTGTTTCCCCGATTGTTGTTAGTTGAGCGCTAGTGGTCGGACTCGGGCTTCAGTTCACGTGTCATGAGAGCTTCGACCGCAGCGCGCGGCGCGACGCCCTCGTAGAGAATTCGATAGACCTGGTTGGCGATCGGCATTTCGATGCCAAGCTTTTCGGCAACCTCGTGCACAGCCTTGGCCGCCTTGACGCCTTCAACGACCTGCTGGATTTCTTCCTGCGCCTCTTCGACGGTCTTTCCCGCAGCAAGGGCGAGGCCCATGCGGCGGTTTCGTGACAGGTCGTCAGTGCAGGTCAGGACGAGGTCACCCATGCCCGCGAGACCCATGAAGGTCTCCTTCTTGGCGCCCAGCGCAACACCGAGACGCATCAGCTCGACGAGGCCGCGATTTATCAGTGCAATGCGCGTGTTCGCGCCGAAACCGAGACCATCCGACATGCCGGCGCCGATAGCCAGCGCGTTTTTGACGGCGCCACCGACCTCGACGCCGATGATGTCGTCGGAGGTGTAGGCGCGGAAATTGTCGCTCGATATCGCCTCGGCCAGCGCCCTGGCGAAATCGCTGTCATTCGATGCGATCGTCATCGCGGTCGGGAGGCCGGCGCCGACCTCCTTGGCAAAGGTCGGTCCAGAGAGCACGGCAACCGGGAAGTCAGGCCCTAGCACCTCGGCAGCCACCTGGTGCGGCAGCTTGCCGGTACTGAGTTCAAACCCCTTGGTTGCCCAGCAGATCCGGGAGTCCGGGGTAAGCATCGGTTTGATCTGTGTGAGCGTGTCGCGCAGACCGTGACTTGGCACGACGATGAGTATGTCGCGCGCACCTTGCAGGCACTCCGAGAGGTTCGGGTACGCGGTCAGGTTTGGTGGGAACTTGATGTCCGGGAGGTATCGTTTGTTCTCACGGTCGTCGACCATCGCCTCGAGAAGGTCGATTTCGACTACGCCACCCAGGCGAACGTCACAGCCAACCCGGGCAAACTGCAGCGCCAGCGCGGTACCCCAGGAGCCCGCGCCGACGACCGCAATCGTTTTTGGTGCAGAGCTGCCGATTAGTGCGTCTCAGCCGGGACGTTTTCAGCAGCAGCTTGTTGCTTCTGCTGGGTCTGCATGTAGAGCGCATCGAAGTTGATCGGTTGCAGGACAAACTCCGGGAAACCGCCCTTCTGAACGGTCGCAGCAATCGCCTCGCGCGCGTACGGGAAAAGGATGCTCGGGCAGAAGCCGCCGATGATCGGTGCCAACTCTTCTTCACTGTAACCGGTGATCTCGAACAGGCCGGCCTGTTGCAGCTCGATCAGGAACAATGTCTTGTCGTCTTCCTTTGCCTCGACCGTGATTGTCAGAACCACTTCGTGAATATTCTCTTCGACAGCCGTATGAGCGCTGCGCAGGTTCAAGTTGGTCTGCGGCTTCCATTCGCCACTTTTGAATACAAGTGGGGTTTGTGGCGACTCGAAAGAAAAGTCTTTGATGTAAATCTTGCTAATGGCCAAATGTCTGTCTGGGGCCTGTTCCTGCTCTGCCATGATGGTTCCTGTTTCTTAAGTAGGTGCCCGCGACGGCGGGCGATTCCAGACCCGACAAGCGGGTCAATAATTGTAATTCAAGCGACGCTCAGCCCCGCTTCTTGCCTTTCGCCGACTTGCCTTTCGCCGACTTGCTTTTCGTCTTTTTGCCGGTGACTACTGGCAAGCCCGCCTGTGACCAGCCGTTCATTCCGCCCTTCAGGCCATAAACGCTCTCGAAGCCTTGCTGCCGCAACGTGTTGACTGCCCGGGTAGACGAAATGCCGGAGTCGCAGACGGCAATGACTGGCGTCGACTTATGCTCGGTGAGCGTCGACAGCTTCGCTTCGAGCTCGTCAGAGGGAATGCTGCGCGCGTTAACAATGTGACCACGGGCGTGCGCATCGCTGCTGCGGAGGTCGACGATAACGGCGTCATTGTTGATCAGTTTGACGGCATCGACGGCGTCGATGTTGATCATCCCGGAGGCCTTGCGGCGCAACTCCGTGAAGATGACCACAAAAAAACTGACCATCAGGGCCGACACCAGCAGCGTATTGTTGCCGGCAAATTCCAGAAATCTGTCCATGAATCAATAGTTTCGGCGCAGGGGTTTGCGCCTCGAAGAGCCTAAAACCCGCGATTATACCCGTTTGGGCGAGAGGGAATACCCCACAAACGCTACACTCGCGCCCATGTCGTACCGAAGCATCCTGATCTTGCCGTTCCTGGGCCTTGCGGCCAGCGCTCCAGCACAGGATTCGCACGACGAACTGGCCGAGGTGAAGGAGCGAGAATTGCAGCAGGTCCGGGAGCGGATCTCGGACCTCAAACAGAGCATGGACGCGGCCGCTGAGGAGCGGGACCGGCTGACCGGCGAGCTGCAGGACCTCGAAATCGCGATCTCCGAGCAGCGCATACGCCTGAAGGAGATCGAGCGGGACCAGCAATATACGGCCAACAGGAAGCAGGCGCTTGATGCAGACCTGGCCGACCGGGAAAAACACCTCGATGAGGAATCCGGCGCGCTGGCTGCGCAAGTGCGCATGGCCTACATGAGCGGCAGCCAGGAGAAGATCAAGCTGCTGCTGAACCAGCGGGACCCAGCCACGCTCGGGCGGCTCATGGCCTACTACCGTTACCTCAATGACTATCGCGCGGAGAACATCGCGGCGGTGATCGAAGAGATTCGCAAGCTCGACGAGCTCCGGGCCGAGATTGCTGCCGAAGACGCAAGGCTCATGGCGCTGGCCAGGACTCGCTATGACGAGCTCGGCCGGCTCAATGCGTCACAGGAAAGCCGCAAGGCGGTCCTCGCCTCGCTGCGCAGGAAGATGGCCGATGAAGGGAAGGAAGTAGATCGTCTCGCCGCCCAGGAAAACGATCTGACGCGATTGATTGCAGAGCTGTCGAGCATTCTGTCCGATTACCCGATCACGTCCGAGCAGCCGTTCACTGCGCATAAGGGTCGCCTGACCTGGCCCGTGGCCGGAACGCTGTTGCATGACTTCGGCCAGCCGCGCGTTGGCGGCAACATCAAGTGGAATGGCGTCGTGCTGGCCGCCCCCCGGGGGCGGGAAGTTCGCGCCGTCTATCACGGGCGCGTTGCGTTCGCAGACTGGCTGGCCGGGATGGGCTTGCTCGTTATCGTCGACCACGGCGAGGGCTACATGACGCTGTACGGCTACAACGAAACGATCCTCAAGAACACGGGCGACTGGGTAGCACCGGGCGACGTTATCGCAACAGTCGGAGATAGCGGTGGACGGCCGCGGGCCGGGCTCTATTTTGAGCTACGGCGTGGCACCAAACCGGAAAACCCAAGGCGCTGGGTCACGCGCACGCCAGGCGGCTAAAGTCTTCGCGCCGCATTGATTTTCTGGATCAGCGCCCGATGCGCCTCCAGCAATTCCCGGTGACCGCCCCGGTTGATCTCCATCCGAATTGCGTAATCCGCGATGAGGCTCTCGAGGTACATGTCCGAAAACAAAACCGTAGGATCGTAAGGGAATCGGCTGGGCGAGTAATCGGCCATCACCGGGTGACCCAACACCGCATCCAGCGACGGTACCAGGCGGGCCGTGTGTTGATTTATTGCTGGCCGCATTCTACGCAGCTCGACCGAGCGCCTCTCTGACGAGTCCTGCTGGGCCAATAAGCCTGAAAGGTCATGCCGGATTTCGAGCCAACCGCCTTTCGTGAGCAGGCCCGAGGCCAGGAATCGCTGCGAGGCGCTGCGATCAAATGAGATGGTCCCCGACGCGAACAGGTAGTTGAAGAGCTCACCCGCAACAGCTTTATCGACCGGTTCAGGCTCCGGCCCGAACTTCGCGAGGAAGCGTTTCGCCGCATCGGTCGTGACGCCGAGACGTTCGATCTGAACTTCGAGCGAGACGGCGCTCGCTTCCAGCTCGGCTACAACGCGGTCGATTTGAAGACGCGCCTCCTCTGCTTCCTGTCGCTCGCTCCACCATGCGTCGATCGCAAACGCCAGCAAGATACTGACGACGATGACGATGCCCTCGATGAACAGCCGGGACCACATGATCGGCGGTCGAGACATAATCCAACCTTTGTTCTTGTTATTGACCGTGTGGGCACATTATTACGCGTTGCTGTGCTAAGGTCGATGATCGTGCCGCGCAGGGCCCCGGCCCGCGGCGTATGGAACAGCGTATGTCTTTGAAAGTTCGAGCAATTTTGGTAATGGTAATCGGCGTCGTGATGGGCCTCAGCCTGTCCATCGGCGGTGGTCTGATGAGCGACCAACGCTCACTCGACAAGGAAGAGCTGGCCTGGGAGCAGGCGCGCCTGTTCGCCGAAGTGCTGGAGCGCGTCAAGCGCGACTACGTCGAACACATCGACGACGCTGAGCTCCTGGAAAGCGCTATTCGCGGCATGGTGAGCGACCTGGATGCGCACTCCCAATACCTCGACGCGGGCGAGTATCGCGACATCCGCATCAGCACGACCGGCAGCTATACGGGCATCGGCATCGAAGTCGACGAGGTCGGCGGCAACGTAATGATCGTAACGCCGATCGCCGGCTCACCCGCCGCTCGCGCCGGAATCCGGAGTGGCGACCAGATCATCGCCGTCGACGGGATTGCTGTTGAGGCCGCCCACCTGCAGGACACGATCAGCCGCCTCCGCGGACACGCCGGTTCGAAGGTCGAGGTAACAGTTCTGCGCGACGACGACGCAATCGAGTACGAGCTGAGCCGCCAGATTATCCGCATGGCCAGCGTGCACCAGGAATTTCTGAGTCCCTCGTATGGTTACGTTCGCATCAGCCAGTTCAGCGAAAACACGGCGCGAGAATTGAGTCGTGCGGTCGATGAACTGCAGGACGCGAACAAGGGTATGTTGCAGGGCCTGGTCCTCGATCTGCGCAACAATCCGGGCGGCGTGCTCGATGCGGCAGTCGACGTAGCCGACCTTTTTCTTGATTCCGGCGTAATCGTGACGGCCGATGGTCGCTCGATCGATTCACGCTTCACCCGGTCCGCACACCGCGGCGACATTCTCGATGGTGCTTCGATGGTCGTAATGGTGAACAGGGGCTCTGCATCGGCGTCCGAAATCGTCGCGGGCGCCCTGCAGGATCACAATCGTGCGCTTGTTGTCGGTACCGGGACATTTGGCAAGGGCCTGGTTCAAACGGTTGTGCCGTTATCGAAGGGACGAGCTATCAAGCTGACGACGTCTCGTTACTACACACCGTCGGGCGACTCCATACACGATGTTGGCATTGAGCCGGACGTCTATATCGACGATACGCCGGGCTTCCCCGACCTCAGCCTGTCCGGGCTGCTTGATCGCGAAGCGGATGCACAACTTGCTGAAGCGTTCGATCACCTGCAGGCCCGTCCAGTGATGCACAGCAACGCGCAGTAGCAGGATGCGGCGCAGCTTGCTAGCTACGCTGTTACTTCTATTCGCGGGCGAGTCGCTCGCGGAGTCACCACGCATCGCGATTATCATTGATGACCTCGGTTATAACCTCGCGAACGGGAAACGAGCGATCGAACTGCCCGGAACGGTCAGTTTTTCGTTTCTACCGGGGTCCCCGCGAGCTCGCTACCTGGCGGACCATGCCCATGCCGCTGGCAGGGAAGTGCTATTGCACCTGCCGCTGCAGGCCTCCTCGACCGGCGCCGATATCGAGCCGTCAGAAATCAACCTGGATATGAGCCGCGCGCGTGTTGAATCTACGTTTTCGGAAGCGCTCGAGGCGGTGCCCCACGTTGTTGGCATCAACAGTCATCGTGGCTCGTTGTTGACTCGGCACCCGGGACACATGACCTGGTTGATGCAGGAGATCGCGAAGCGCGAACAGCTGTTCTTTATCGATAGTTACACGACGCATCACAGCGTCGCGCTGCAGATCGCCGAAGAAAGTGGCGTCGATGCCACGAAACGTGACGTTTTCCTGGACCCTGATCGCTCGCCGGAGACCGTGGCCCGGGAATTCGAGCGCATGAAAGAGCTGGCTCGACGGCGCGGACGGGTTGTGGCAATCGGTCACCCCTACCCGTCGACACTGGAGCTGCTTGAGCGCGAGCTGCCGCGGCTGATCGAAGAAGGATTCGAGCTGGTCAGCGTCAGCGAGATAGTGCGATGAGCTTCTACGAAGATCGCGTTCTTCCCACACTGATCAATCTTGCCTGCACCAGCAAGCCGACGCGCAAACAACGCGAGAAGATCGTGCCGCGCGCTTATGGCGATGTACTTGAAATTGGCTTCGGCGGGGGGCTGAACCTGCCGCACTATGATCAGAACAAGGTGCGGCGAGTGTTCGGGCTTGAGCCATCCGCAGGTATGCGCCGCTCTGCAGCTGAGAGCATTGCGGCATCAGCGATCGATGTCGAACTGATCGACCTGCCCGGCGAGGAGATACCGCTCGACGATAACTCGGTGGATTCCGTCCTCGTTACCTATACGCTGTGCACAATTCCGGATACCGTAACAGCACTGCACGGCATACGCCGGGTCCTGAAGCCAAACGGCCACTTGTTCTTTTGCGAACACGGCAAGGCGCCGGACGAAAGCGTCCAAAAATGGCAGCGGCGGCTAAATGGCGGATGGCGTCGATTCTCGGGCGGCTGCAATATGGACAGGGATATTCCGGCGCTCCTCAGGGAGGGCGGCTTCGACATAGAAGACGACAACAGGATGTATATTCCCGGAATCCGCGCGCTCAGCTACAATTTCTGGGGCGCTGCCCGTTGAACCTGACCGGGTAAATGTGCTCTAACAGATGAATGGAAACTTCTGACCACATGAAGACACGCTGCCTGACACTTCTATTGCTCCTCATCGCACCCTTCGCGGCCCTTGCCCAGGGAGACGAGGTCGCCTGCACGATGCAGTACGACCCGGTGTGCGGGGCCGACGGGCAGACCTACAGCAACGACTGTGTGGCAGGTGCGGCTGGCGTAGAGGTCGTTAGCCTCGGGCGCTGCCCCGACGACTCGGAGGCGACAGATTGTCCGGAGACCTTCGATCCTGTCTGCGGCGCCGACCAGAACACCTACATCAATGAATGCTTTGCGGCGAAGTCGGGCGCCACAATCGCCGGGCTCGGCGCGTGCACAGCGAATGGCTGCCCGAGCACCAGCGAGCCAGTCTGCGGGATGAACGGCAGGACGTTTATTAATCGCTGTGAGGCTGGCGCCGAACGCGTGCCCGTGCAGCGCAAGGGAAGCTGCGATTTCAATAATTGTCCAAAAGTGTATGCGCCCGTCTGCGGTGATGATGGCAACACCTATGACAACGCCTGCCTGGCCGATGGCGCCGAAATCGCGTCATTTACGGAAGGCGCCTGTAATGTTCGCCCCTGCCCGAATCGTTTCGTGCCGGTCTGCGCCGCCGATGGTTTTACCTACGCCAATGCCTGTCATGCAGAACGCAAGGGTGTTCGCGTGGAATACGCGGGTGTTTGTGAGGAAGTCGGTCGAAACTGTCCCGAAACCTACTCACCGGTCTGTGGAATGGATAGCGTGACCTATGACAATGAATGCCAGCTCGAAAACGCCGGTGTCATCAAGGCCTATGCGGGCTCTTGCATAGGGGACTGATTCGCGCCCTTCGGCCTGATTCTAGGCGGCGTCAAACCTCGCGCGATTGTCGGCCATCCACTTTTCCATTTCTGCCGGGCCCTTGTTGGGATCGTTCATGACATCCGCGTGAGCTTCCATGTAGTGAGGGCGAAGCGCCGTCATCCAGTCTTCGAATGTCTCACCTTCGGCTGTCACGTCGCACAGATCGCATTTGAGAGTCTTCATGTTGTTCCTTAGTTAGTGGTTTCTGGTTGCCTGCAACGCGCTCCACTCTATAGAATAGCCCCTCCCCAAGTCCAAGGAATGTCTCTATGAAACACATCAGAATTTTGAGCGCCGCGGCAGCTTTGCTGGCGGCATCGGCCGTACTGGCTGGTACCGAAGAGGCGGAACTCGAAAGGCCGTCATTTGCCGCCAGCCAGACCATGGTCGTTACGGCGGTTGTTGAGGCCATCGATCACGAAACGCGGGTCGTTACGGTTCGTAAACCGGATGATGAGGCGCTCACGTTCACGGCAAGCGAGGAAGCTCGTAACCTGGACCAGGTCAGCGTCGGTGATGTGCTCGTCGCCGAGTTCGTGGAAACCATCACTATCGAAGTCCTCCCGGGTGAGGGGCTGGACCCGGATGCGGCTGAAGCAGCCGCGATGGCGCGGACAAAGGAAGGCGAAATGCCCGGCGTTGCAGCGATGGATTCGACGATTGTCATCTCGACGGTTGAAGATATCAATATCGAGAAGAACACATTCAAGCTGAAAGGCCCGGACGGCGTGGTTACCGAATACGTGGCACGGAATCCGGATAACCTCAAGCGCTCGAAAGTTGGTGACATTGTCGTTGTTACCGATACGGTCGCGATGGCGATAACGGTCGAGAAAGCGCCTGCTGAATAAGCGCGCACCAAACCGATAAATGAAGATGGGCCCGCAAGGGCCCATTCTTTTGCCTACGAGGCGGGGCGCAGGCGGCCCTTTTCGTCCGCGGTATAAGGCAGCCAGGCGAGGCCGGTGACAGCAACGTGAATGTCCGTGCTCTTGGCGCGAACCACGATTTCCGTGAGTTCCTCAGACTGCGCGTCGAACGTGGTATTGAGATCGGCAAGCTCCTGCTGAAGCTGTTTGTTAAGCGCAGCCATGTCGGCCTTGATCTTCTCGGCCGTCTGTTTCGCGCGCTCGACGTCGGCCGCCTCCTTGCTTGCGCTCCCCGCGGTCTTGATCGCGGTTCCCATCTTGGTCGCGGTGCTGCTCGAAATCTTCTTGCGCCCGAGCACGGCGCCGAGAATGGCGGTGCCGAATGAGATCGCTGTATCGAGTTTCTTCTTTGTCGACTGCTGCTGCTGAACGTCGATCGCCTGCGTGGCCCGCATCAGGCGATTCTCGAGCGTTGTAACCTTGCTTGCGTAACGCTTGCGAATCTTGGCGACGGCCGCATCACGCTTTTCGCTCGCAACGTCCTGTAGCCGCGCCCGGAAATCACCTTCTGTTTCAGACGGTAGTGAGGTCAATCGGAAGCGCTTGTTCCGGAACAGCGTGATGTTCTCGTTCTGCCGGAGCCAGCGCTTGTAGTCTCTGGTCCACTTCGCATACGCCTTGACGTTATCCGCCGCCGCGGGACAGTCGGCATACGTTGCGTCGCTGTCGCCGGCATCACGAAGGTCGTCGATCGACACGTCGAGGGATTCGCCATTGTCCCAATCAACTTCGACCGGCCCGTCTTCGAGCTCGACCGTGTGCAATACAGCGCGTTCGTCTTCAATGTTGTAACGGGCGCTCGTGAACAGGACGTTGCCACCGGCGACGAGCCGGGGGTGGTACACGATGTTCTCGCCGTAGCCAGGCACGAAGAACTGATCGATAGACGGCGGCAGGGCCGGCGCGCTTGCAGCACTTTTGCGTTTCGGTTTCGAGATCGCCCTGGCGGCGGCGGCGAGCTTGTTCCTGGCCGTCTTCATCAGCGTACGAATATGATCACGTGTCAGGGGCCCGGCGAGGTACGACAATACCCAGCGCGTACCGAAAACCACGGGTGCGTCTTCGTGCACGTTGTGCAGGAGGAAGCGACGTTTGCCGAGGCCCGCGATCGTGCGCCCCATGGCCTGCTTGTCGAAGTCCCCGGCCGTCGCGCCCTCAAGGCCCTCCATAACACGCGCCTTGTCGCGTTCTGTCTGCAGGCGGCCGATGAACCAGGTGCCCGTGTTTGACAGGCCCTTGTAATCGAGGTCGACCGGGTTCTGCGTGGCTAGCACAAGGCCGAGGCCGTAAGCGCGCGCCTGCTTGAGCAGCGTAAGGAACAGCTTCTTCGACGGCGGATTTGCGACCGGCGGCATGTAGCCGAAGATCTCGTCCATGTAGAGGATCGCGCGAAGCGATGATGTGCCCGGCTGCGCGCGCATCCAGGCGATGATCTCGTTAAGCAGCATCGACACGAAGAACATGCGCTGCGCGTCGTCGAGATGCGAGATTGCCATGACCGAGATGCGCGGCTTGCCTTCCTCGGTGTACAGCAGGTTCTTCGCATTGAGGGGCGTGCCCTGCATCCAGACCTCGAAGCCCGGGGCGGCCAGCAGGTTGTTCAGCGCCATAGCCAATTTGAAACGGTCATTGGCGGGGAAGAACGAGTCAATGTTCATCACGCCAATCCTGGTGATCGGCGGGGCCTGGATTTCGCCAATCAGGCCAGCCACATCGAGATTGCGACCCTCTTTCCACGCATTGTCGAGCAAGCGGGAGATCAGGATATGTTCACGGCTCGACACCGGGTCGGCGTCCATGCCGAGCAGGGTCAGGATTCCTGTGGCAGTGGACTGCACGCGCTCGCGGTACAGGTCGATGTCGTCGATGAGTTCCTGTGCTGGTGCGTCAAATGAATGCAACAGGGACACGGGAAGACCCGCGTTGCTGCCCGGTGTGTAAATCGCAAGGTCAACGTTCTTCCGCAGCTGCGCGATGCGCTTGCCGGTCTGGCCCCACTGACCAAGACCCTTTTTCCACAAGGCCGCCTGCGATGCGGCGAACTCGTCGGGCGTTTGCCCCTTGTCGAGCGCCGTCCGTGTATTAACCCACGGACGGAAGTCCTCGGCCCTGAGTTGCGGAAACGTGAGCAACAGGTTGCCCATGTCCCCTTTTGGGTCAATCGCGATCACGGGAACGTGATCGAGGGCCGCCTCCTCGAGCAAGCCGATGCCGAGACCCGTCTTGCCCGACCCCGTCATGCCAATAATCGCGGCGTGCGTTGTCAGGTCCTTGGAGTCATACAAGACATACTCGTCCGTGAGTTTGTCGGCGTCAGTGTCGTAGCGCTTGCCAAGGTAGAAAGCGCCCAGCTTCTCGAAGTCCTGCATGCGTCTCACCTAAGTTGGTGGATAGGTATAGCTGGCTGCGAAGCCAAGCGGGAACCCAATCGCATAGTAGATGAGCAGGAAGATCGTCCAGGTCAGCAGGAACGACATCGAGTACGGCAGCATCATCGCCGTCAACGTACCAATGCCCGTGCCCTTGACGTAGCGCTGGCAGTAGACCACGACGAGCGGGAAGTACGGCATCAGCGGCGTGATGATGTTGGTGCTCGAGTCTCCGACACGGTACGCAGCCTGCGTCAGGTCGGGCGAAATGCCGAGCGACATCAGCATCGGCACGAAGATCGGCGCAAGCAGCCCCCACTTGCCGCTTGCCGAGCCCACGAAGATATTCACGAAGCCCGTCAGGATGACGATGCCCACAATCGTTATCGATGCTCCGGCATTAAGTGCCTTCAGGAATTCAGCGCCCTTCAGTGCAAGCAACACGCCCAGGTTCGATTGGCCGAACGCGTACACGAACTGTGCGATGAAGAACATGATGACGAGGTAGTAGGCCATGCTATGCATTGAATGCGTCATGCCCTCGATCATGTCCTTCGAGCTCTTCATCGAGCCCGACACGATGCCGAACACGACGCCGGGCACGAGGAACAGCAGGAAGATAAGCGAAACGATCGAGCGCATCATCGGGGCTGTTGATGCCGTGAGTTCGCCATCGGCGGCACGCCATGCAGAACCTGCGGGCAGCGCCGTAACAATCAACAGCGCGATACCGATGACCATGGAAATCAGCGCCCAGCGCAGGCCCTTGCTCTCGTTGTCCTGCAGGTCGTGCATCTCGGGCAGGTCTTCGGCGTCGCCATCGATTTCTGTCGCCATGATGCGCGGCTCGACGACCTTGTCCGTGATGTACCAGCCGAGGCTGATAATCAGGATCGACGAGGCGGTGGTGAAGAAATAGTTGTTGAGCGGATTCACGACAACCGAGGTGTCGAGAATGTGTGCGCCCGCCTGCGTCAGGCCCTGCAGCAACGGATCCAGGGAACTCGGTACGAAGTTCGCGGAGAAGCCACCCGAAACACCCGCGAACGCGGCAGCGATACCTGCTAGCGGATGCCGGCCCGCCGCGTAGAAGATCACGCCACCAAGCGGAATGACGAGTACGTAACCAGCATCCACAGCGGCGTGCGAGACGATACCGACGAGAATCACCATCGGCGTCAGCAGTTTCGCCGGGGTCACATTCAGCAAGGAACGAATCGCGGCATTGATGAAGCCCGTGTGCTCGGCCACACCGATACCCAGCATGGCGACAAGCACGACGCCGACCGGGTGGAAGTGCGAGAAGTTCGTGACCATGACGGACAGGAATTCGGTAAACGAACGGCCGGTCAGCAGATTCTGAATGACCAGCGTCTGGCCCGAGCGCGGATCGACGACGTCGAACGTCACATAAGACAGCAGCCAGGAAAGCACCCAGACGATAAACAGCAGTGCAATGAAGAGCACGGCCGGGTCGGGAAGTTTGTTGCCGACACGCTCAACGGTGCCGAGAAAGCCGCCGGGCGCGGCGGCCTGGTTCTGATCAGACATGAGGAATCCCCGTTCTTGTTATAAGGTGGAGTTTACTCAATCGGGCCCCAAAAAGGCACAACACAGATGATTCGAAAAGCGTATATCCTCGCGATCGCCGCGTTGTTTCCGTGCACGCTTATGGCTGACAGCCATTCCGGGTTCCAGCTACCGGACCCATTGGCGGCGGGATGGAACGGCGAAAAAGTCTGCGAACAGTTGCATCAGGATAACGATCAGCGCGTTCTGCGCTGTACCTTTCCGCCCGGTGTTGGGCACGAGCGCCACTACCACGACAAAAATTTCGGCTACGTTCTTGCCGGTGGCCGCATGCGCATTACGGATGCGAGCGGTACGCGCGAAGTCGACCTCGTAGCGGGGAACAGCTACGCGAGCGACGGCGTTGAGTGGCATGAAGTCCTGAATGTTGGTGACAACACCGTCGTGTACCTGTTGGTCGAGCCGCTATCGCGGCACTAGTCGCGATAGCGGCCGTCGAAAGAACCGAAACGCCTACCAGCCGCAGCTACGACCTTCGTTCTGCTCCTGCAGGTAGCCCATGAGCGGCGCGAAGTAATCGATAATCGCCGTTGCGTCCATCTCGCGTGTGCCCGTCATCAGCTCCAGCGTGTCCTGCCAGGGCTGGCTCGCGCCGGCCTCGAGCATGGCATAGAACTTCTCGCCGGCTTCCTTGCTGTTGTAGATCGAGCACGCGTACAGGTCTCCTTCGTAGCCGGCTGTCTGGCACAGCGAACGATGGAACTGGAACTGCAGGATGCGTGCGAGGAAGTAGCGCGTGTATGAGACGTTGCCGGGAATGTGATATTTCGCACCCGGATCGAAGTCTGCTTCCGTTCGCTCTACTGCCGGGGCGATGCCCTGGTACTTCTCGCGCAGGTCCCACCAGGCCTGGTTGTAATTCTCCGGGGTAATCTCGCCCGAGAACACGCCCCAGCGCCACTCGTCGATGAGCTTGCCGAAGGGCAGGAACGCAATGCTGTCCAGCGCCATCTGCATCTGGCGATTGATAACGGCCTGCGGATCGTCTTCTGCATCGTTCACGAGACCGACTTCGGCGAGGTAACCCGGGGTCATCGACAGGACGACCGTATCGCCGATGGCCTCATGGAACCCGCCGTGCGCGGAGCCCTGGAACAGGGGCGGCTGATCCTTGTAGGCGCCCTGGTAGTAGTTATGGCCGAGCTCGTGATAGATCACACGCAGCTCGTCATAAGTCTGGTTGATACACATCTTGATGCGCAGGTCGTTGCCGCCATCGAGCCCCCAGGCGCTGGCGTGACAAACGACATCACGGTCCGCCGGCTTCGAGAACATCGAGCGTTCCCAGAATGTGTCGGGCAGTCGAGGCATGCCGAGCGATACGTAGAAGCTCTCTGCCGAGCGCACCATTTCCTGTGGGGAGAAGTTCTTGGTCTTGAGGGTCGAGTCGACATCGATGTCACCGACACCCGGGTACGGCTCAAGCATGTCGTAGATCTGGGACCACTCCTGCGCCCACATGTTGCCGAGCAGGTGTGCCGGGATCGGGCTGTCCTGCGGAACATTGTCTTCGCCGTATACGTCGCCGAGCTTGGCGCGTACGTGGCAATGCAGCTCGTCGTAAAGCGGCTTGACCTGTTCCCAGAGTTTGGCGGACTCGGCCTGGAACTCTGCCGGAGTCATATCGAAGTTGGAGCGCCACATCTCGCCGAGGTCGCCGTAGCCGAGTTCATTGGCTCCCTCGTTGGCGAGTTCGACGAAGCGAGCGTACTGCTCGCGCATCGGCACGGAAATCTGCCGCCAGCCAGTCCAGTACTCGAGTAACTCGTCGTAATCACGTACATCTTTCATGAGCTGCTCGAGCTCGGAACCGGACAGGCAGTCGTTACCGCGGCAGTATTTGCCGGCGCCGTAAGCACCTTCCATGTCTGTCGAGATTTCCGAAATCTCCTTGCGCTTGGCCGCGTCGTTTGGCGCGGGCGCCGAGGTGCCGAGCTTCAATAAGTCCAGCGCCCGGCGCGTCGAGGCATCCAGCTTCTGATCGTCGTAAGCGACGGCTTGTTGCACCATCTCGCTGTGCCACTTCGCGTATTTTTCGCTGGCAGCGGCGGCAATAATTGCCGTGTCCTGGGTGAGATAGGTTGACCGTACCCAGCTTGCCGCGCCGAGCTCCCGGCCGAGATCCTTCAGCTCGGCATTGGCGCGAGCAACGAATTCCTCAGCCGACTCGGTTGGCGCAGCCTGTGCAGCAGCAGATTCATCGGTGGCCGGCTTCGAACAGGCCGCGAGGAGCGATACGAGCGCGATGCCCGCACAAATTTTTGCAAAATTGTTCATAGCTTTTCCGTTTTCAGGGTTAGTGTACGCCGTGCATCCAGCGACGCAGGATCGGCGAAATAATAATCATGAACACGCCAGCACCAATACCGAACCACATCAGGAACTCGAAGAGCTGCGTGTACGTGGCCAGTGCGGTCGCCGGGTCCGCGGTCTCACCGGCTGACGTATCGATGGCCGCCATCTTGCCGATGCGCGTGGCAACCGTCTCCGACAATGCCGTGGCGAGGAACCAGGTTCCCATGCTAACGCCTACCACGCTGCCAATCGACAGCTTGGTTACTGCCGACAAACCAACCGGTGACAGGCACAGCTCACCGGTGGTGTGCAGCAGGTAAGCGAGGACCAGCCAGATCATGGCGACCTGCCCAGCCTCGTTCGGGAATTGTGCGCCGAATACCAGTGCGCCAAAACCGAGGCCGGCCTGCAGGATGCCCAGACCGAACTTGATGGGTGTGGTGGGCTCGAGGTTCTTCTTGGCCAGCCAGGTCCAGAGTGCTGCGAAAGGAATAGCGAGTAGCATGATGAAGCCGGCGTTGAGCGAGCCGAACTGCGCGGCCGTAAACGTCGTGTTGCCGAGCGTTCGGTCGACCACTCGATCCGCGTACAGGGTCATGGAACCGGCCGACTGTTCGAACAGTGCCCAGAATACGATCGTCGACAGAATCAGGATCATCAGGACCACAGTACGCCCGAACTCTTCCGAATCGTGAGTGAGAAAACCGTAAATCACGAACCCGACAATCAGGATGATCGAGAGATACAGGGCCTGGTCAGCGTACGCCGCCATACCGCCGATCGGGTGCAGGTTGGCGAAGACAGCGAGAATGCCCGATAGAATCGCGACACCCGCGATCACGTAAGCGACAGTGTTGTTGTGGTCTTTTTTTGTATGCACCATCGAGTACAGGATCAGGCTGACGATAGACACGATCAGGAAGACGTTTTGCGTGATCAGCACGACGGGTTCGTGTTGCACGAGGAACCAGAGCACGCCAAGCACCGGCAAGCTGAGCAGGTAGATTGACCACTCGACATTGATCGGTCCGAGGAAACTCTTCTTGAGCTTCTCGGGCTCCGTGGGCTCAGCGTGTCCAAGCAGGTATTTCTGGCCCATAGTAAATGTAATCAAACCGACGATCATGCCGATACCGGCTGCGCCGAAGCCGTAGCTCCAGCCATAGGTCTCACCGAGCCAGCCGCACAACAGCGTCGCCGTGAAGGAACCGATGTTGATGCCCATGTAAAAGATCGTGAATCCCGAATCGCGACGCGGGTCGTCCTGTGAATACAGCTTGCCAACGATCGTGGAGATGTTGGGTTTCAGGTAGCCGACACCCATCACGATCAGGGCGAGCGCGAAGTAGAACACATTCAATGCCGCGGTATCGCGCATCATAATGTCTTCCGCGAGAATCGTGCCGGCGGCAAGTACTTCACCCGAGGCCAGGGTCAGGTTGTCAGTGAGTGCCGTACCCGCTGCGTAGAACCTGGCCTGGTAGCCTTCGACCGCCATCAGGATGTGACCGAGCGACAGCAAAGTGCCACCGAACAGGACCGACTTCCGCATGCCGAGGAAACGGTCGGCGAGCATCCCACCAATCAGGGGCAGCGCGTAGACCAGACCGGCATAGGAGCCGAGCACGTCGAGGCCCATCTCGTCGGTAAACAGGTGATACTTCGTGAGATACAAAAGCAGTAGGTACTTCATTCCGTAGAACGAAAAGCGCTCCCAAAGCTCGGTCGTGAAACAAACGTACAGGCCTTTGGGATGGCCCAGGAACTCGTCGTCGTGCGAGTAATCGTCCGCGCTAGCGGCTACGGAATCAGTCATTTATCCCCCGGTGGGCGTCAGGCGCCCTGGTACTTACTTAGTGCTTTATTTATTTGGTTTGCAGCGGGCAAGGGTAGAGCATTAAACACTATTTGACTCGTCTTCCGCCACATCGTTTCCTGAACGGCCGACGATACGCGACATAAGTATGCCCATTTCATAGAGTAGATAGACGGGAACGGCGAGCATGGTCTGGCTGATAACGTCCGGCGGCGTTAACAGCATGCCAAGAATAAAGGCGCCCAGGAACACATAGGGACGCGCTTTCCCGAGTTTCTCTGTTGTTGTAATGCCCGTCATGACAAGAAGGACCGTAGCGATCGGGGTCTCGAACGCCAGACCGAAAACGAGCACGACCATCATGACGAAACTGACGTACTCGGTCATGTCTGGCTGGTAGTTCACGGTGTCGGGTGTAAACGCCGACACGAAGCCGAAGACCAAAGGGAATACGACGTAGTAGGCGAACGCCATGCCAACAAAGAAAAGAACAACGCTGGTTCCGAATAGCGGAAACGCGAAGCGCTTCTCTTTCCTATACAGGCCCGGCGCGATGAAGGCCCAGGCCTGGTAAAGAATCACGGGCATCGCAATGAACAGCGCGATGTAAAAAGTGAGGGCGATAGTTGCCGTCAGTGGTGACACCGGGCTCAGCGCGAGCAGCTCGCCATTTGGGACGACACTTACAAGCGGCGCCGCCACGTAGTTGAAGATCATCTTCGAGAACGGCAGCAGTGCGAGGAAGACCAGGAACACGGTGCCAAACATCCAGAAGAGGCGCGTGCGTAACTCAACCAGGTGAGACAGCAGCGTTCCCTCGGCGAGGTCTTCCTTCTCTTCAACAGACATTACACGGGCTTCTTGGCTGCTTCGTCCGAGGTATCGGCGGGCGTATCAGTCGCCGCGGATGCATCGTCTTCTTCGTCGTGTAACGGCGAATAGGTGTCGTCCTCGTTTGGTGTCAGCAGCTGACTTGGGTCGAGGTTCTTGATCTCTTCGGGGTCAAACCCGAGGTTCTTCTCGGCGTCGAGCTCCTCTTCGAGTTGCCGCTGAAAGCCGCGCGTTATCTGGCGGGCCTTGCCGACCCAGCTGCCGAGCTGCCTGGCCACGCGCGGCAACCGCTCGGGCCCTAGTATCAGGAGCCCGATCAGGCAAAGAAGGATGAATTCCGAACCACCAATTCCGGACATGGTCTGCCCCGGGGCCTAGCTATCTTTTTCTTTGCTCGGCTCTTCCGCGGGCGTGGTGTCAAAATCTGCGTCGTCCGATGAATCGCCGATTTGCTCAGCGGTATCTTCCGCCTCGTTCATCGCCGAACGAAAGCCTTTGACGGCACCGCCGAGGTCAGAGCCCATGTTCCGAAGCTTCTTGGTTCCGAAAATGGCCAGCACGATGACCAGAATGATCAGTAACTGCCAGGGACCAATATTGGCAAACATCTTTTATCTCCTGGGGCAGGGCCCCAATAATTTCAGGCGCGAATTATGTTCATGATACCCCTGTAGGCGCAACAAAACCGTGAACCAATTCGGGGTCAGTTACCTAAGTTCGCCCCTGGCTTTGGGATCAGTCACTTAGCCGATTAGGTAACTGACCCCGAATTGGTCTCGAGCCAGAACGTGACCGGGCCATCATTGGTCAGGCTGACCTGCATGTCGGCGCCAAACCGTCCTTTCGCTACCTCCTCCAGTTCCGCCGAGCAGGCGGCGGCGAGTCGATCGAAGTAGTCCGAAGCCATCTCCGGCGCTGCGCCCTTGGTAAAACTGGCGCGCGTACCCTTCTTCGTATCCGCGGTCAGGGTGAACTGCGGTACCAGTAGTAACCCACCCTCAATGTCGCGAACGCTACGGTTCATGCGGCCTTCGTCGTCCGGAAAAACGCGGTAGCCGAGCAGGCGCTCGGCCAGCCGGGCTATGTCCTGCGGCGTATCGTCGCGGTGCACGGCGACGAGCACCAGGAGACCCCTGCCGATCTTGCCGACCGTTTCCCCTCCTACACGAACCTCTGCGTGGCTGACGCGCTGTAGCAACCCGATCATTTCTCGCTGGAACCTCTGCTTTCTGGCCGCCCGCCGGCCTTTATCGACGCATGCAAAAGAATGATAAGCCACCAGCGGCAGGAGCGCGTGAGAGACTGTTTTGACCGGTCGGTGGGAAACTTGACCCGATAACGGTCGACCCATCTGCCAGGGAAGGCTAAATAGGTGGTGTTCTGCCGGCCGGACCATGGATGGGGTGGCCCCGGTCGACAGATCGGGGCCAATTCTCCAATAAAATGGATAATGTGACCCCTAAATCAACAAAAAAAGCCATTCCGTGGGAGAAATTGTCGATACGAACGCTCCACTTTTGGGCTTTCCGTGGTGCTGGCATTCCGCTGGTCGATCAATACACTAGCGACAGACCACAACAGCGGGACCCAGAATGAAAAGAAGAGACTTTGTCGGCGGCCTGGCCGCGACGGCCGGACTCGCGGCTTGCGCACAGGAAGAAAGCAATTGCCAGAATGAGGGCGCGACGAACGCCGAGACGTTTGAGTGGTCCTGCGTCACTTCGTGGCCCCCGAAATTTCCGGGACTGGGCATGGCCCCGGAAAACCTGGCGACCCGGGTTGAAGCAGCATCCGGGGGGCGACTGAAGATCAAGGTCTACGGAGGTGGCGAGCTTGTCCCGGCTTTCGAGGTTTTCGACGCGGTTTCACGCGGTACCGTGGAAATGGGTCACGGCGCGTCCTACTACCACAAAGGCAAGGTTGATGCGGCCCAGTTCTTCACGGCCATTCCTTTCGGCATGACTGCCATGGAACTCAACGGATGGCTGTACTATGGCGGCGGCCTCGAGTTGTACCGCGAACTGTATGAGCCCTTCGATCTCGTGCCGATCCCGACGGGCAACACCGGCGTGCAGATGGGCGGCTGGTTCAACAAGGAGATCAACTCGATCGACGACCTCAAGGGATTGAAGATGCGCATTCCGGGTCTCGGCGGCGAGGTCCTGCGGAGAGCGGGTGGCACGCCTGTGACACTGCCGGGCGCCGAAATATTCACAGCCCTGCAGACGGGCGCCATCGACGCGACGGAATGGGTTGGTCCTTACAACGATGCGTCGTTCGGTTTGCACAAGGCAGCCAGCTACTACTATTACCCGGGATGGCAGGAACCGGGCCCGGGCCTCGAGACAATTATCAATAAGGCAGCCTGGGACTCGTTGCCACCTGACTTACAGGCGATTCTGGAGATCACTGCCCAGGCGATTACAACCGACACGGCCGCTGAGTACACACACGGCAATGCCATGTCGCTGGCGCAACTCGAGGCCGACCCCAATATCGAGATCCGCCCGTTCCCCGACGAGGTGTTGCGCCTGTTGAGAGCGATCACACAGGAAGTGGTGGCCGAGCTGATGTCCATTGATCCGGCGTTTGCGAAGATCGGCAAGGCCTACCTGGAGTTCCTGGAGAAAGCGTCCGCTAATTCCAGGCTGACGGAACTGGCCTACCTGCGTGCCCGCGACCTCTGACGGACAGGTCGATATAGCTGTCATAGGCGCCGGCATCGCGGGCATCGCGACGGCGTATTACCTGTCCACCGAGCACGGCAAAAAGTCGGTGTTGCTGATCGACCCGCGCCAGCCGATGAGTTACACGAGCGCGCAGTCCGGGGACAACTATCGCAACTGGTGGCCGCACCCGGTCATGACTGCCTTCACCAATGCCAGCATCGACGAACTCGACCGCCTTGCGAAAGAATCAAACAACGTCTTCAACATGACGCGCGGCGGTTACGTACTGGCGAGCCGCCGGGATACAGGGAGCGAGAACCAGGTCCGCGGGGATGCGATCACGACAGACTATCCGTGGCTCAGTAACGACATCCGAAGTGTTATTCACATCCGTCGTGGCGGCGACATCAGCGGACACCAACTGGGCATGTACATGCTGGAGGGGATCCGGGAGTGTGGAGGCAAGTTCTTGCGCGGCGCAGTCACGTCAATAGACGCGGGCCACCCATTCAGGCTGGAGGTAGATAAGAAGACCACGGTAGAGGCCGAGCAAATCGTCAACGCAGCGGGACCCTTCGCAAACCACATTGCAGGCTTGCTGGGCGAATCGCTGCCCGTGACCAACCTGTTCCAGCAGAAGGTCGCGTTCGAAGACCGTCTTGGCGCGATTCGCCGCGACATGCCGTTCTCGATCGACCTCGATGCCAAGACCCTGAGCTGGACCGACGAGGAGCGAGAACTTCTCGCCGACGACCCCGACCTCGCGTGGCTAACGGAGACGCTGCCGGGTGGCACACACTGCCGCCCCGACGGTGGCCCCAAAGGCAAATGGGTGAAGCTCGGCTGGGCCTACAACCAGCAAACCAGCGAGCCGCAGGAGGACCTTGCCAACGAGCCGACGTCCGATCCCCAGTTTCCGGAAATCGTGATGCGTGGTGCGGCGGAATTCATTCCTGCACTCAGGCCGTACATCGACGAGCCGCCTGCGCGCTACTCACACTACGGCGGCTACTACACGATGACCGAAGAGAACTGGCCATTGATCGGCCCGATGGCAACGGACGGCGCATTCATGGTCGCCGCCTTGTCGGGCTTTGGCAGCATGTCGGCCTGCGCAGCGGGAAGCCTGTGTGCGTCATGGATGGCCGGGGGAGATTTGCCCGACTACGCGACGGCGCTTAGCGTAGCTCGCTACGACGACGATGCGCTAATGCAGGAGCTCGCCAACGCTACGAGCAAGGGCATTCTGTAAGAAGAAAAGGCCGGCTGAAAACAGCCGGCCTTCGTGACACACAACGTGTGTTTCTACGCGTAACTCCTACCAGGAGAAGATTCCCTTCAGGTACCAGGAACCACCTTCATAGTTGGCCACCGTACGGCGCGGATACTGCAGGCCAACGCTCAGGCGGTTGGCATTCGGCGGTCCGATCGGATCGACGTACTCGTCGAGAATATTGCTGCCACCGAGGACAACACGCCAGTTGTCGTTGAGGTTCCAGCCTGCCTCCATATCGAGGTAGTAGAGCGGATCGATCAATGCGCTCGGATCGACAGCGTCGTCGATGCGGCCGCGCTCGTCATAATGCTCACCGAAGTAGGTGACGCGAGCCATAATATTGAAGCTCTCGCCGATCAGCCAGTTGCCGGTCAGGTTCCAGCGATGCTCGGGATAGTTGTTCTCGATATCCTCGATCAGCCCGTCGTTAACCGGCTGGTTACCGTTGATGATCTTCTGATCCGTTACTTCGATCGTGTTGTAGGCATACGCCAATGACAGGTCGATGCTGGAAGCAGAGCCAACGTCGAACGAAGACGTTGCGACGATATCCAGACCCTGGTGCTCAACATCGAGAGCATTCGTGTAGAACGAAACCGACCGTGTCGGATCATTGAACAGCGGCAGGTCGCCAGTGCGGTAGATGCGATCAGAAACTTCGATCTGGTAAATATCGGCCGTGATAGACACAGCATCGCCGATATCCCATGAGAAACCAGCACTGACGTTAATGGAGGTCTCCTCGGTCAACGCGGTTGCGCCGGCTGCCTGGGCGACCGGGTTGCTAACCGGGAGCAGGCCTTCTTCTACCTGCTGACCGGTTGTGCCGTCGAATGTCGTGATAATCGTGCTGACATTCGACTGGCCCGGCGTCGGGGCGTGAAAGCCCGTCGACACAGCGGCGCGAATTGCGAACGCATCCGTGAACCGGAAACGCGTCGCAATCTTGCCGTTCAGCGTACCGCCGAAGTCCGAGTAGTTTTCGTAGCGGGCGGCATACTGCAGCATCCATGCATCGCTGACGTCCTGCTCGATATCCGCATAAATCGCTACGTTATCCCGTTTGAATGCGCCGGCATTCGCTGGTTCGATGCCGCGGAAACCGCTGGAACCGGACCCGAAGTACGAAGTCGGCTCACCGGCAATAGCCGTGAAGGTCTCTTCGCGCGCCTCGAAGCCGAAGGCGAGATTAACGTTGTCACTCATGGGCAGCGAGAAATCGAGGTTGATGTTGTTCTCTTCCTGCGCATAGCCACCTACGTCGAAGTTCGTCTGGGGCAAGTTCACGAAATCGCCGGGCCCGAGCGACTGGTTGGCCGTGTTGTTCAGGAGATAGTCCAGCTCGCTCTTGCCGTAGCTGTAGCTGAAGTCGTAGAGGATGCCAGTGCTTACCTCACCCTGTACGCCGACCACGATGCTTGAATCGTTTTGAGCACCATCGAGGTACGGTGTGAAGCCGCCCGGCAGGCCAACGAAACCCTGCTCACGCAGGTTTTGCGTGTCAGTGGGATCGTTTGGATCACAGGTCGGGCAGCCCGCACCAAATGGCAACTGGGTCGTGAAGACCGCATTTGTGGTTGGGTGCCGATAAAAGAACCGGTACCGGCCGTCGGTCTCAGCGAGACTGAAGCGGGCATACAGTTCAGCCGAGTTGCTAAGCTCGAATCCCGAGTTCAGGAAAAAGCGCACACCCTCGGTCTCCGGACGACCCCAGGTCTGCACGAGAGGCGAGTCGCCAAACGGCGCGTCCTGGCCGACTTCGCTAATGCCGCTGTCGATCAACGCCTGCGCGTCCGGACGCTGAACACCGCGCGACAGTGCGTTATTGTCGACGTACTCGATCGTGGCGTTGATGAAACCGCTGTTGCCGATCGCCATACCGGCATTGGCGCCCACATGAATGCTCTGCTCGCCGTCGAGGAACTCGCCGTACTGGGCCTGGATGCTGCCGCCTTCGGCGGCATCTCTGAGGATGAAGTTGATTACGCCAGCGATAGCATCTGAGCCGTACTGCGATGCTGCGCCATCACGCAGGACTTCAACCCGCTTGATCGCCATACCTGGAATCATGCCGACGTCGGCGCCGTGAGCGCCGTTACCGGCGGCCGGCGCGAAGAACTGCACGAGCGCCGAACGATGCCGGCGTTTGCCGTTGATCAGAACCAGTGTCTGGTCAGGTGCGGTACCGCGCAGCGACGTCGGGCGCACGAACGCACTACCGTCACCCGTGGCCGGTGTCGCCGTGTACGAGGGCACCAGGGCCTTCAGGTTGTCGGTCAGGTCGGCCGTGTTGCCCAGCGCATTGAAGTCGTCGGCATTGAGAACGTCGACGGGAACAGGCGAGTCGCCGGCCGAGCGTGGTTTGGCGCTGCGCGACCCTGTGGTCACGATTTCTTCGATGAACTCATCGTCAGCACCGTCTTGCGCAATGGCTGTCTGGAACGCCAGCCCGCCAGTCGCGAGCAATGCGGCCATTACGCCATAGGAAACGGATGTCTTCTTCATTTGGTTTACCCCCTGTGTTGAAGAATTTCTTGCTTTCTTTGGGACGCTGAGCGCGCCCATTCGTCTTATAGATCTGCCTCCAAGTTAGCTGATCAACCCTTCTATTGCAACGGATGAGTCAGTATAGTGATTCAATGAATCATTTGTTTCATTTGTGATCATGGACCTCCGTTATCCGGACACCGTTCGCCTGATCGTCGAGTCGTTTTCCGACCTGACCCCCGAGCTGCAGAAGGCGGCCAAATTCATACTCGAGAATCCCGAGGAAATGGGCCTGAATTCGATGCGGTCTGTGGCCAAAGAAGCTGGAGTGAAACCCGCGACCGTCAGTCGCCTGAGTAAGACACTGGGATTCGATGAGTACGACCGCTTCCGGGAGCCCTTCCGCCAGCGCCTGCGACGCAACGAGCCAACGTTCGCGAGCGGCGTCGCTGACTTACAGCGGCGCGGCGCGGGCAGCAGCGAAGCACTGTTTTCGGAATTGCGTGAACAGGAGCTAAGGAACGTAGAGCGCACGCTTTCCGATGAAAACTACGGAGTGATTCGGGACGCTGCTGAAACGATGCACGAGTCACGACGCGTCTATGTTCTTGGTCTTCGAGGTGCTTATGCGCCCGCGTTCCTGTTCTACTATGCCTACCAGTTGTTCCAGGAGAACAGCCTTCTCATTGATACGCGTGCTGGAATATTCGCGGATCAGCTACGAGGGATCGGCGAACAGGACAGCCTCCTCGTAATCTCGTTTCCGCCGTACACGCAACTGACAATCGATGCCGTTAACTATGGCGCCGAGGCCGGCGCGCAGATAATTGCGATCACCGATAGCATGGTTTCACCTGCGGCGCACGCCGCCCGCCATACGATAATCACGCAGAACCGGTCCACCTCTTTCTATCACTCGTTTACGGGCGCGCTTTCCGTCGTCGAGGCATTGATTACCTTGCTCGTTGCACGCAAAGGCGGGGATGCCGTCAAAATCGCAAGAGAAGCGGAAAGACAACTTTCCAAAGTCAGCGCGTACTGGTGAGCTACGCGATTCACAGAAGCCTGCTGCAGAACCCGGCGAAAGCCGTGCGCGGCGATGGCGTCTACATGGTCGACGCCGAAGGCAGGCGTTTTCTCGATGGCTGTGGCGGCGCAGCTGTCTCCTGTCTCGGTCACAGCCATCCCGCGGTCGTCGCCGCGATCCACGAGCAGGTGGAGACGCTTCCCTATGCCCACACATCGTTTTTCACGACCGACGTGATGGAAGCCCTGGCCGGGAAGCTCGTAAACAACGCGCCCGGAATGGGCAAGGTGCTGCTGCTAAGCGGTGGCTCCGAGACGATCGAGGCCGCACTGAAGTTGTCACGCCAGTATTTTGTCGAGGCAGGAGAACCTGAGAGGCATCTCTACATAGCGCGCCGCCAGAGCTACCACGGCAATACCCTCGGCGCGTTATCAGTCGGCGGCAATGAGTGGCGCCGCAAAAAATTCGGGCCGATCATGATGCCGGGTCACCATATCGCGCCGTGCATCGAATATCGTGAGATGCACGATGAGGAAACTCGCGAGGAGTACGGACAACGCGCCGCAAACGAGCTTGAGGCGAAAATTCTGGAGCTCGGCCCGAGCAATGTCGCAGCCTTCATCGCCGAGACCGTTGTCGGCGCCACCGCGGGAGGTGTTCCTCCGGCACCTGGCTATTTCAAGCGTATTCGCGAAATCTGCGACAGGTATGGCGTGCACCTGATTCTTGACGAGGTCATGTGTGGCACGGGCCGAACCGGAACGATGATGGCCTACGAGCAGGAAAGTATAGAGCCCGACATGGTGACGATGGCCAAGGGCCTGGCGGCGGGCTACCAACCGATAGGTGCGCTTTTGTGCAGGGACGAGATCACCGACGTTATTCGACAAGCAAGCGGCTTCTTTCAACATGGTCATACGTTCATGGGCCATGCGACAGCGGTCGCCGCATCGCTGGCAACATTGAATGCGATCGAAGGCGAGCGGCTACTCGATAACGTACAAAGCCGGGGCAGCTCGATGCGTGCGCGCCTGCGCGAGAGTCTCGGCGATCACCCCAATGTCGGCGACGTGCGTGGCAGGGGTCTGTTTATCGGTGTCGAATTCGTCGCCGATAAGGAAAGCAAAGCGCCGTTGGATCCTGCAGAGAAGACACATAACAAAGTGCAAAAAGCCGCGATGGAACAGGGGCTCATGATCTACGGAATGGGCGGCACGATAGACGGGCGCAGCGGCGATCATGTCCTGATCGCGCCGCCGTACATCATCAATGAGGAACAGGAAGCCGAGCTCACAGACAAACTGACGGCCGCAATCCACACGGCGTGCGGGGCCTAGCTGTTGTAGATCTTGTCCGGAAGCCAGGTGACGATTTCGGGAAACGCTGCTATTAACAACAGGGCCAGCAGCTGAATTGCGACAAACGGTATAGCTCCGCGATAGATCTGGCCTGTCGTGACCGAAGGGGGCGCGACACCGCGCAAGTAGAACAACGCAAAACCGAAAGGCGGAGTCAGGAATGACGTTTGCAGATTGATCGCAATCATGATGCCAAGCCAAACCGGATCGAGTCCCATAGCAAGCAGCACTGGCCCGACGATCGGTACGACCACGAATGTGATTTCGATAAAATCCAGCACAAAGCCAAGCAGAAACATCACGAGCATCACGACGACGACTGCCCCGATGATTCCACCTGGCAGCGCCTCGAGCACCGCTCTTACACCATCGTCGCCACCGTAACCCCGGAATACCAGCGAGAAGATCGACGCCCCGATCAGGATCATGAAGACCATACTGCTGATGCGCAGTGTCGCGCGCATGATGTCCTGCAAGCGAGGGAGGTTGAGCTGGCCGCGCGCCAGGGCGAGCAGCAAGGCGCCCATTCCGCCGACACCGGCGGCTTCTGTGGGCGTCGCGAGGCCTGTCAGAATCGAACCAAGCACCGCGAGAATCAGGATCAATGGCGGCGCCAGGGCACGCAGTACCTGCCACAGGGTGATCGTCTGTCCTTCCACCGCACGGTGCGCAGGCATCGTGCCCGGCCGGAACCAGGCGGTAACCAGTATGTAGAGAACATACAGTGCGACGAGCAGCAGTCCTGGAATCAGCGCCCCGGCGAACAGATCGCCGACCGAAACCGTCTTGGGCGAGTAGATGCCCATCTCCAGTTGCGCGTGCTGGTACGCCGTCGTCATGACGTCGCCAAGCATGACGAGGATGATCGACGGCGGAATGATCTGCCCGAGCGTACCCGAGGCACATATCGTCCCGGTCGCAACTTCGGGCGCGTAACCGCGCTTGAGCATCGTGGGCAAGGACAACAGTCCCATGGTCACAACGGTCGCGCCGACGATACCGGTGCTGGCGGCCAGCAGCATGCCGACAATCGTTACCGAAATCCCGAGACCGCCCCGCAACGTTCCGAAAAGGCCGCTCAGCGTCTCAAGCAACTCTTCAGCTATGCGCGCTCGCTCGAGCGTCACGCCCATGAATACGAACAGCGGAACGGCGACCAACGTCTTGTTGGTCATGATACCGAAGACGCGATTCGGCAGGCCGAGCAGTAATGCTTCGTTGAAACCACCACCGATGATGCCGAAGCCGGCAAAGATCAACGCGGTCCCAGCCAGGGTGAATGCCACCGGAAAGCCGGCGAGCAACACCAGGATGACCGTAATGAAGAGTAATGCCGCTACCCACTCCATCGTTACTTGCCTCGCAGTGTCTTGAGTGAGTCAAGGACGAGCGAGATACCTTGCAGCGCGACAGTGAGCGGCATCAACAGCAGGACCGACTTGAGCATTGGGATAAACGGGTACGGCAACCCGCCAGATTCGCGTGAGGCCTCGCGAATGCTCCAGGATTGCGTGACAAAGTCGAACGACTTCCAGCCAAGGAACACACACAACGGCAAAAGGAAGATGAGCACGCCAATGAGATCGATCCATGCGCGCCGCCGGTCACTCATGGCCCGGTAGAATACGTCGACCCGCACGTGTTCCTCGGCCTTCAGTGTATATGCCGCACCAAGCATGAACACAACAGCATGCATCCAGACGACAGACTCCTGCACCCAGATCAGCCCTGCGTCGAACACGTAGCGCATGACGACAACCACAAATGTGACGATCACCATGAAGAGAGTGAGCCAGGCAACCGCCCGGCCGGACGCAGAACTCATGCGATCAATGCGGCTTTGCGATTTCCCGGCGCTCAAGACTTAAGTGCGCCAGAACGTCGGCGTTATCAGAACGAGTAACGTGAAGATCTCGAGTCGGCCGAGCAACATCCCGATAACGGATATCCATTTAGCCACGTCAGAGAGGTCCATGAAACCGGAGGCGACGCCACCGAGGCCGGGGCCCAGGTTGTTGAGCGTCGCAGCAACGGCCGAGAAAGCTGTAACCTGGTCCAGCCCGGTTGCCATCATCGCGAGCATCATGGCGCCGAAGACGATGATGTACACCGAGAAGAAACCCCATACAGCCTCGACGACGCGTGACGACACGGCTTTGTTGCCGAGCTTCACGGGAATTTCGGCGCTCGGGTGAACGAGCCGGGCAATCTCGCGCACGCCCTGCTTATAGACGAGCAACCAGCGGATCACCTTGATGCCGCCGGCCGTCGAGCCTGCGGAACCACCGATGAAGCTCGAGAAAATCAATAGCACCGGCAGCGCGGCTGGCCAGATCGCGAAGTTCTCGGTCGTGAATCCGGTCGTTGTACCAATGGACACAGACTGGAACAGGCCGTCGAGGAACGTATCGGCCGGGTTATCAAAGCCGCGGTACATGAATAATGAACCGATTACGACTGCGGATAGCACGATCAGGATAAAGCTATACGCACGAAACTCCTGGTCCTTGAAGTAGTGCTTGATAGACACGTAGCGCCAGGCGAAAAAGTGCAGCGAGAAATTGATGCCGGCGACAAACATGAAGAAGACGGCGATCAGGTCGATCGTTGCACTGTCGAAATGGGCGATGCTCGCGTCGTGTGTCGAAAAGCCACCGATAGCGACGGTCGAAAACGCATGACAAAGCGCGTCGAACCAGCCCATGCCGGCGATGCGATAGCCGACCATGCACGTAATGGTGAATGCGAGGTAGACGTACCACAGGGCCTTCGCCGTCTCGGTGATGCGTGGCGTTAACTTGGTGTCCTTGACCGGCCCTGGCGTTTCTGCGCGATACAACTGCATACCGCCGACACCGAGCATCGGCAGGACGGCGACGGCCAGGACGATGATGCCCATGCCGCCCAGCCATTGAAGCTGTTGTCGGTAGTAAAGGATCGAGACGGGCAGTTCATCGAGACCCGTAAGAACGGTGGCGCCGGTGGTCGTCAGGCCGGACATCGACTCGAATACGGCGTCCGTGAACGACAGCGACAACGCATCGGAGAAGAACAGGGGTGCAGCACCGAAGGTACCCAGTACCGTCCAGAACGCGGCAACGACGAGAAAGCCGTCACGCAGACGCAGGTCTTTCTTCGAACGGTGTACCGGCAACCAGCAGAGGAAGCCGGCGGCCAGAGTCAGGCCGAAGCCCTCGACAAACGGCAGCCAGGAGTGGTCGTCGTAATAGAGACTGAACAGAATCGGCGGCAGCATCGTCAGGCTGAATATCATGAGCAGCAAGCCAAGGATGCGTTGTACGACCGTCCAGTTCATTAGCTGTCGTCAGGGCTCATACAAACGAAACGCCAACCTGGAACAGGCCTTCGAGTTTCTCGATCTTGCGCCTGTCTGTCATGAACAGGATGACGTGGTCGTCGGACTCGATGACCGTATCGTGATGCGCAATGATGACCTGGTCGTCGCGTACGATGGCAATAATGGCCGTGCCCTTGGGTAATTCGATGTCCTCGATCGCCCGCCCCACGACCTTGGAATTGTCTTCGTTGCCATGCGCGATCGCCTCCATGGCCTCGGCGGCCCCGCGTCGCAATGAATGGACCTTTACAACATCACCACGGCGCACATGCGCGAGCAGCGACCCGATGGTGACCTGTTGCGGTGATATGGCGATATCGATGCTGCCGGACTCCACGAGGTCGACGTAGGAGGCGCGATTGATCAATGCCATCGCTTTATGGGCGCCCAGCCGTTTGGACAGCATCGAACTCAGAATATTGGCTTCTTCCGAATTCGTCAGCGCACAAAAGACATCAACGTTATCGATGTTTTCCTCGAGCAACAGCTCCTCGTCGGCCGCATCACCAACCAGCACGATCGCCTTGTTCAATTGCTCCGAAATCACCCGCGCTCGCACGGGGTCACGCTCGATAATCTTGACCTGGTTGGTCTGTTCAAGCGCAAGTGCGAGCCGCACACCGATGTTGCCGCCGCCCGCGATAACGACCCGGCGCACCGGGTCCTCGAGGCGTCGCATCTCGCTCATGAAGACGCGTATATCCTTGCGGTCCGCAATGAAGAAAACCTCATCGCCTTCCTGGATGATCGTGTCGCCATCGGGAAGCATGGCATTGCCCTGCCGGTAGATGGCCGCGATGCGCCCTTCGGTATTGGAGATGTGGTCTTTGATGGTCGCCAGTCGCTGGCCGACAAGCAGGCCATCACGATCGGCCTTGACGCCGACCAGCCGCGCACGCCCGTTCGCAAAATCGAGCACCTGCGTCGACCCCGGGTAGAGAATCAATTGCTCTACAAACGTGCACACGAGTTGTTCGGGACTGATGCGAACATCAATCGGGATCGCGTCCTGCGTAAACAGCTTGTTCGCATTCATGTATTCTGCGGAGCGAATGCGCGCAATCTTGGTTGGTGTGCGGAATTGGGTATACGCGATCTGGCAGGCGACCATGTTGGTCTCATCAGAGTCGGTCAGGGCGACGACGATGTCGGCGTCGCTTGCACCCGCGCGTTCGAGCACCTCGGGATGGGCCGCATGTCCGACAACTGTACGAATATCGAGACGATCCTGCAGTTCGCGGAGAATTTCCGGCCGCTTGTCAACGACGGTGACTTCGTTGGCCTCTTCACGCGACAGGTGATACGCCGCGGACGAGCCAACCTGACCTGCGCCGAGTATGAGTATTTTCATCGCCGTAATTCTACATCAAGTTGTTTACATCAAGTCGAGATTCGCATAGCTCAACACCAGCCATTTTGTGCCGGCCGACTCGAAATTTACCTCGACGCGTGCGTGCGGTCCCTGGCCCTCGCAATTGAGAATAACGCCATCGCCGAACTTCTTGTGGCGGACGCGCTGGCCGAGTCGGATACCGAGTTCGTTCCCGGGCGAAGTGGAAGCCGATTTGCGCCTGGGTGTATACGACGTGTGCACCGGGCGCGTGACCTGCACTCGCGGCCGCACTTCCTCGATGTGTTCATCCGGAATTTCGGCAATAAAACGGGACGGTTGCGAGAAATTATCCATGCCGTGCAGGCGGCGCTGCTCGGCGTGCGTTATGTAGAGGGTTTCCTTGGCGCGCGTAATGCCGACGTAGCACAGGCGTCGCTCCTCTTCGAGACCGTTAGGATCGGCAATCGACCGTTGATGCGGGAACAGGCCGTCTTCCATGCCGCAGATAAAAACCAGCGGAAACTCCAGGCCCTTGGCGGAGTGCATGGTCATGAGTTGCACACAGTCTTCCCAGGCATCGGCCTGTCCTTCACCGGCCTCCAGCGCGGCATGCGAAAGAAACTCGTCGAGTGGAGACATCTCTTCAGCGGGATCCGGCGTAAAACTCTTCGCGGCGCTGACGAGTTCGAGCAGGTTCTCGACGCGGGTCTCACCTTTCTCGCCCTTTTCTTTCTTGAAGAAGTCGATAAGGCCACTCAGGTGGATGACATGATCGACCTTGTCCTGCAGGTCGAGTCCCTGGGTCTCGCGCGCCATGCGCTCGATCAGTGACATGAAGGCGTTGACGGCATTCGCCGCACGTCCGTTCAGGTCATCGCTGGCGATCGCCCCGCCGGCGCGCCACAGTGAACAGGCATTGGCACGCGCGTAAGAGCGCATCATGTCGAGCGTACGGGCGCCGATGCCGCGCGTCGGTTTATTGACGATGCGCTCGAAGGAGCTGTCGTCGTCGCGATTGGCGATCAGACGCAGGTAGGCCAGTGCGTCCTTGATTTCCATGCGTTCGAAGAAGCGCAGGCCGCCGTATACGCGATAAGGTATGCCCGCATTGATAAGGCTCTCCTCGAGAACGCGGGACTGGGCATTCGAGCGATAAAGCACGGCGGAGTCCGCGCGCAGGTTGCCGTGGTCGATCCAGTCGCGAAGCCGGGCGATGACAAAGTCGGCCTCGTCACGCTCGTTATACGCTGAGTAGACCTTGATCGCTTCGCCCTCGGCTCCCTCGGTCCAGAGATTCTTGCCGAGGCGCGAGGCGTTATTGGCAATAACTGCGTTGGCTGCGTTCAGGATGGTCGCCGTCGAGCGATAATTTTGCTCGAGCTTGACGACACGTGTGCCCGGAAAGTCCTTCTGGAACTGGTGAATGTGCTCAACGCGAGCGCCGCGCCAGCGATAGATCGACTGGTCGTCATCGCCCACCACAAACGGCACGCCATCTGCACCAGCGAGAAGTCGCAGCCAAGCGTACTGGATGGCGTTGGTGTCCTGGAACTCATCGACGAGCAAGTGCTGGAAGCGTCGCCGGTAGTGCGCGAGCAATTCTGCGTTGTCGCGTAGCAGTTCGTGGGCGCGTAGCAGGAGTTCGGCAAAGTCGACAAGGCCGCCGCGCTGGCAGACTTCCTCGTAGGAGGCATACAGGGATATCTTTTGCCGCAGGTCCGGGTCGCCGCCGTCATCGATATTCTGAGGCCGGCGGCCCTCGTCTTTCTGCGCGTTAATGAACCATTGAATTTCCTTCGGCGGCCAGCGGCCGTCGTCGACCTCGAGGTTCTTCAGCAGGCGCTTGAGCAGCCGTAGCTGGTCCTCGGAATCGATAATCTGGAAGTTCTGGGGAAGATCGGCTTCGCGCCAGTGACGCCGCAGCATGCGGTGTGCCAGGCCATGAAATGTGCCGATCCAGAGATGTTGCACTGGCAGGTTCAACAATGCCTCGATGCGGTGGCGCATCTCGGCCGCGGCCTTGTTCGTGAACGTCACGGCCAACAGGCTGTGCGGGGAAACGCCCTCGACGTCGATCAACCAGGCTGCCCGGTGGACGAGCACGCGCGTCTTGCCGCTGCCCGCGCCCGCAATAACGAGCGTAGGTTCCGCAGGTGCGGTTACCGCCTGACGCTGAGCGTCATTGAGGCTGTCGAGGATGGGTGTGACGTCCATAACGCGCTTTTGAAAGCGCGCAAGTGTATCAACTTACTGGTCCCACCGTACGCCAATCATGTACCGGGAACGGTCGTATTGGATACGGATGTCGTTGGACACTGTTTCCTTGTGCCGCACCTCCAGGAAGAGGCTCAGGTGGCGCTTCAGACGGTACGACGCAAGCACCCTGGCGCGCAGCGTCTCCTGGGTCCTCGCACCCTGGGTGGGCTCGTGGAACGCGAATGCGTTCGGATAATCGTAGAGATCATAGATACCGCCGATTTCCAGGTCGAATCGATAGCCCGGGTTCCAGTGGTACTCGAAGCCAAAGCTGTCGCGCGTGTAGTCGAAGTAGCCAAGATATTTGTCGGTGCGTACCGTTCGCTGAACATCAAAACCAATCCACATGTCATCGGTTATGCGTTGCCTGGCGCGCAGGCCGGCGGCGACGTAGTCATAGCGAATATTGGGATTACCGATGCGTTGCTGGCCATCCAGGTCGTACGACGGCCGGTCACTGAAGCGGCGGGTGTAGTACTCGGCCCGGAGACGCAGCAACGATGTACTCGTGAAGTTGTACTGGGCAAAAACGCGGGTGCGGAAGTACTCGTGGTCGTACTGTGAAGCCGCGGTTTCCTCGTAGTCCCACAGCTCGCCCTTGATACCAATACCCATCGAGAATTTCTCGCCGGACTGGCGGGCCAGGAATTGCGGTCCATAGCGGATGTAGTTCATGCGGTCATCGATGTTCTCGCCGTTGATGGTGCGCGAGCCGCCATTGTCCGGGTCGTAGTAGACCTCGTTGCGCTGCGCAATCCTGAACGCACTATGGACACGACGCTCTCGGCCTTCCTCCTCGCGATAGTAGTCATTGCCAAAGCTCAACTGGTGCAGGTACTCGTTGCCATTCTCGAGTTCCTTGTCGATGTAGTACCGCCCGCCGAGTATGTACTGGCCGAAGAAGCCCTCGAACGGCAGCGTGTTGATCAGGTACTTCGCATCGAGCATGATCGGAATGAAGGCGCCGCTTTGCACCACCGGTATGACGAGCGGCTGATTCGGGTCCGAGTAATCAATGTACGGTTGATCCGGCGAACGAAACACGTTCGTATCATTGCCATAACCGATGGATGCCCGGAGTTCGAGGTTGGTGAATTCCCGCTCCCTCTCGCGTATGACGACGCGCTCTTCATACACGGTCGGCTGTTCCTGTTCTACCCGTATGCGCGAGAGGGCGACTACCGCAAAATACTGCAGCGTCTGGTTCTCGTTCTGGTCGCGAACCAGGCGGAACCAGCGCAGCGCTTCGTTGGTTTCGCCGAGTGCGTACGCATTCAGGCCGAGATTGTATTGCGCGGATATCCGCAGTTCCGGGTCGTCGAGAGCCTTAAGCAGTGACGCGCGAGCGCGGATGTGCTGGTTCGCCTGGTAGTGTGCGATACCCGCGTTGTAGTGCAGCAGAGGTGTGTCGAGCCCTTCCTCGCTTGCCTGCTGATAGCGCAGCAGTGCCGCCCAGTAGAGGTCATCCCGGAACAGGCGATTGCCATCCGCGAAATATTGCTCGGCGGTCATGGCGTGCGCAGGGTGCACCGGCGCCAACGCGACGAAGGCGGCAATTGCGGCGACGAGCGCGCTGATAAAGATCCTGTTCTGCATTTGGTCCGAGCTTGTGGGTTATGTCAGATAGGTAATTATGGGCGTTCTGGGAATCGAAACTATGACGTGGCGCAAAAAAATCCCCCCGAATGCGTCACAAACGGGGGGATTTGGCTGATTTCGGCCCCGGTTACCCTCAAACCGGGGCCAAGACCTTTATTCGACCTCTTCTTCTTCCTCTTCCTCGTCGTCGTCCATCTCGTCGTCGTCGTCCTCATCGTCCTCGTCGAACTCATCGTCATCGATGTCTTCGCCGTCTTCGAAGTCGTCTTCGTGTTCCATTTCATCTTCTTCGTCGGCGTCATCGTGCTCGAATTCGTCCTCGTGCTCGTCTTCCATTTCGTCTTCATACTCGTCCGAGAACTCTTCTTCCTCTTCCTCTGACTCGTCGTCGCGCCTTTCGTCGGACTCTTCCTCTGACTCGTCGTCGGACTCATCGCCGCGCCCTTCGTCAGATTCTTCGTATTCTTCGTCGCTTTCCCAGTCTTCGTCTCTGACTTCATCGTCATTGGGACCGTCCATCTCGGCGAACTTGCCGTCGAGCTGTACTACATCATCGAGCACTTCCATCGTGACCTCGAGATCGTCCATATCATCGGCACGCACTACCGCAGGTGCGAAGGCCATTACGGTCAGCACCAGGGTGGCGATAAATATATTTAGCTGTTTCATTGACCTACTCCGTTAGCTCACTTCTATACGTAACCGGAACGTCCTGTCACGATTGTCATGTTCAAGGCGCGCGAGCACTTCGCCACCAGCGGGTGTCAGGGCGATGAGTTCGAGCGGTAAGTAATTCTTGCCTTCGACGAGGCTTGTTTCCCAGGCGATCTCGCGCTGTCCCGGAAAGCCGGCCAGTTCGATGCCGTCAGGAAGTGTCACCGTCAGGGTTGCCCCCTCCAGTGGCGTTTCCGAGGCAAACATCAGGTTGATTGTGCGCGGCTCTTCGAGCGTCATCGCGATGCCCGGAATGCTGGCATCAGGTTGTGGCAGATTGGGCGTGGTCAGGAAAAAGCCGCCGACCAGCCACAGGACGAGGCCCGCGGCGATTGCAGATCCGAAACCGGTCATGACCCAGCGATTGCGCTGGCGGCGCGTCCCTTCGTGGGTAGCGCGGGCCAGTGCCTGATCATAGAAACCTGTGGATGCTTCAGCCATCGGGTAATCCTTTAACAGCTCCAGGACCTCCTGGTCCCGCTCGTCCGAATAGTCGGCATTGTCACTTGTGTGCATAGTCTTGTCCTGCCTGATCCCTACACGAATGGGCTCAGGAAAAGGTTCCACCTTCAGTGAGAATTTCGCGCAGTCGAGCGCGGGCGCGGTGCAGGCGGGATTTGACAGTACCCACCGGAATATCCATAAGCTCTTGTATTTCCGTCAGTTTATAGCCTTCTGTGTCGTGCAAAAGCACGATTACGCGATGCTCGTCACTGAGCTGCGCGAGGGCATCGTCCAACTTCCTGAGTTTTTCATAACGTCGCTGGTCTGCCTCGGGATTGTCGGTGCCAGCCAAGCCCTCCAGGCCGTCGCCAGGCAGGTAGCCTTCCTCCACAGTATGCATGCGGCGCCGGGCAAAACGGCGTTGCTCATCGATGAACAGGTTATACATTACTCTGGATAACCAGGAGCCGGGCTCGTCAATGGCGACGAGCTCGTCGAGCTTGCCGTAGGCCTTGATAAGGAGTTCCTGGAACAGGTCCTCGGCCTCGGCTTTGCGGCCGGTCAGCCGAAACGCGAGACGCCATAGCCGGTCGAAGTGCGGCTGCACCAGTTTCTCAAACGCCAGGTTATTGGCCTCGAAGCTCATAGTCTCTCCGAGTGTAGTACGTCAGCCGCCACGCAGCGCCGATGCGGTTGGCATTTTTACCGCGACGCGCGCACTTGCGAAATGGTCGTCAAAACCAAAGGTGCCATCAGCAATACGCCGAAGATGATCAGCGGTACCGAAAGCGCCTTGAGGTCCACCGTCTCCGAGAACAGGAGCTCGTCCCCGCCGAACAGGCCATAGAGCCCGAGCGCGAGCAGCAACGTTCCGACGACGTCGAGGATCAATACCCAGGCGGGCCACTTTATGGAACTCATACTTGCCCCTGATCTTGTTGTGGTTTACCAGACCTCAAAGGCTGATCTGAAATAGCAGGTAGTGATCGACGAGCAACGCGGCGAACAGGAAGCCGAGATAGCTGATGGAGAACTTGAAGGTCTTCATCGGTAGTTCCATGTCGTCGGGTACCCGATACATCTGGATTGCGTAGTACATAAAGTACGCGTCGAGGACGATCGCGGTCAGCAGGTAAATGATGCCGCTCATGCCGATCAGGTACGGCAGGATAGTGACGAGTACCAGCAGGATCGTATACAGCAGAATGTTGAGTCGTGTATAGGCTTCGCCATGCGTGACGGGCAACATCGGAATATCGACCTTGGCGTATTCTTCCTTGCGCGCAATGGCCAGCGCCCAGAAGTGCGGCGGTGTCCAGACGAAGACGATCAGGAACATCAGCAACGCGCCGGCCTCGACCTGGCCGGTCACGGCGGTCCAGCCGAGTACGGGTGGCGCCGCGCCAGCAGCCCCGCCGATCACGATATTCTGCGGCGTCGCTCGCTTCAGCCAGGCCGTGTAGACGACCGCGTAGCCGATCAATGAAAAGAAGGTCAGGATCGCGGTCAGAGGGTTCACGAGGAACCAGAGAATCAGCATCGAAATGATGCACAGCACGGTCGCAAAAGTGAGTGCGGACTTTTGGGTCAGCTTGCCTTGCGGTAATGGGCGTCCCCGCGTGCGCATCATCTGTATGTCGATGCGGGCATCGAGCACGTGGTTGTACACTGCGGCCGAGGACGCCGCCAGCCCGATGCCCAACGTGCCGAAGAGCAGCGGCATGACGCCTGGCCAGCCTGGTACGGACACGAACATGCCGACGATCGCCGTGAATACGATCAACATGACAACGCGCGGCTTGGTCAGCTCGTAGTAGTCGCGCCAGTCCGTGTAGGTTTCTACTCTCGTACTCAATGCGTCGTCCGTTCAGCCGATGCGCGATAGCTCGAGAAGATGCTTGATGTCTTCGACCATGGCGCTCGGATCGATATCCGGGCGGAAATACATAACCAGGTTTCCGAGCGGGTCGATGAGGTAATAGCCGCCAGCCTCGAGGCCCCCGGGTTTCTTTTTATCCAGCAGTGCTTTGAGCGCACTGTCATTTAATGTCACCAGGCCCTTGTGCTCGTCGGCAAGCAGCACTGTATCCGGCGCCGTATCTCCGTGCAAGAAGACCCGGACCAGCCGGTCCATTTCCTTACCAAGCATGAGCCGCGACTGGCGCAGCGTATATAGGGAGTGTGCGCAAGCCTCGCCACACGGAGCATCGTTGGCGTACAGGAGCACCCAGTGTCCATCGTTGTGAACGTAAAGTGGTGACGCCGGCACAACGTCCTGCAGGTTTGTAATGGGTTGCAGCAGCGCCCCGTGGTTGGTACGGCCCGACGGCGTAAGATCCTGGCCGGCAAAGTACAGCCACGCGGCGAGTACCAGGGGGCCCAGGAATACGGCGGCGATCAGCAGGAACTGAACACGGCCCTTGCCTGTCTTTTGCGCGGTCATTATTTAAAGCGCTTCTTGCGGTAGTTCCAGGCCAGCAGCCCGGAGAGGACGGCCGCCATGGCAAACCACTGCAGTGCGTAGCCGAAGTGCTTGCCGGGGCCGAACTCGGTGGGTACCCAGTGACGGAAGAAGCCATGGTCTTCCTCGTGGTCCATGAGTAGAACGAAAGGCTGGACGTCGGAGCCTATCGCTGCCGCTACTTCCTCCGTCGATGGGTAGACAGCGCTTTTCGGCCAATCCTGCCCAGGCCGGAAGGCCTCGCCCATCTTCATGCCGGCTCTCGGCAACGAGCCCGCGCGGCCACGCACGGTCACGCGCCCGGTCGGCGCTTCCAGCTGCGACATATCGAGCGCTTCGCCGGTCTTCTCGACCCAGCCGCGATTGACGAGCAGGACAGGCTCACCGTCGAGTCCGAGTAACGGCGTTAGCACGTAATAACCGTAGCGGCTGTTAACAATGATGTTCTCGAGCAGGACCTGGCGGCTGCTGTCATACCTGCCAGTTGCCTTTAGTCGCTGGTACGGGCGAATTTCCATGCCGTCGTGCCAGGAGGCGAACCCGGTTTCATCGCGGAACATCTGTTGATCAGCCCGTTTCTCGAGACCACGGCTGATTTGCCAGGCACCAAGCCCGGCAAATTGTGCGACGAGCAGTGCGCCGACGACGAGCGGCAGCCAGCTTGGCAACGGCTTCTTCGCTTTGGTGTTCACGTTATACTGCCCACCCTCGTTCAATATGATCCGACTATGAAAGCCATCGTTCTCATTCTACTGGCCGCAATCCTGATCAGCCTCGGTTCGGGATTGTTTTACCTGTCCAGCAAGAATCACGATTCGGAAAAGATTCAACGCGCGTTGCGTATCCGCGTGGCGCTGTCGGTCATTCTCGTTCTGTTCCTGGTCATATCCTACCTAATGGGGTGGATACAGGCTTAGCGCAGAACGAAACGGGCGCCGCAGCGCCCGTCCCAATCAATTGGTGTCAGTCACCTTATTTCCAGTCTAAGGTGACTGGCACCTTTAGACTGGAAATAAGGTGACTGACACCCTTTTTCTACATCCAGTAGACGAAGACGTACAGGCCGATCCAGACCACGTCAACAAAGTGCCAATACCAGGCGACCGCCTCAAACGCGAAGTGCTTTTCGGGAGTGAAGTGCCCTTTCAACACACGGAAGAAAATAATCGTCAGCATGATGGCGCCGATCGTCACGTGCATACCGTGGAAACCGGTCAGCATGAAGAACGTCGAGCCATAGATGCCTGTCGTCAGTCTCAGGTTCAGGTCCTCGTAGGCGTGCACATATTCCCAGGCCTGCAGGCCGACGAAGATGAAGCCGAGGATGAAAGTCGCGGCCAGGCCCAGCTTGAGCTGGGTGCGCTTGTTCGCGATCAGCGCGTGGTGCGCAATCGTCACGGTAATCGAGGATGTGAGCAGCAGCGCCGTATTGATCAGCGGCAGGCCGAATGGCGGCATTGCTTCGTACTCGCCGCCAACGTTGCCCGGGCCGTTGGTCGGCCAGGTGCTCTCGTAGCCCTCCCACAGCAACAGGTTGGTGAAGAAATTATTGCTTTCGCCACCGAGCCAGGGAATCGACATATTGCGGGCATAGAAAAGCGCGCCGAAAAACGCCGCGAAGAACATGACTTCCGAGAAGATGAACCAGAACATTCCCTGGCGGAAAGACTTATCGACCTGGGCGTTGTACAGACCGCTCTGACTTTCGCCGATGACCTCGCCGAACCAGCCCGTAATCATAAAGATAAGAACCGCGAACCCGAGCAGCATTACGTAGAAGCCAAAATCTGCGCCGTTCAACCAGCTTGATACGCCGGTCATCAGGAACAGCAGGCCGAGCGAGCCGACGACGGGCCAATGGCTGCCGTGTGGGACGTAATAATGTTCGTCTGTGTGAGTCGTCATGATGTTTCTCAGGTACTTGTCAGTATTTTAATTCGACGCCACGCGAGCAGTGTCAAAGAATGTGTATTGCAGTGTGATTGTGTCCACGTAGTCCGGCAGGTCCGGCTTAACGATGAACTGCAGTGGCATGGCCCGTTCCTCGTTCGCCAGGAACGTCTGCTGGTCGAAGCAGAAACACTCGATCTTGACGAAGTGCGCCGCGGCCGTGCCCGGCGCAACACTGGGGACGGCCTGCGCGACCTTGTCCTTGTCTGTCAGGTTCTTCGCGGTAAACGTCGCGAAGTACATCTTGCCCGGGTTGACGGTCATGCTGTCTGCGTCAGCACCAAACTCGAATGGTGCGTAGGAGTTCACGGTCGTTACAAACTCGATACGAATCTCGCGGGACAGGTCTGGCGCCTCGACCACGGCGACAGCCTCTGCGTTGGTGCGGCCGCCAAAGCCCGTGATCTCGCAGAACACGTCGTACAGCGGCACGAGCGCGTAGCCGAAAGCAAATGCTCCGACGACGACGACCAGCAACGATGTTACGAGATTACGATGCATATCAGGCCCGCAGTACGCCCATCATGATGAAGCCAACGTAGAACGCGACTGCAATCGCCACGACAATCATCGTCGTGCGACGAATGTTCTTTTTGCGTTCCTGTTCGTCCATGCCTTACTCGAAGGACTCGTTGGCGATGCGCGCTTTCGGCGGTGTCGTAAACGTGTGCCACGGAGCCGGTGACGGCACCGTCCATTCGAGACCGTGCGAACCTTCCCAAACACGATCCGTCGCCCTGGCGCCCTTCTTCGCGGTCAGCAGCACGAGCACGAACAGGAGCTGCGACAGGCCGAAGCCAATGGCGCCGATACTGGCGATCGTGTTGAAGTCGGTGAACTGCGTCGAGTAGTCCGGGATGCGGCGCGGCATACCGGCCAGGCCCAGGAAGTGCATCGGGAAGAACGTGAGGTTCACGAAAATCGTCGAGGCCCAGAAGTGCAGCTTGCCCAGCTTCTCGTTGTACATAAAGCCGGTCCACTTGGGCAGCCAGTAGTAAGCACCAGCCATGATGGCGAAGACCGATCCCGGGACCAGTACGTAATGGAAGTGTGCTACGACGAAGTAAGTGTCGTGGTACTGAACGTCAGCCGGCTGGATCGCGAGCATCAGGCCCGAGAAACCACCAATTGTGAACAGGAAGACGAAGGCGAGCGAGAACAGCATCGGCGTTTCGAACGTCATCGCGCCGCGCCACATCGTTGCCACCCAGTTGAAGATCTTCACGCCTGTCGGGACCGCAATCAGCATTGTTGCGAACATGAAGAACAGCTGGCCCGTCAGCGGCATGCCCACGGTGAACATGTGGTGTGCCCAGACGATGAATGACAGGAACGCGATACAGGACGCCGCGTAAACCATCGAGTCGTGACCGAACAGCTTCTTGCGAGAGAACGTCGGGATGATCTCTGACACGACACCGAATGCCGGCAGAATCATGATGTAGACCTCGGGGTGTCCGAAGAACCAGAAAATATGCTGGAACATGACGGGGTCGCCACCGCCCGCCGCGAGGAAGAAGCTCGTGCCAAAGAACTGGTCAGTCAGCAGCATGGTTACTGCGCCAGCCAGGACCGGCATGACGGCGATCAGCAGGTACGCCGTGATCAGCCACGTCCACACGAACATCGGCATCTTGAGCAGCGTCATGTCAGGCGCGCGCATGTTGATGATCGTTACGATCACGTTGATGGAGCCCATGATCGAAGAGATGCCCATCAGGTGGACCGAGAAAATCAGAAACGGAAACGCATCGCCGGTCTGCAGGATGAGCGGCGGGTACATCGTCCAGCCGCCTGCCGGGGCACCGCCTGGCATGAGCAGCGTCGATAACAGGATGCCGAAGGCAACCGGCAGGATCCAGAAGGACCAGTTGTTCATGCGTGGTAGCGCCATGTCGGGCGCACCGATCATGAGCGGGATCATCCAGTTGGCGAGACCAACGAACGCGGGCATTACCGCACCGAATACCATGATCAGCGCGTGCATTGTCGTCATCGAGTTGAAGAACTCGGGATGCACGAACTGCAGGCCGGGTACGGCGAGCTCGGAACGAATGACCATCGCCATCGCCCCGCCGATGAAGAACATGACGAGGCTGAAGATAAGGTACATCGTGCCGATGTCCTTATGGTTCGTCGAGAACAGCCAGCGCTTGATGCCCTTGGTCGGGCCGTGATCCTCGTGGTCTGCGGCGTGTGTGTCTGCAACTGCAGTAGTCATACCTTAATACTCCGAATCAATTCTGTGATGCGCTGGCGAGCTTCGCTTCGCCTTTGGTTCGAGTGTCTACCCAGGCCTGGTAGGCATCGGGTTCGACAACTTCGACAACGACCGGCATGTAGCCATGATCCTTGCCGCACAATTCGGCGCACTGGCCGCGATACGTGCCTGTTTCGTTGGCGCGGAACCAGGTCTCATTGACGATGCCCGGGATAGCGTCTTTCTTGATCGCAAGTTCCGGCACCCACCACGAGTGGATGACATCGTTCGATGTCAACAGCAGGCGAACTTTCGCGCCCTTCGGCACGACGACGGGGTTATCAACTTCGAGCAGGTAGTTCTCGACACTATTCACGTCGACGCCGGCCTGCTTGCGACGGGCAGCAAGGCTCGGACGTGCGAGGCTGGAGTAAAACTCGACACCCTGGTCCTGGTACTTGTAGTGCCACTTCCACTGGTAAGCAGTGACGACGATGGAAATGTCGGGGTCGCGAGTGTCTTCCAGTTTGACCATCGTCTCCGCGGCAGGCACTGCCATGATCAGCAGAATGACGACAGGAATAGCGGTCCAGATGACCTCAGCGGCCGTGCTGTGCGAGAACGATGCGGGTTCGGCGCCCTGCGACTTACGATGCCTGAACAGCGAGATGATCATCACGCCAAAGACGACGATGCCGATCGCAACACACCACCAGAACACCATCATGTGCAGGTTGTACGTCTCCAGGCTGAGGTCAGTTACGCCCTTGGGCATGTTGAGCGCCCATTCGGCATTCGCTGTGCTGGCTAAAACCAGGCCAAGCAGGCTCAGGAACGATTTTCGTATCATTAGTTGTCCACCTTGCGATCGCCGCAACGATCGCAATCATTTTAAATTCCGGATGTGACGAATACTGGAATGCCAGTGAGCGCTGGCCCGGTGACCCCGGGAAATTCGTCGATCGGCCGGTCTGACCGCCGTGCCAGTCAAAAAAGCTCGCGCAGTTTACTGAAATCGCGACAGCCATGCAACGCCGGGGCCTGGATTCTTGTTGAGATTAATTCTTGTTTAACAATGGCTTAGCGGCGCCTCGGAATATGGCTTGCATCAATTCGGTAGCTCCCCGGGTCATTTTTTGGCCCGGCGCCCCAGCAATGGCCGTAAACAAGCTCCAGGTCGAGGGTAATTTTCCCGCCGCCGTCGGCCAGCGCGGCGGTCATGGCCGCAAACGATGCCCGTCCTGCCAGCCCTCGCGCGCGGTCAGCGAGGGCATTGCGCGCTCCCGCCCGGGTCAGGTCTGCGAACAGCTTGTCCGCGCTTTCATAGCGGATAGTCAGGCGATCGACATCGAGTACCGGGTCACGCAGTCCGGCCCCGACGAGACCGTCACCGATGTCATGCATGTCCGCGAAGGGGGTGACGTGAATACCGCTGTCGACGCTCGCCCATGCGCGCGCGATTTCTCGCAGGCTGTCAGGTCCGAGGGTGGCGAAAGCAAAGACTCCGCCCGGGACCAGGACGCGAGCGATTTCCTCAAAGACAGGCCGCGGCTTCGGCGCAAAGGGCAGCAGCTGGTTGGCAACAACCATGTCGAACGCTGCGTCGGCGAACGGCAGACGATTCGCGTCGCCCTGGATAAACGAGGCGCGCGAAAGCCACGACTTCTTTTTCTGACCCTGCCTGAGCATCCGCTGACTGAGGTCGAGAGAGACGATGTGGGCGCGCTTGAAGCGTTTGCGCAGCAGGCGCCCGGTGGCACTCGTCGCTGACCCGAGGTCGAGAATGGTCTGCGGCTCCAGCAGCAGCGGTTCCAGGCGTGCCGCCAACCCCTGCCGCGTCACCTCGTGCACGAAGTCACTGTCATCAAAGCTCGGGGCGGCACGATCGAAGCGGCGCTGAATGTCTCGCAGTCGAAGCATGCGCGAAAGGTAGCATGCTTTTCTGAGCAAACCCTGGCGATAAGACGGCTGCTGCCCGGCGACAACAGGCAGATACTGGCCACATGCTGTTGCGCGCTTTCGAGAATGCAATCATGCCGCTGCGCTGTGTTTTTTGCGGCATACGAACCGAGCCTCCGGAGCAGCACATCTGCACGGGCTGCGACGGGGATCTGCCGAGGATCAACTCGTCGCCACCACCCGTGACGTCGCCGCTTGAGTACGACCTGGCCCCGCTGGCCTACGAGTTTCCCGTGGATGCGGCGATCAAGGCGCTGAAATTCCAGCGCAGGTTGTTCTATGGGCCGGCGCTGGCTGAATTAATCTGCCGGGAATGCCGGCATCTTCCCGACGACGTCGATGCTGTGCTTCCCGTGCCACTCCATTGGCGAAGGAGATGGTTTCGTGGCTTCAACCAGGCAGACGAAATAGCCGCACCGGTGGCGAAGTACCTGGGGGTGCCGCTGCTGCGCAACGTGAGGAGGATTCGTGCGACGCCATTTCAATCGGGCCTGAGCGCTCGCGAACGCACTCGTAACCTGCGTGGCGCTTTCGCTGTGAGGGGCTCAATGTCCACGGAGCACATACTGATCGTCGACGATGTCATCACGACCGGTGCGACCGCGCGCCAGCTTGCCAGGGTATTGCGGCGGGCCGGCGCGGGCAGCGTTAGCGTGCTTGCCGTAGCCAGGGCATGAACGTAGGTAATAGCCGCAATACTGTCTTGATCTAGATCATGGATGCTGGGCACCAGAGGGGGACAATTCCGGTATTCGATTGTCCCGCCCATGGGAAGGAACATGCCAAACCACGCCATTCTGCCTGCCGCGGCTGCCGCGGCTGCCGCGCTGGCCATTGTGGCCCTGCCCGCCACGTCGATCGCTGCGGACTCCGAAGCTGAGGAGCCGATGGAGCCGATTGAGCAGATCGTCGTCGTGGCCAACAAGGATGAGCGCTCGATTCGCGAAGTGGCGGCGAACGTCACGGTTCTGTCCCGTGCAGACCTCAACAACCAGCTCGCGACATCGGTCAGCGACGTGTTTCGCTACGTTCCGGGCGTCGATTACGAAGGGGCAGGCACCCGGTTTGGCACCGAAGGCATCAATATTCGCGGTATCGGCGGCAATCGTGTGGCCATCCAGGTCGACGGAATCCCGTTAACGGACCAGTTCGACACAGGTAGCTTCTCCAACGCCACCCGCGACTTCATCGATGCGGGCATGATCCATGACATCGAAGTCCTGCACGGCCCGGCCTCCGCCCTTTACGGCAGTTCCGCTATTGGCGGAGTCGTTGCTGTACGCACGCCCGATCCTGCAGATATCGCGAACCAGGGCGGCTTCGGTGGTGACGTCCTGGCGACGTGGCGAGGTGCAGATAACAGTACCCACGGCCAGGCAATGATGGCTGTGGGCGATAACTCGCTGGGCTTCATGGCTGGCTACAGCTGGCGCGACGGCGAGGCAACGGAGTCGGCTGCGGCGCCTGACGATCTCGATACGCGAGACTACAACCGCGAAACCGTACTACTGAAGTTCGTGGCGGATAATCGCTGGGGACAGACGTTCCGCGCGAGCATCATTCACCAGGACGCGCACACATTGTCGAGCCAGGAATCGGTGCTGGGCACCGGGCGCTATCGCTCGACCACGGCGCTGGAAGGTGATGATTCCTACCAGATGGACGTCGTCAACCTGGCCTACGAATTTGGCTCGCCGGAAAGCTGGATCGACTCGGGTGTCGTACGAGCGTTCTGGGAAACGGCCGAAATCGACCAGTACACGCTGGACGAACGCGCGGCGGCACGCACACCCGTGTCCATTGATCGCTATTTTTCCTTCGACCAGGAGATCCAGGGTTTCGAGATTAACCTGTGGAAGGACTTCGCGGGCGACGTCATCTCGCAGCGGCTTGGCATCGGCGCCCAGTACCGGGACCGCAGCACGGAAGAGTATCGTGACGGCCTGTCGACCAATCTCGAAACGGGCGAACAGACCAATGTCTTGCTCGGTGAAGTCTTTCCATTACGCGACTTCCCGATCAGCGGGACCAGGGAAACCGCCGCCTACATAGAAGACACGATCTCGATTGGCGAGCGTTGGACCGTAATTGCCGCGTTGCGTGCTGATCGTTTCGAACTGGATCCGGCCGTCGACGCCATCTACCTGGCGGACTATCCCGACTACGAAATTGTCAGTCTCGACGAGTCGGACGTGTCGCCGAAACTGGGCGTTATCTACAGCTTCGGCCCGTCGATGGACGTGTATATGCAGTACTCGCATGGTTTTCGGGCACCGCCGTATTCGGACGCCAATGTGAGTCTCGACCTGCCACTGTTCCAGTATCGCGCCGTGCCGAACCCGGATCTGCGATCCGAGTCGTCTGACGGATTCGATATCGGTCTGCGCTGGCGCGGTATCCGCTCGACTGCATACGTATCGGCGTTTCGTACTGACTACGTCGACTTTATTGAGACCAAAGTGAATATCGGCGTCGATCCGGTCAGCGGCTACACCGAGTTCCAGTCGCTGAATATCGAAGACACGACGATCGAGGGAGTCGAGGCGGGGTGGCAAACACGTTTCGGCACCTACGAGTCGTTCGGCTTTGACGGTTCGGCTTTTTATGCGCGCGGCGACAACAAGGTCACGGGCCAGCCGATCAACTCGGTAGGACCGGCCCAGGGTGTCCTCGGGTTGAGCTGGTTCTCGCGCGACGAATCGCGGCAGCTGCGATTCAAGGGGACGTTTACTGACGCCTATGATCGCCTCGACGAGTCGAACGGCGAGCTGTTCAAACCAGCCGGCTACGTCGTATTCGATCTCTTTCTCACGCAGAAGCTGGGCAACAACACCATTGTGCGCGCCGGCCTGCACAACCTGACAGACCGCACCTATTGGAACTGGTCCGATGTGCGCGGTTTGCAGCCCGACAATCCCGTTATTCCATACCTCGCCCAGGCAGGACGCAGCGCGTCCGTCAGCCTGAACGTGGTCTGGTGATTCTGATTTACACACATAGTGACAGGGGAGTACATGTCATGACACGCAAGATAATCAGCCTGCTTTTCGCAGTACCGTTTTTGGGACTCGCGTTGGGAGCATGCTCACAAGACTCGGCTGATTCTCCAGCCGCAACCGACGACACAGCGGTCCATACTGCCGAAGTTGCCGTCGCATCCGCCGATGAGCTGATGACGAAGGGCCAGGGCGTCTACAATGCCAACTGCGCCGCATGTCACCAGCCAGACGGTTCAGGCCTGGCCGGAGCATTTCCTCCGCTCGCCGGCTCCGATTACCTGCAGGGTGATCGCAAGGCGGTCATGGGTGCGGCCCTGTTCGGCCTGTCCGGTCCGATCACGGTCAACGGCGTTGAGTACAACAGCATCATGCCGAGTCTCGGCTACCTGTCGGACGAAGATCTCGCCGCGGCACTGACCTACGTATTCGGCTCCTGGGACAATAATCTCGCCGCCGTGAGCGTCGCAGAAGTTGCGGCACTTCGTGCTGAGCTCGGCGCGGGCGACCGCGCTGCAGGTGAGCGCCACCAGGGCGCAACCGAAGGCGAGCTCAAGTACCAGGGCGCGCCGTCGGCCATCTCGCCGGATGACACCCGCCAGATCATGACCGCCGGTGGCCCGGTGTTGAGTGAAGCCGAGTTTGCCACCGCAACGCAGCTGTACTTTGAACGCTGCGCGGGTTGCCACGGGGTACTCCGCAAGGGCGCTACCGGTAAGGCACTGACGCCGGATATTACGACCGAGAAGGGTACGGAATACCTGAAAGCCCTGATCACTTACGGCTCGCCGGCCGGTATGCCCAATTGGGGCACGTCGGGCGAAATGACGCCGGAACAGATCGACATCATGGCTCGCTTCCTGCAACAGGAACCGCCCGCACCGCCTGAGTTCGGCATGCCCGAAATGAAGGATACGTGGCAGGTTCTCGTCGCGCCGGAAGATCGGCCGTCAGCACCGCAGCACGACCGTAATATCGACAACTTCTTCTCCGTCACACTGCGTGACTCGGGACAGGTTGCGATCATCGATGGCGACACCAAAGAAATCGTCACGATTGTTGAGACTGGCTACGCCGTGCATATCTCGCGTGTATCTGCTTCGGGTCGCTACGTATTTACAATTGGTCGCGACGCACTGATCAACATGGTTGACCTGTACATGGATCCGCCGGCAACCGTCGCGCAGATCAAGGTCGGCCTGGAAGCCCGTTCGGTCGAGACCTCGAAGTACAAAGGCTATGAAGACAAGTACGCGATCGCCGGCTCCTACTGGCCGCCGCAGTACGTCATCATGGACGGCGATACGCTCGAGCCGCTCAAGATCGTCTCGACGCGAGGCATGACTGTCGACACGCAGGAATACCATCCGGAACCGCGCGTAGCGGCCATCGTGGCGTCACATGAACATCCTGACTTCATCGTCAACGTTAAGGAAACAGGTCATATCCTGCTGGTCGATTACAGCGATATCGAAAACATCGCCGTTACCGACATCGGCGCGGCCAAGTTCCTCCACGACGGTGGCTGGGATCGCACCAAACGCTACTTCCTGACGGCGGCGAACCAGTCCGACAAGATTGCCGTGGTCGATTCGAAAGAACGCAAGCTGGTGGCGCTCGCTGATGTTACGAAGACGCCTCACCCGGGCCGCGGTGCCAACCTCGATGATCCGGAGTACGGACCCGTCTGGGTGACGAGCGCACTGGGTAATGCCAACGTGACATTCCTCGGCACAGACCCCGAGGGTCATCCCGACAACGCCTGGAAGACGGTTCGTATCGTTGCTGGCATGGGTGGCGGTTCGCTGTTCGTGAAATCGCATCCGAACTCTTCGAACCTCTGGGTCGATGCGCCATTGAATCCTGACACCGGATTCAGCCAGAGCATTGCTGTATTCGACGTCAACAGCATCGAAGCCGGCTTCGAGACGCTGCCGATTGCCGAATGGGCAGACTTGGGCGAAGGACCGAAACGCGTTGTGCAGCCCGAGTACAACAAGGCCGGTGACGAAGTCTGGTTCTCCGTCTGGAGTGGCAAGGAACAGGAATCTGCGATTGTTGTAGTTGACGACAAGACGCGTGAACTCAAGGCCGTCATCAAGGGTCCGGAGATGGTTACGCCGACCGGCAAGTTCAACATCTACAACACTTTGCACGACATCTACTAAAGGAAAGGGACCATGAAACGCAACATGATTGGTCTTCTGTCAGCCGCGACGGTGCTGCTTGCAGCACCGTTCGCCCTGGCTGAGGAGGCTGGTTCAATTGGTGAAGCATTTACTGCGGGTAAGGCGGGAGCGAACATTCGAGCTCGCTACGAGCATGTAGATTCTGACCTCGCCGACGAAGACGCCAATGCTCTGACCGCGCGCCTGCGGCTCAACTTCAAGACGGCTCAGTGGAAACGCATGACCGCGTTTGCCGAGTATGACTACGTCTTTTATCTCGTGAGTGACTTCAACAGTGGGTTTGGCACGAGCCCGGACAAGACGGATTATCCGTTGGTCGCTGACCCGAAGGGAGCGGATCTCAACCAGTTGTACCTTGACTACCAGTTCGACGATGAATGGAAAGGTCGTCTCGGTCGCCAGCGTATCCTTCTTGATAACCAACGATTCGTTGGTGGCGTAGGCTGGCGTCAGAACGAGCAGACCTACGATGCGCTGACGCTTACGACCAAGGCCATTCCGCGGACAGACTTCTTCTACAGTTACGTAGGATACGTCCGGCGGATCTTTGGCGAGAGAGCGGGGACTCCGGCGGGTAAGAACAACGTCGACACGCACTTGTTGAATGCCAAGGTCGCATTGAATGACAGTTGGTCCGTCACGCCGTACTACTACTACATCAACAATAAGGACATTGCTGGGTTCTCCACATCGACAGCTGGCATCCGACTCACAGGCGGCCTGAAAGCCGGAGAGGGCAAAGTTAACCTGGTTGCCGAGTTCGCTACGCAGTCTGATGTTGCGGACAACCCGGTGAGCTACGACGCGAGCTACTACAACCTCGGTGCTACCTGGGCTATGGCAAACGGCTTGTCGCTGGGCCTCGCGTACGAGTCGCTGGGCGGCGACGCATCAATAGCGGGCGCACAGTTCAGGACGCCGCTGGCAACGCTGCACGCCTTCCAGGGCTGGGCCGACCTATTCCTCGTCACGCCTCCCGAGGGTGTCAACGATCTGTTTGCCACCATCAAGTACAAGGCGGGCAACTGGAACCTGACGGGTGTCTACCACGACTTCTCGTCAGAGGCTGGAAGTAGTGACTACGGTACGGAATTCGATTTATCCGCGGGTACGAAGTTATCCGAAAGGTACGGCATCCTGTTCAAGGGCGCCTTCTTCTCATCGGATTCAAGCTATCCCGACGTGACCAAGTACTGGATCATGTTTACGGCTTCGTACTAAGAGGCACCGTTCGGACCGCTTCCGTTCAGCCGAGCTCGTGATGCAACTTCGCGTCGTGCGTTCGGAAGTGGTCCGAAAACCAGAGGTCGAGACTCCTCGACAAGTCCGCACGATCGTAGCGGCCCTCTTCGTCAACGCTATCAATCACATCGAGCAGTTCATCGAGTAGCTGCTCATGATCCTGCTTGTGCTCGGCCAGGTGGGTGTAGCGCGCATCACGCATCGTCTTTTCCTCGAGCGCGAAGTGCGCGGAGATCCGGGTATAGATTTCGCCAAGCGCCTGCACGACGGCTATCTGGCTGGCGTCATCCTGCATCGCTTTGTCGAGCTCATTGATCAGCGTAATCATCTCGCGATGCTCATGGTCGACAGCATCAACACCGACGCTGAACTCGTCTCTCCAGGCTATTAAGGTCATCGGTACCTGAAACCTCCCGTCTCGGCCCGGAATGTGATCGTGAAATAGTGTCCGGGCGAGAGCATCACTTCATCACTGTGCGTGTAATCCCAGCCGTCCTCGCGCGCGGTATCGCGGAGCCTGGCTGTAATAATGTGCGGGCCGGGCGCGATGTCGAAGCGCTCGTAGACAGACGATGGGCCGTCGCCCCACAAACCTGACGGTAGCGGCTCATCGCGGAACACGACAACCCCGTCTATCTCCAGCTCGATCGTCAGCGGCAGGCGCTCGCGGCCGCACTCGGATATCGGCTCGCCCGCCAGGGCGCGCTCATTGATTTCGTTGGGTGTCAGCTTGACGCACTCCTCGACCCGGTCCGCTGCGTGGCTGAGCGACAGCTTGATCGATGCCATCTCCTCATCCGCGTACTGGTACGCCGGTGACAGGGAGAAGTACCCGATTCCCACCGCAAATGCGGCATAAAGAACGGCCTGTACGAGTCTATTCATCGTCCGGCTCCTTCAGGTCGATCTCCGCCAGCGCCGAGTGGAACGCGTCAAGCGCTTTTCTGCGGCGACGTCCCGCGTTACGGGGCAGCCAGTTCAATAACAGACGACGCGTGTCGACGCGCTTGCGCAGGTAGGGATCTCGTTCGCCCGCCATGCGGGCCATGGTCCATTCATTGCCCAGGCGGTGGAAGCAGTCACCCTCGGCGCAGCCGGCGATCATGACGCCGTCCGCGAAGCGGCGCGCCAGCGCGAAGTCGACGAAAGACGGCGGCAGCATGCCGACGCAGGGGAGCTTGATCACGCGCGTGCCATTCCCCTGTAACTCATCCACGTTGCTCGTATCGCAGCCGAAGACGAGCACGCGCGGCCCTGCAGTCCCTGCGTCCTGTTCGGCAGTGAGCTCGTCTCGTAAAGCGCCGATCGTACGATCGGGCAACTCGATACCGGGCTGGATCGGGACGGCGCGCCGGAATGGCGTGGACGTCGGGCAGGAACCGGCACATATGCCGCAACTGGTGCAGTTAGCTGCGTTGACAATCGGCTCGGAATCATAGGCCCGCCCGTCGCGGCGCGGCACCATGGAAATGGCGCCGAACGGGCAGTCGTCGAAGCACCGCGTACAGCCGTTGCAGTTGTCGAGATCGACCGTAGCTGGTTCGGCGGGCTTCGCCGGGGGTACCCAGGGAAGCAGTGCCAGCAGCACAAGGCCACCGACGATATACAGCCAGAGCTGCCCGCCTGGCACGATGTCGAGCAATGGATACGCAGCCAGGTAGAACCAGTCGAGTCCGACGTCCGTCGGCACCAGGTCCAGGTCGGCCGGCCCCTGGCTGACAGCCGGGTACGCAAATGACAGCACCACGAGCATGGCAAGTGTGCCGATCGCCAGCTCTTTGGGCGGGTTCACCCGCGCACCGGAATGACGCTGGATGTGTACCCACATCAACAGCAGCATGAACAGCGGCCCAAAGATATGGATGAACACCATCAGCGTGAAGAAGCGACCACCAAGCGTGGTGCTGTTGAGGAAATTGTTCGCAATGGGCTCGCCAAACATGGGCAAGGTGTCAAGCCACTCGGTGGTCGCTATCGCGATGTACTGTGCCAGCTGGTCCCATACCAGCCAGTAGCCACTGATACCGCAGATATAAATGAACGCGAGCAGCGGAACGCCGGTCAGCCAGGCAAAGAAGCGCCGGCCACGCAGGCGATCATGGGCGAACTCGCGGAAGATGTGCAGGACGACAACCACGACCAGTGCATCGGACGCGTAGCGGTGCAGGCTGCGCATCAACCCGGCCGCGTACCACTGGTCGTTGGTGATGTACTCGACCGACGCGTAGGCATCGGTGACGCCGGTGTCAAAGAAGATATACAGGTAGACGCCCGTAGCTGCGACGATCCAGTAGAAATACCAGCCGAGCGCCCCCAGCCAGGCGAACGGGTTATTTCGCTGGCCGAACGCGTACTCGAAAACCTTCTCACAGTTGGTGAACGCGCGTGCCAGGGCACGTTTGATCAATGCCATATTGTTCCTATCGCGCGTGCCGCCATTCCCTGACGATGAATATGGCAACCAGGCCGAGACACAGGACGCCGACGATGATTGCCATGAAGATGGAGTAGTCGAAACGATACCGATCGCTGTTGGGGTCGTAAACCGTACAGAACAGTCTGAAGGTGCTCATCCAGTGCTCAATGAACCCGGCGCTTCGTGGTGTGTTGTACACGAGTTCCTTGAGCGGCTCGACGAGCGCCGTGGTTTCGACATCGACGCCGTATACCTGCCGATAGATCTTGCCGTCAGCATCGATGACAGTCGCTTGCGCCAGGTGATCGAAGCCCTTGGCGCTCGGATAGAACAGGAAGCCGAGATTCTCGCTCAGCTTGTCGACGACACCTGCTTCGGTCGCAAGGAAATGCCAGTTCGGGACGTCATCCATGCCGAGACCCGCGGCAAAACTACGCATGCGCTCCGGCGTGTCTACTTTCCAGTCAAAGCCAACCGTGATCACGGAGAACGAGGCCTCCCCCAGCGCTTCCTGGGCGACGTCTATGGTGTCGCCCAGGTTGCGGGTGATCGTTGGGCAGATGTGATGACAGCTCGTGTAGATCATGCTGATGACCAGGGGCTTGCCACGTAGCTGAGCCAGGTCAAATGGTTGGCCGTCGACGTCGCGAAGCGAGTAGTCGTCGAGCAGGCGACCGATGGCGCCCTGGCTGATCTCGAGCGCATCGTCGCGTTCGTAAGGCCGGGCTCCAGTCGCAGCGTGGCCGGCGGAAACGCCGGCCACAATACAAACAACCACAAGCAAACGGAAATAGGCCATTACCTGTCTAGCTCAGAGGCCAGATTTCGGACAGGTATTTCCAGTTGACGAAGTAGTAGAGCACGAAGGCGATGAAGAAGATCGCAACGAGCATCGTCGTGCCTGGGATCTTCAGGGACTCGGAGCTGCCGTGCTGGGCGACCACCGCGGATTGCGGCGGCACTTCCGGATAGCTGGGCTTCTCGTCCTTCTCCAGTTTGCGGCCGAAGAACACGGAACCGACAACTACGACGACAAACATGATGCCGCCGAGCGCCGCGAGTATTGCCGACATACCGTTGAGACCCATCATAAGGAATGCGGCGGACGGGTAGTCGAACGGCAGGACCGCATCGGCAAACTGCATGTCCCAGTGACGGCGGGAAACGCCGAGCGTGCCGGCACCCATCATGAACACTGAGATACCGGCAACACCGATACCGAACACGTATGGCTGCAGTTTCGCCACCGCCATGAACTTGAGTTCGCGGCGGAAGATCAGCGGCACGAGGTAATACGTGATCGCCATAAACGCGAGCGTCGTGCCTGCAACAACGGTGCCGTGGAAGTGACCCGGAACGTAGAGCGTGTTGTGCATGATCAGGTTGATCTGCTCGGTTCCCATGACCACACCGGAGATACCGCCGATGAAGCCGAAGAACACGAGCGACATGAACATGCCGGCAAACGCCGGGTTGCCCCAGGGTGCTTTGCGCAGCCACTCGAACATGCCCTTGGTCAGGCCGCGCGAACGCTGGGCAACTTCGATCGAACCAGGAACGGTCATGCCGTGGATCATGCTGCCGAGGACGGCCAGGTACATCGCGTAACTCGTATTGAAGATCTTCCACTCCGAGCTGAACCCGGGTTCGACCAGCATGTGGTGCGCGCTGGCGAGCTGCAGGAACAGGATGTACATGAGAAACGCCATGCGGCTGACTTTCTCGGACAGCGGTTTTGCGCCGAAGGTCATGGCAGCAATCGCGTACCAGATGGACACGTGCGCAGCGACGTTGATTTGCTGCGACGAGTGTCCCATGGCCCACCAGATGGTCTTGTACAGAATCGGGTCAATGTTACTCACGTAGCCCAGGGACCAGAGCAGCGTCGGGATCAGGATGATTGCGCCCGATGCGATGGTAAAGACGGCGATGATGGCGGCCGTCATGGCACCAAACGTCACGAGCGGAATCGACCCCTGGTAGGTGCGTTCCTGGCGCGCCACAACCAGCGTGGCAAAGAAGACGAAGCAGCCGATCAAAGCACCGACGGCGAACAGGATGATGCCGAGATAGAAGCCGGGTTCGGCCTTCAATGGCACATAGGACGTAAACATTACGCTCGAGCCACCCTGCAGGACGACGACATTCGTAATTAATGCTCCGACGAGCATCAGCACGAAACCCGCCCATGCAAATTTAGGGGCGGCGAGGCGACTGCCCAGTAGAACGGCCGACGCGAAATAAAGCACGGCCATCTCGAAGAAGATGATCCAGACCAGCAATACGTCCAGACCGTGTGCGGTCAGGGCCAGGTAGAAGAAATCGGCTGGCAGCAGGTGGACCTCAGGCCAGCGAGTTAGTGCGACGAGCAGGCCGAAAAGCCCGCCGATAGCGAGGAACACAACAGCGGCGACCGCATTGACCTTGATCAGTTTCTCAGCTGCAAGGTCAACTTTGAGGCCGGTCGTCGGGCAAGTGCGAAATTCTGTGCTATTTGACATGTCCGTACTCCCCTATTCGACCACGTAGATCTTGCCCACCATCAGGTGGTGGCCGACCCCGCAGAATTCGTTACAGACGATGCCGTACTCGCCCGCCCTGTCCGGCCTAATCGTGAAGACCAGGTCGTAGCCCGGGTGTACCTGCACGTTGATGTTCACAGGCTGCAATGAGAAGCCATGTTGTACATCGGTTGACGACAGGTGCAGGCGGTAGGACTGGTCTTTCTCAAGCTCGAGAATGGGCCACCAGTTATATAGTCGGCCCGTCAGGTAGATGTCTTCGCCTGCCGGTGGATGCACGACGGGAAAACCACTTTCGTTACGCACCGTGTAGGCGTCAATCATGTCCTGGGTGTGTTCGGCGAAGCGCTCGGGCTTGATCTTGTACGCCTCGTTGGAGAGGTTCTGTTCGCCAGCCCCGTGCCAGTAAATCATCATGAAGAACATGATGAGGCCCCAGGTGAAGGCGATGATGATCCAGTAGAGCTCAATCTTGGCGATCGGTTCCTTCCACCAGATCCGTTCACTCGGTGGTGTTATAGCCATGGTTCAGTCCCCTTGATGTTCAGTCGGCGATCGGAATCTGGGTAATTTCGATGATGCCCCAGATGAGATAGAAGACCGTCGGCACCGCTATACCCAGGAACAGCAGGAGGAACGGGTTGTCCAGCACCCGTTGCATCAGCGGAATCGGTTCGTTGTCCGGAGTGTTATCGTCGACTTGATCGTGTTGGTCAGACATTTCTTTTCCTCCCCTTTTCCTAATCTCTAGGTGCTGCCGGTGATGTTGCCGAGCAGCGAAAAACTCGTGAGCGCGAGCGTCAGCAGGATGGCGAAAAAGATGAGCGACCGGTGTTCGAAGCGCCGCCCAACGGCGACCTCGACACGTTGCAGTACCCAGTCCGAAAAAAGGTACAAAAGGGCTGCGACCAGCGTGAAATATACGATGCTCATAAGCGATCTGCTGTAGCGACGCACAATACGGCTTATACAAGACCATCCTGAACTGGCAGGCCCGCAGTCTCCATGACCTAGGTCAAGGCGGGTGTTCAGTCGTAGGGGCGCAGTCTCGCGAGGCTGTGGACAAAGATGAGGCGATCGTCGACTGTCAGGATGCCTTCCTTGGACATCACGCGGAGTAGGCGCGACAGGGTTTCAGGCGTGATTGACAGACGCGATGCGATGACGTGCTTTGGCAGGTCGAGGCGTATGGTCGCCTCGTCGTCATCAATCTCAGCGGCATGATCGATCAGGTAGCTGGACAGTCTGCTTCTGGCGTTCTGGATGGTCAGTTGCTCGATTTCCTGCACGCGCTGGTGCAGGTGACGGCAAACGTCACTGAGCAGGCGCATGCAGGCATCGCTGTTGTCATTCAGCAGGTTCCGGTACGGGTCATTCGGAATACGATAAACGACGGCGTCGGTCAGTGCTTCCGCTGTCACCGGAAACTTGCCTGAGTGCATGAACACCATGGCTTCGGCGAAGGTACGGTCGTGGCCGATGACCTCGACGATTTTTTTCTGGCCGTCCGGCGAAATCAGGCTCAGCTCAACGTGGCCGGCCTCGATGAAGAAGAAGTCCTGCGCTGGATCGCCGCGATGAAACAGGACCTCGCCCTTGTCATAGGCCTCGACCGTGATGACGTTGGCGAGCGCATCGAAAACGTCTTCGTCGAGACCTGAAAACAGGTAGTGACGACGAATCGCTTCGTACTGTGCCGTGTCCTTCTCCATGCTGGGGAAGTCTAGCACCTTGGGGTTTGATCGGATCATCGTGCACAGTTTAGTCCCGACCCCGTTTCGTGCATTGACTCAGGTCAATTTACGGCTAGTCTTGATCGGAATCGCCGCCCGCCGCACCGAGTCCGTCTCTGCGCTTGTCCATGTGCGCGGCTATCGCGTCTCTAATCTTCCTGGTCTCTTCCGGACCGATGCGATCGACGGCCTTGCCGAGCGAGTCGTACGTCGCCATTAGGAGTTTTCGTAACTTTTCAAAACCAATCTTATTCTTGCGGCCGCAGACCGACATGTCGCCTTTCATGATGCGCTCAACGACACCTGGCTTTCGCAGCCGAACATCGCAGGCGACCGCCAGGTGGAGCAGCTCATCGGCGATACCCTCAAGGTGTCGTGTCCATTGCGGGTTTGCTTTGTTTGTCATTTCAGTCATCCGCCTTGGGTCGGGGGTTCGTCAGTCTACCCCAGGTTTCTCGCTTCCTGATCTTCTTCCTTAACAAACCTCGGTATCTACATAGTTCGATACGTCGACGGCAGGCCTATAATTGGAAGGTGTTCTTGAAGGCCGCGCCACTGCCGACCGGCCGCTACATCTCGTGCAGCCCAAAGGAACTTGTCCCGCAGGTACTTAGGGGAGGCTAATGACAGAATTACCATTGATTCAGGTCATTGCTGCGATCGCGATGATAGGTGCCGCTGCTGCCATCGTTTTCGGGTTCAGGCGATATTTAATCGCCAACTCGGAACGACGAATGCTGTCAATGATCCAGTCGGTCGGGCTAGATCCTGAGATCGCCACGAGCGGCGAGATCCCAGCCATTATGAAAGAGGTGCGGCAACGCTGTCGGAGCTGTGCAACCGAGGCTGTTTGTGAGCGATGGTTGCAAAGCAATGAAGAAGGCGATAACTCATTTTGCCCCAACGCGAAGGTTTTTGAAGCCTTGAAAAAGTACAGTCGCGCCGCCTGACAGAAAGCGCTACGACAGAAACTGGCAACACCGGCCCAATGTCCGCTTTGGGTCGCGGCATAGATGTAGCCGCAGAGTTCGGTGATCTCGTCACCGAGTTTCTCGCTGTCAGACTTCCAGGGAAAGTGTGGCCGCCGCGGCGTCGTAGCCCAGGGTAATCATCTCGTCGGCGCGATCGAACTCCAGCGTGCCACAAGCGTTGCGGGCGATCTCTATGGTGTGGTCGGGCGGATAGGTGGCCAGCTTCTGTCTCGCGATCGTTCCCTGCATGGCATCGAAGGTCTGATCGGCGATATCGAGCATGGTCCAACCATCGGTTTCGCCGCTCGAGCTGCGGTTCATTCGCTCATCAATGAACTTGTTGATCTTCTCCTGCAAACGACCAACGGCAGAGTCATTGGTGTCCTCCACCGTCTTTGCCGCGGGCGGAGAAGATTTTTTTGGTGCAGCACCGAGGTTGACCGCGACAGTCATGTCGGTGTGGTCCTCGAATGTGGGCGCGATCGGCACCGGGTTCAGGATGCCGCCATCGAGCAATTTCACGCCGTTGAAATCAAAGGGCGTAAAGAACAAGGGCAATGATATCGACGCGCGAATCGCGTCAAACAAGGACCCGGACTTGAGCCAGATTTCCTTCTCTCGCCGGACGTCCGCGGCGATGGCGGTGTACTTGATCGGCAGGTCTTCAATCTTGCGATCGCCAATCAGCTCCTTGAGCGTATCGATAATCCGGTCGCCCTCGACCAGGCCCTGCTTGCCCCACGACATATCGAGCAGCTTTACGATCTGGATCTTCGTGATTGCTCGTACCCATTTTTCGTAGACGTCGAGTTCACCGCACGCATAGATGCCGCCTATCAGGGCGCCCATCGAGGCACCGCTGATCGACTGAATCTCGTAGCCGTTTTCTTCGAGCCAGTGAATGACACCGATGTGCGCGAGGCCGCGAGCGCCCCCGCTACCGAGTACGAGCGAGACAGTCGTCTTGGACATTCTGTTCAGACCACGGGGTTGAACGTGTAATGAAGCGCGATGCCGATGAAGATCACCATCCCGATCTGGTGATTTTTCAGGAAGGCCTGGAAACAGCCGGCAGGTTGACGATCGCGTGCGAGCCACAAGTGCCACGCCATCATGCCGGCGGCGATTACGACGGAAAAGTAGTACCAGAATCCGAGTTCAGCACGATAGCCGATAAGCGTCAGCGCGAGGAGCATGAGCAGCTGCAGCCCGGCAATCACGAACAGGTCCACCTCCCCGAAAAGGACAGCCGTGGATTTGATGCCGATCTTCAGATCGTCCTCGCGGTCGACCATCGCATAGAACGTGTCGTAGATGACGGCCCAGATCAGCGCAGTGCCGAAGACCAGCCAGGCAAGTTCCGGCGTTTCACCCGTTTGCGCCGCGAACGCCATGGGCGCCGCCCAGCCGAAAGCCGCGCCGAGCACAAATTGCGGAATGGAAACGTAGCGCTTGATGAACGGGTAGGCGATCGTCAGAGTCGCAGCGACGACGGCAAGCAACTGTGCCTGTGCGTTGAGCATCGACGCGAGACCGACGGCTATCAGGCCGAGTGCCGTGAACAGCGTCAGGGCCTCAAGCGGGGCTACGGCGCCGGTTGCGAGCGGGCGAGTGCGCGTGCGCTCCACATAGGGATCGATCTTCCGGTCAACGAAGTCGTTCAGCACGCACCCGGCGGACCGCATGATGAATACGCCGAGGACGAAGATAACGAACAGTCCCTGGTCGGGCGTCCCCTCGCCGGCCAGCCATAACGCCCACAAGGTCGGCCATAGCAACAGCCAGGTGCCGATCGGCTTGTCGACACGCATCAGCTTGCCGTAGTTGCGGAGCTGGCTGGCGATCTCCGGCGCGAAGTTGGCGACAATAGAGCTCTTCATGTGCGCGATTCTACACTTTGCCGTAGCGTCCGGCATCGCCGAGCCAGCGCCGGACTATTGCCGCCGCACGCCTGGTCGACGCCTTGCGAATTTCCTCCGCAGTTATCTGTACCTGCGGCATGAGTTCGGCATCGCGTACGAGGTTCGCAACGCGATAATCGGGCAACCCCGTCTGGCGCGTACCCAGCAACTCGCCGGGACCCCTGAGCTCGAGATCACGTTGTGCCACGACGAAGCCATCATTGGTGTCCCGCAACACGGCAAGCCGCTCCTTTGCGATGCGTCCCAGCGGCGGTTTGTATAAAAGTACGCAGTGGCTTTGTGCCGCGCCACGGCCGACTCGGCCACGAAGCTGGTGGAGCTGCGACAAACCCATGCGCTCGGCGTTCTCGATAATCATCAGGCTCGCGTTCGGTACATCGACGCCCACTTCGATGACCGTCGTGGCCACCAGCACCTGGATCACCCCTTCCTTAAACGCCTGCATGCCGCGTTCCTTTTCGGCCGGTCGCATCCGGCCGTGCACGAGCCCGACGCGAAGCTCGGGTAAGGCTTCGGTCAGCATTTCGTAGCTCGCTTCGGCAGCCTGGTAATCCAGGATCTCCGACTCTTCGATCAGCGGGCAAACCCAGTAGGCCTGCTGGCCGGACGCGCAGGCTGCACGCACTCGTTCGACGATCTCGCCGCGGCGCGAATCAGGTACGGCTATCGTCGATACGGGCTGCCGACCTGGCGGCAGTTCATCGATGACGGATGTGTCGAGGTCGGCGTAAGCGGCCATCGCCAACGTGCGTGGTATCGGTGTTGCTGTCATCACGAGTTGATGCGGATGGCCCGCAGCGCCTACGCCCTTGTCGCGCAATGCCATGCGCTGATGCACACCAAAGCGGTGTTGCTCGTCGATAACAACGAGGGCGAGTCGATCAAACTCTACACCTTCCTGGAACAATGCGTGCGTGCCGACGACGAGTTGGGCGCTGCCATCGGCGATTGCTGCGAGTGATTCGCGCCGCGCTGCCGCTTTCTGGCTGCCACTCAACCAGGCCGGCTCGATGCCAAGCGGTTGGAACCAGTTGGAGAAGTTGCGCCAGTGTTGCTCGGCGAGAATTTCCGTTGGCGCCATGATCGCAGTCTGCACGCCGCAGGCGATCGCCTTGAGACAGGCGATTGCCGCGACAACTGTCTTGCCCGAGCCAACATCACCCTGGATCAGGCGCATCATCGGGTGCGGTTGCGACAAGTCTGACAGGATCTCATCGACAACCCGCGATTGCGCACCGGTTAGTTCGAACGGCAGGTCGCGAACAAAGTCATTGACCGGGTCCTGCCCTTTGCTTAGGGCAATCGCATTCTCTGTCTCGGCTAACGCACGCAGGCTGCGCAGGCTCAGGTAGTGTGCGAGCAATTCTTCGAACGCCAGCCGCTGCTGGCAGGGGTGTTTGCCATCGAGCATCACCTGGACATCTGCATCTGGCGGGGGTCGGTGCAGGTACCGAATGGCATCGGCCAGCGATGGCATGCCCAGCTTTTCAGTCACAGATGGTGGCAGCAGCTCCGCAGGGGGCGCTTCGTCCATCGCCAGTAGCACCTGGTCGGTCAGGTTGCGCAAGCGCCCCTGCTGGACGCCCTGTGTTGTTGGGTAGATCGGCGTCAGTGAATCGCTCATCGCTGCGCCCTGCTCTTCGCGCAGGATTCGGTACTCCGGGTGGATCATCTCGAAACCGGACGAACCGCGGCGCACCTCGCCGAAGCACGTAACGTGCCTGCCCGCTTCGAATTGTGCCTGCTGTTGCCGCGAGAAATGAAAGAAGCGCAATGTCAGCTGACCGCTGCCATCGCCGATGCGCACAAGCAGGTTGCGTCGACCCCGAAACGCAACTTCTGACAGCAGGATCTCACCCGTCACGAGGCAGCGTGCTCCCGCCACCAGCGAGCCGATTTTTACGAGCTGCGTGCGATCCTCGTAGCGCAGCGGCAGCAGGAACAGCAGATCCTCGACGCTACTGAGACCGAGTTTCTCGAGCCTGGTTGCGAGCGCCGGGCCGACGCCTTTGAGGGACGTTAATGCGTCAGAGAGCAAGGATCGCGTCAGCCTCGATGTCGACACCTTTCGGCAGCGCCGCGACCTGTACGGCCGCGCGTGCCGGAAAAGGCTCGTCGCAGTACTCGGCCATGACCTCGTTTACAGTCGCGAAGTCATCGAGGTCGGTCAGGAAGATAGTGATCTTGACGGCGTCATTGAGGCCGCCTCCTGTCGCCTCCGCGATCGCCTTCAGGTTCTCAAAAACCTGTCGAGCTCGCGCGGCAAAGTCACCTTCGACAACCTCCATGGTCTCCGGCACAAACGGGATCTGGCCGGACAGGAATACGAACTGGCCGACTTTGGTGGCCTGGGAATACGTGCCGATAGCCGCGGGCGCGCGGTCAGTGTGAATCGTCTCTTTGCTCATTGAATAGATTCCGAAAAAGAAAAAGCCTATGCGCAGTCTCGGGACACGCGGATGACGTTGGGCATCTTGCGGACGTTGCGCATGATCTGCGCGAGGTGAATGCGGTCGTGAACCTGCAGCAGGAAAGTCAGAACCGACACGTCTTCATTTCGTGATATCACCTCGACCTGTTCGATATTCGAGCCACTATCGGCGATTGTCGCCGCAACCTCGGCGAGAACGCCTGTGCGGTTGCGGGTCTCGCACTGGATCTGGCAGTGGAAGTCGCGGTCCAGGTCTTTCTCCCAACTTACTGCGATCCACTTTTCAGGCTGCTTACGGAAGTTCGAGAGGTTGCCGCAGGAATTGCGATGAATGACCACGCCGCGTCCCGCCGTCAGGTAACCCATCACGTCGTCACCGGGCAACGGGTAACAACACTTGGCGTAACTCACGACCATACCTTCGGTGCCAGCGATCACGAGACTGGCGACCTGCTCATCGGTCTCGCCTTCTTCGCTCGCCCCAACGAGATAGCGCGCGGTTAGCGGCGCGAGGCGTTCGCCGAGTCCAAGTTGCTCATACAGTTCTTCCGCGTTGTTCAGGCCGAGCTCGTCGAGCGCTTCACCCATGCGCACCTTGCCAACTTTTCGCACCGACGATTCGATGTCCTTAAGCGACCTGTCGAGCAGGCGCTTGCCAAGATCAACGGATTCTGTCGATCGCAGGTTCTTCATGTGATTGCGAATCGCCGTTCGGGCCTTGGCCGAGCGCACAAATGTCAGCCAGGTCGGATTCGGTTTGGCGCCTCGCGACGTGACGATCTCCACGGTCTGCCCGTTCTGCAGAGGCGTTCGCAAGGGCACGAGCCCACGATTAATCTTTGCTGCCACCGTACGATCGCCAATATCCGTGTGCACGGCGTAAGCGAAGTCGATTGTCGTTGCACCCTTCGGCAGCGGCATGATGTCGCCCTTAGGCGTGAACACGTAGATCTTGTCCGGGAAAAGGTCGACCCGGACGCTTTCGAGAAACTCTTCCGATGTTCCGGATTGTTGCAGTTCAGCAAGATTTGATAGCCACTCTCGGGCACGTCGCTGCGGTGTGGCATCAGACTTTTCGTCGGCCTTGTAAATCCAATGCGAGGCAACGCCCGACTCGGCGACGCGGTCCATATCGCGTGTACGAATCTGCACTTCGAGCGGCAGGCCTTTCGGTCCGAACAGTGTCGTATGCAGGGACTGGTAACCGTTGATACGCGGGATGGCGATGTAGTCTTTGAAACGGCCGGGCATGGGTTTGTAAAGTTGGTGCACGAGACCCAGCGTCTGGTAACAAGTGCTGACGTCATCAACGATAATGCGGAAACCGTACACATCGACGACGTCGGAGAGCAGCCGTTTTTTCTCTGCCATCTTCCTGTAGATGCTGTACAGGTGCTTCTCGCGGCCGATTACTTCGCCCTCGATGCCGTCCTCCGCCATCGCCTTGCTGAACTGGTCGGAGATGCGTTTGACGATTTGTTTCTGGCTGCCCTTGCTCTTGCGCAACGCATTCTGGAGAACGCGGTAACGGAATGGGTGCAGGTGCTTGAAGCCGAGATCTTCGAGTTGGACCTTGAGTCGGTTGATACCGAGGCGGTTCGCGATAGGCGCGTAAATATCGAGCGTCTCGCGCGCGATGCGCTTTTTCTTGCTCGTCGGCATGGCGCCGAGGGTCTGCATGTTGTGCAAACGGTCGGACAACTTCACGAGGATGACGCGAATGTCCTCGATCATCGCGAGCATCATCTTGCGAAAACTCTCGGCCTGGGCTTCGGCGCGGCTGCGGAACTGGATCTGGTCCAGCTTGCTGACACCGTCGACAATCAGTGCAACATCTTCGCCAAACTTTTCCTGGATCTCGCCAAGTGTCGCGGACGTATCCTCAACGACGTCGTGCAGGATGGCCGCACAGATCGCTTCGGAGTCGAGATGCATCTCGGCCAGCTCCTGGGCGACGGCAACCGGATGCGTGATATACGGTTCGCCCGATTTGCGGGTCTGGCCTTTGTGAGCCGCTTCACCGAATTCGTAGGCTTCCAGGACCCGCGCGACCTGGTCGTCCGGCAGGTAGGACTCAAGCGTCTCGACCAGTTGGCGCACGCCATGATCCCTGCGCGAAGCGCCAGGAAGTCTGGACAATATGGAAGCCGCGTAATCCATGCCCCCATAGTAACGGGGTCGCGCGACTTTTTGGACTAGTCGCTCAGGCTAGTCTCCAATGGAGATGCCGCGCACGGGCAGGATTTCGTCGGTCGCCTCTGGCTGCAGTAATTCTTCGGCAGCCGGCTGGTCGATTTCTTCGAGAATTGATGAGGTCACGAGGCCGTCGGCAATCTCGCGAAGAGCGATCACCGTGGGCTTGTCGTTCTCGAGCTCGACCATCGGGTCAGCACCATGGGCGATGCGACGCGCGCGTTTCGCGGCGACAAGCACCATCTCGAAAATATTTTCGACGTTGTCGAGGCAGTCTTCGACGGTAATACGGGCCATGATGTGTTCCTTAAAGAGTGGGCCGGGAGTGGCGTTTGACGAGGCGGGCATTGTAGGCGACGCGGCCGGTCCCGGGTCAGCCCATATAATCAAACGTTATAAGACCCTAGCCGATGATTCCCTCAACGGCGCGGCGCAGAGCCTCGTTCGTGGTCGCCGTGGCCTCGCCTTCGCCGGCCAGGACATCCTCGAGATCCGAAATTGCCCGGTTGAGATCGTCGTTGATGATGACGTGGTCGAACTCGTCCCAGTGCGACATATCTGAAAGGGCATCGCGCAGCCGCCGCTCGATTACCTCCGGCGCATCGGTGCGCCGGTCGCGCAGCCGCCGCTCGAGTTCCGCGACCGAAGGTGGAAGGATAAAGATCGTAACGCACTCGGGCATGGACTCACGTACTTGCTGCGCGCCCTGCCAGTCGATTTCCAGGATCACATTGCGATCATCGGCCAAGTGCTTCTCCACCTGGCTGCGGCTCGACGCGTAATGATTATCGAAGACCTCCGCGTACTCGAGCATCTCGCCCTCGTCGCGCAGCCGCATGAACTCCTCCTCGCTGACGAAGAGGTAGTCGGCTCCATGCGCTTCGTTCTTGCGCGGCTTGCGCGTCGTGTACGAAATCGAGAACCTGAGTTCCGGATGCTTCGCAACGACCGCATGGACCAATGTGGTTTTGCCGGCGCCGGAGGGCGCTGCGAACACGAAGAGCTTCCCTTTTCCTTCCTGCACGTTCGCTTACTCGACGTTCTGAATCTGTTCGCGCATTTGCTCGATCAACACCTTGAGATCGACGGCGGCCTTCGTGGTTTCCGTGTCCGCCGATTTCGATCCGAGCGTGTTCGCTTCCCTGTTGAGTTCCTGCATCAGGAAGTCGAGGCGCCGGCCGACGGGCTTCTTCGACTTGAGGGCGTCGCGAATCTCGACCAGGTGGCTGTCGAGTCGGTCGAGTTCTTCGTCCACATCGATCTTGGTTGCCAGGAGTGCCAGCTCGACTTCGAGGCGCGCCGGGTCCGCCTCGACATCGAAGTTCGCAAGCCGCTCTTTTTGCTTGGCGCGAGCAGCGTCGAGTACTTCGGGCATACGCGCCCTGACCGACTTCGCGATCGCTTCGATTTCTGCACCGCGCGCTTTGAGCATTTCCTCGATGCGCTCACCTTCGCTCAATCGCATTTCACCAATCGAGGCCAGCGCTGTGTCGAGAAGTCGCCCTGCTTCCGCGAACAGCGGTTCGACGTCGAGGTCGGATTGTTGCACGACGCCGGGCCAGCGCAGGATCTCAATCGGGTTAACGGCTGCCACGTTAGGCAGCTTCGCGGTCAGATCCGAGATGCGATGGCCGATGAGCTCAACCAGATTGGTGTTGATCTGCATCTCGCTGTCCTGGTCAAACGCCCGGCGAAAATAGAGCGCACACTCGACCTTGCCGCGCCCCAGCGAGGAACTCGCCTGCTGCCGAAAAACCTGCTCCTTTGGCCGCAGATCCTCCGGCAGTTTGAACTGCACATCGAGGTAACGGTGGTTGACCGCACGGATCTCCCACGTAAGAGTGCCGATTGCGGATTCCGCAGACTCTCTCGCGAAGCCTGTCATACTGTGTAACATCTGTTGCCCACGTCACGTTTTTCCAGGGACGCACATTCTAAGCTGTGGCCGCTGTTGATAGCCATACACCACCGAAGTCAATGCAAATCGAATACGCAAAAGTTTCCGCACTCGGCGATCGCCAGGACAACCAGGATCGCGCGGCTATCGTTGTTTCCGAAGAGGCGGCACTGCTCATCGTGTTTGATGGCATGGGCGGACACTCGGACGGGGCCAAGGCCGCCGAAACGGGCCTCAGGGTGGTGCAGGAAGCATTCATGGAAGCGGTACAGCCGATCTTCGACCCACAGGGTTTCCTCTACATGGCGCTGGCGAAAGCGCACGACGAAGTGGTGGGCCTGGGCGCCGAGGTGGCCGTCGATTTTCGACCGCGCGCGACCTGCGCGATCTGCCTGGTGCAGGAAGGCGGCTCGTTTTGGGCGCACATTGGCGACAGTCGTATCTACCAGGTGCGTGATCAGGAAGTACTGGTCCGCTCGCGCGACCACAGTCATGTGGAGGTCCTGATCCAGGAAGGCGCGATCTCAGAGGAGGAGGCGCAGGACCATCCGATGCGCAATTTTGTTGAGTGCTGTATTGGCGGCGATGCCCCGGTGCCGGATATGAGCATTACGAGTCGCCAGGCGCTCGAACCCGGCGACGTCCTCCTGGCTTGCTCTGACGGCTTATGGTCCGGGCTCGGCGATGCGGATATGGCCGAGATTGGCATGCCGGGCAACGACAATCTCGTCGAGAATCTCAAAGCGCTCAGCATGAAAGCGTTGAACGTTAACTCTCCCTACAGCGACAATACGACCGGTACGGCATTACGCTGGCTTGGCGCCTAGCCGCGCCGGCCCCCATCAGTTTCTCTTCTGGGAGAGTAAGAATGCGCCCAAGCGGCCGCGAAGCATCACAGATGCGCGAATTATGCTTCACCCCCGATTTCACGATCCATGCCGAAGGCAGCGTGCTGGCCGAGTTTGGTGATACACGCGTGCTATGCACGGCAAGTATCGAAGAGCGCGTCCCGGGCTGGATGCGAAATACGGGCCGCGGCTGGGTCACGGCCGAATACGGCATGTTGCCGCGCTCGACACACACACGCTCGGGTCGTGAAGCATCCCGCGGGAAGCAGGGCGGGCGCACGCTCGAGATCCAGCGCTTGATCGGTCGTTCCCTGCGCGCCGTCACCGATCTCGAGGCGCTCGGCGAGCGCTCGGTGACACTCGACTGCGATGTCATCCAGGCAGACGGCGGTACGCGAACCGCGTCGATCAGCGGTGCATATGTCGCCCTGGCTATTGCCATACAGCGTATGCATGCCGCCGGCAAGCTAAAGAAAAATCCATTGCACGGACAAGTGGCCGCTGTTTCGGTTGGGATCTATCGCGGTACGCCCGTTCTCGATCTCGACTACCCCGAGGACTCGGAGGCGGAGACGGATATGAATATCGTGATGAACGATGCGGGCCGATTCATCGAGGTGCAGGGTACGGCCGAGGGGCATGCGTTCACCGATGACGAATTCACCGCCATGATCGGTCTTGCACGCGCGGGCATCGCGGACATCATCACCGTGCAGAACGAGGCCATCAAAGCCGCGACCTCGTGAACGAGCGCACAGCCAAAATCGTCATGGCCACAGGCAATCCGGGCAAGATTCGGGAGATCGCACGCCTGCTCGACGACCTGGGAATCGACGTCGTCGCGCAGTCCGAGTTCGGCGTTACCGATGCTGACGAAACGGGCACGACATTCGCAAAGAATTCACTGATCAAGGCGCAGCACGCGGCCGACGCGACCGGGCTGCCCGCGATTGCAGACGATTCCGGGCTGTCGGTTGATGCGCTTGGCGGCGTACCCGGTGTTTACTCTGCACGGTATGCGGGGCCCGAATGCGACGATGAGGCTAACAACGACAAACTGCTTGCTGAGCTCAAAGGCGTCGAGGATCGCGGTGCCGCGTTTCACTGCGTAGCGACTTTCGTCGAGCCGGGCGGTGCTGAGCCGCTTGTCGCTCACGGCGAGTGGCGGGGTTCGATTCTGCATGCCCGCCAGGGCGAGGGCGGATTTGGGTACGACCCCCTCTTCTTCGTACCTGACTGCGACTGCAGTTCTGCAGAACTTGCGGCGGACGAGAAGAACGCGCGCAGCCACCGGGGACAAGCACTCAGGAAGCTCGTCAGACTGCTGCAGCAAAAGTACGCGTGAACGAACCGCCACTGTCTCTTTACGTGCACCTGCCGTGGTGCGTGCGCAAGTGTCCGTACTGTGATTTCAATTCGCATACGGCCGGCGACGCCCCCCCGAAAGAACGCTACGTTAATGCGCTGCTCGCAGACCTCGATCGGGAAACCGGGAGGGCCGGGTCGCGAAGCATCGAGAGCATCTTTCTCGGCGGTGGCACGCCAAGCCTCTTCTCGCCCGGCGAGATCGCGAGGCTGCTTGACGGGGTGGCCGGACGATTCTCGGTTGCTGCCGATGTCGAGGTCACAATGGAGGCGAACCCGGGTACCGTGGAATTCGGTACGCCGGCGGCGTATCGCGAGGCCGGCGTCACTCGATTGTCGATCGGCGGCCAGAGTTTTAACGATGCTGCACTCAGGCGCCTTGGGCGCATTCACAGCAGCGATGACATCCGCCGTACGGTGGACGATCTGGCGGCGGCCGGATTCGAGAACTTTAACATCGACCTGATGCACGGCCTCCCCGACCAGACTATCGAATCAGCCATCGCCGATATCGAGTCGGCCGCGGGGCTCGGCCCGACGCACATTTCCTGGTACCAGCTGACGCTCGAGCCAAACACGGTCTTCTTTGCGCGTCCGCCCGAAGGCTTGCCTGAAGAGGAGGGTGCCTGGGAGATCCAGGATGCGGGTGCGGAAAAGCTGCAAGCGCTCGGTTACCAGCAATACGAAGTGTCGGCATGGGCAATCGACGAGCAACGGCGCTGCCGGCATAACCTCAACTACTGGCAGTTTGGCGACTACCTTGCAGCCGGTGCGGGCGCACATGGCAAAGTAACAGGCGCTGGCGGCGTCGTGCGCTACCGCAAGCCCGCCAATCCGCTGCAATATATGCTGGCGATAGAGGGGGGTGACGATGTTGCCCAGTCCGAAACGCTCTCAGACGAGGATCTTTTGTTTGAATTCATGCTTAATGCGTTGCGTCTCGTGGACGGCTTCGAGGAACGCCTGTTTACGGGTCGAACGGGCCTTTCAGCGGAGCAGCTGAGTTCCGCAATGCGCGATCCACTCGAGAAAGGCCTCGTCGAGCGCGATACGGACCAGATGTGGAGGCCAACAGCTCTCGGTCGACGGTTTCTGAACGACCTGCAGACCGAATTTTTGCGCAATTCTTGAGCAGGTTGGGGCGAAAATCACGTCCGCGGCACGTCGCCCGGACTTGTTCAATTATGCACAAGACATCGGCTGGCACTGTATTTTCAGCACTTGAAGGCCCTCATCTCATTTTGAGTATCGCGAAAGCGCTATAACTTATTGTTTTTATTAGACTAACGAAAATGGACACAAAATAGTCATATTGACGACGCTGCTTGAAAATCCGCACCTTACGGCACTCGTTCAATTTTCTTCCACAGTCTTATCCACAGGTTCTGTGGATAAAAAATGGGGGCTTGCGGAGATGGCGCCTTCGCTATATCCTACGCGACCTTTTTCGCATAGAAGCGTGCTCCGGAGAGCCAAGATGAAAGCCGATATCCACCCCAATTACGAACCCATCAAGGTTATCTGTAGTTGTGGCAACGAGTTTGAAACCCGCTCGACGCTCGGTGAGGAACTCCATATTGAAGTGTGCTCCTCATGTCACCCGTTTTACACCGGCAAGCAGAAGATCGTCGACACCGGCGGTCGCGTTGATAAATTCCGTAAGAAGTACGGAATGGGCTCCGCAAAGGCGGAATAAGCCAGGGCCAGACCTGCCCCCGCACGCAGTGCGCGGGCCCCGCCTGGTCCTCAAATAGTGTTCTTCCACTACTCCGCAGCGCGGAGCGCTCTGCTATGCTCGTCTGGTTTGATAGAAGGGAAATAAGAGGAGAGACATGAGCCAGGATGCATTTCGGCTAATCAGCCCCAAAGGTACCGAGTCCGACTTGCCCGTACGCACTGGTACGGTGGGTCCGGATGTCATCGACATAGCGCGACTCTATAAGGAGCAGGGTGTATTCACCTACGATCCCGGCTTTGTCGCGACTGGTAGTTGTGAGTCCGACATAACCTTTATCGATGGCGAAAAAGGCATTCTGATGTACCGGGGATACCCGGTCGAGCAGCTTGCTGATAAATCCAATTTCATAGAAGTGTGCTACTTGCTGCTGCATGGGCACCTGCCCGACACGTCGGAACTGGAAGCGTTCGATACGACAATTCGTACGCACACCATGCTCAACGAAGGCATGTTGAACTTCTTCAAGGGTTTTCGATACGACGCACACCCGATGGCGATGTTGTCGGCGGTTGTAGGCTCCATGTCGGCGTATTACCACGGCGAGATGGATGCCTCGAATCCCGACCATCGCGATATTTTCGCGCATCGAATCGTGGCCAAGTTGCCGACCATTGCGGCCGCCGCGTACAAGCTGAATATCGGCCAGCCGTTCATTTATCCGCGTAACGACCTGAACTACGCAGAGAACCTGTTGCACATGTTGTTTGCCGTTCCCGCGGAACCCTATGAGATTGACCCGGTGGCGGCGCAAGCACTCGATCTGTTGTTCATCCTGCACGCGGATCATGAGCAGAACTGCTCGACATCTACGGTTCGCATGGCAGGCAGTTCGGGCGCCAACCCGTATTCAGCCATCGCCGCGGGAATCTCGGCCTTGTGGGGGCCGGCGCACGGCGGCGCCAATGAAGCCGTACTCCAGATGCTCGACGAGATCGGTGATGTCAGCCAGATCAGCAAGTTCGTCGACAAGGCGAAGGACAAGAACGACCCGTTCCGCCTGATGGGCTTTGGCCATCGTGTCTACAAGAACTTCGATCCGCGTGCGACGATCATTCGCGAGATGTGCCACAAGGTACTCGACGCGCTCGACCGGGAAGATACGCCGTTGTTCGATCTCGCTCGCGAACTGGAGCAGGTCGCACTCAGTGACGACTATTTCAAGGAAAGAAATCTCTACCCGAACGTCGACTTCTATTCGGGCATCATCTACAAGGCGCTGGGAATTCCGACCCCGATGTTTACGGTAATGTTTGCACTTGGTCGCTCAGTTGGCTGGGCGGCGCACTGGCGCGAGATGATCTCGGATCCGAAAGGCAAGATCGCGCGACCGCGTCAGTTGTATATTGGGCCGGCCGCCCGCGACTACGTCGATATCGCTGATCGGTGACAAGTAGAAGAGGGGACATGCTATTGCGTGTCCCCTTCTGGTCGGGAGACACACTGCGCTCCAGCAGTACTTGTCAAATATGTTCCAGCAGTGCCTGGACTGCCTCCGAGTCGACGCGCTTCATCGGCTTGCCGTCGATCGGGCTCATGGGCGCCTGGCGAATTCCATCGACCGGAAACACCGTCGCCTGGATGGTCTCGTTGCAGTGACTGAATTCGAAGCCCGGGTACATCTCGACCTGTCCACGGCGACTCTTCAATCGACGCTCATACGGTCGAAATTGAATCCCCATGTCGCCGATCTCCATCGCAATCATTTCGGCACTGTCCGCGAACAGGTGCAGGTTGACCGCCGAATTGTCATCCGCGGTACCGAGCAGCACCGGGCCAACGAGTCGCGGTGAGAATTCGCCAAGCAGTTCCATGGCCGAGAGCGCCGCTGTCCGCATCAGTCGCAGCAAATCCGCATGCGAGTCGCCACCGAAAATCTGCAGGTGATCGACGACCGCCGCTTCGATCTCCGCGTTGCCGGGCAGTGAGCCGCGAGAACCAACGCCCAGTCGTTCGGCGGCCTTTTGCTTGGCGACGCGGTAGTCGCGAATGCCGTGATCGACAATGATGCGCGCAGCTTCCTGTGCAAGCACCTGGCGCTCGCGCTCCGTACCGTTATTACGTTTTCTGGCCATCGTTCAGAACAAGGACTCGGCGTCTTCCTCGGGCTCTTCTTCAGGATCAGGATCGGGATCGATGCCAGATGCATCGTTGAAAATATTCGGGGTGTCGTCGACAACCTCGCACTCCGGCAGCTGGCCCTCCCGGAATACTTCGAATACCGCATTGCCCTGCCCGGCACGAGCGGGGCATCCGGTCTCGCGGTCGATACGGACCGAGACAATTCCCTCAGGCATGGGCATCTGGTTCTCGGGCACACCCGCAAGCGCAATTCGGGCGAACTCAATCCAGATCGGTAACGCTGTTCGAGACCCTTCTTCGCCCGGGCCGAGCGGCAGGTCGTCGTCATAGCCGACCCAGACGATGGCAGCGATGTCGCCATTGAAGCCGCCGAACCACGCGTCGCGCCGGTCGTTCGACGTGCCCGTCTTGCCCGAGAGATCCCTGCGGCCCAGCACCATGGCGCGCCGGCCCGTGCCGGCTCGCACGACGTCGCGCATCATATCCTGCACAAGAAAGATGTTCTGCGGCGAAATGACTTGCGGCGCGAGTACCACGTCTTCGAACAACTCCGGCGCCACTGTTGCGTCCGGCCGGTACACGGTAGCGATCTCGGCCATTTCATCGAGCGTCAGCTCGTCGACCAGTTCGTCGTCGAAAGCGGGCTCGGGCCCGTCCAACGGTACGCATTCCTCGCAGACGATCGCCGGCTCGGCGCGGTACAAGGTCTCTCCCTCGGGCCCGTAAATGGCATCGATCGCGTAGGGCTTAACCGCGTGGCCGCCATTGGCGAGCATGGCGTAGCCCTGTGACATATCGAGTGGGGATGCCGCGCCGCCGCCCAATGCGAGCGAACCGTTGTGGGGCAGGGCCGCACCGCCGAATCCGAACTTCGCGATGTGACGCACGGCATTACCGACACCGGTCTCAAACAGGAGGAGGCGAACCGACACGAGGTTCATCGAGCGCTTCAGGGCCTCACGCATACGTGTCGGCCCGTAGAAACGACCGCTGTAATTGATCGGGCGCCAGACCGCCTCGAGTTCTGACGAATTAATCACAACGGGCGCGTCGAGAATGACGGTGGCCGGGGTATTGCCGTGCTCAAGCGCAGCCGAGTATATAAAGGGTTTGAACGACGAGCCTGGCTGCCGGAAGGCTTGCCGTGCACGATTGAACTTGCTGGTCGTGAAATCGAAACCACCCGTCAATGCGCTGATCGCACCGTCGAATGGGTCGATCGATACGACGGCGCCCTGTGCTTCCGGTACCTGGGCGAGCGCCCATGATCCCTTCGTCGTCGGCATTACATAGACAAGGTCACCAACAGTCAGGACGTCGGCCGCAGCTTCCGGTTCCGGTCCTGTCGTCGAGCGATCAACAAATGGTTTCGCCCACCTGATTCCCGACCACGGCAATATGTCAGTCACACCTCTCCGCATCAGCAGCGATGCGCTGTTGTTCTCATAGATTGCTGTAACCAGCGCGACGGAAAGACCGCCGGGCGCGTACTGCTCAAGCAGCTCGCGAATGTCGAACGGCCATTCCTCGAACGGAGTTGCCCGCAACTCGTCGGTGACTTCGACGTTCTGGATCGGCCCCTTGTAGCCGCGTCGCCGCGTGAACTCGAGCAGGCCGTTGCGCAGCGCGTAGTTCGCAGCCTTCTGCATCCGTGAATCCAAAGAAGTCACAACCTGGTAGCCGTCGGTATAGGTACCTACGCCGTAGCGCTTCAGCATCTCGCTGCGGACCATCTCCGCGATGTAGGGCGCGCTGAGCTCCACAGCAGCACCGTGCAGGCGAGATTCCATGGGCCAGGCCATGGCCTCCTCGTAGTTGGGCTCATCGATGTAGCCGAGATCAAGCATCCTCCCGAGCACATACCCGCGACGTACCTCGGCGTTCGCTGTGCTGTACACCGGGTTGTAGCGTGACGGCGCGGGCAATACGCCGGCTAAGGTCGCCGCCTCTGCCGGATTGATGTCGCCGAGATTCTTATTGAAATAGACTTGCGACGCAGCCGCGACGCCGTATGCGCGCTGCCCGAAGAACATCTTGTTCAGGAACAGCGACATGATCTGTTCCTTCGTGAACTCCTGCTCGATCTTGTAGGCGAGAAAAGCCTCGCGGAGCTTGCGCGTGAACGTCTGATCGCGCGTCAGGAAATAATCACGCGCCAGTTGCTGGGTAAGCGTACTACCACCGCTTGAAATATCACCCGTCGCGGCCAGTTGGGCGAACGCGCGCAGGATGCCCCGGTAGTCGATGCCCGGATGGACAAAGAATCGCTGGTCCTCGGCGGCAACAAACGCGTCAACAACATGCCGGGGGAGATCCTCGTAAGTAACGAGAATTCGTCGGCGTTCACCGATTTCGGAGATCAGGTAACCATCGCGGCTGAATATTCGCAGCGGAATCTGCAGCGGAATATCGCGAATCGTCTCGGCGGCCGGCAGTTCCGGCTGCACGTAGTAATAAGCGCCAACCACGCCGGCAACCGCGCTAATAGTGCCGATGGTGCCCAATCCGAGCAGGACGATAAGCGCCCGAATCATCTTATGTCGCCTAATGTGACGTGGGTTGGATTTTTTTTTCGTTGGATTATGCATAGTTACAATCGTTTTCGGCTGTACACCCCGAATTCTAAAGACCTAGCAAGGCCTTATTAAAGAGTAACGTGGTGCGCGACCGGTGACGAGAATGTGGTTTTCTTGGGGCAAAGGCTCAGCAAAGCAGGATATGGCGGCGATGATAGTCATACCTGGCCGAAGCCTGCAATAACGAGTCTCGGATTGTCGCGTCGACTGGTTCACGGAAAGCATCTGGTCAGCCGCTTAGCATAGGGATTGTCGGATCGTGAACACAGTCACGTTTTATTTAACATTTTATTGATATATAGTTAAATCGCTTTGCTCAGTTCCGACTTACATTTGACTCGCAACTTACCGACTTAGAAGGAAAAATACGTGCTTTTTGGCAAAAAA
>CAZKZE010000002.1:0-84111 GCA_964557165.1 uncultured Woeseiaceae bacterium
CTGTCCGAAGGAGCCCGGACTTTCCTCCATAGCGAACTACAGCGGTTGTCTGGCCAACTCCGGCTTTCTCGGAGGCGCAGTTTACAGGAACGACAGGGTGATTGCCCCGCCGCTGGTTATGAGCGCGATGATTTATCTTTGAGCAGAAGCAGTCGCTGATACAGGTCGTTCTTCTTCTGGCCCGAGACGTTGGCGGCGACTCTTGCCGCGTCTTTCGCCGACAGATGGGCGGCCAGTTCGGTCAGCAGGCTGTCCAGGTCGAGTGCGGTCTCGGCAGACGGCTCTGCGCCGGCTATAACGATGGCAAACTCGCCCTTGCTGACGATTTCCCCGTCATCGACCAGTTGCTGCAAACGGCCGAGCGTTTCCTGAACGCACTGCTCATACATCTTGCTTAGTTCGCGGCCGATGAAAGCCTGGCGGTCTGCACCGAAGACATCGACGAGATCGGCAAGGCAGACCTTGATCCGGTGCACCGATTCATACATCACGATCGTGCGATCTTCTGCAACCAGTTCCTGCAGCCACTTGCGGCGTGCGGTGCGTTTTGCCGGGGCGAACCCCTCGAAGCAAAACCGGTCTGTTGGTAACCCGGCCGCTGAAAGCGCTGCTGTCACAGCGCTGGGACCAGGAATCGGAACCACAACGATGCCGTGTTCGTGTGCCGCCTTTACGAGGCGATAACCCGGATCGCTGACCAGGGGCGTACCCGCATCGCTGACAAGCGCCACATCTTTGCCATCTTTCAATGATCCAATGAGCCCGTGAACCGCCTGTTCCTCGTTGTGATCGTGCAGCGCCATAAGTGCGGGTTTTGCACCGATTGTTATTAGCAATCGACTGGTGTGCCGGGTATCCTCGGCTGCGACAAGATCCACCGCGGCAAGTGTATGCTGCGCACGCGGTGCCAGGTCCTCAAGATTGCCAATCGGCGTTGCTACTACAAATAAGGTGCCGCTCATCTGGCCAGAAATCCGTAATCCGGTTTAGAAAGATAATGATCAAGAAGCTTCGACATCCTGCATCCGAACAACGCTCACAAGCAAGCGTTCTCATTCTGTTGCTTGGGCTGCTCACGCTCGCGGCATGTGAGACGACCGGTATTGGCGGAACCGGCGGATCGGGCGAAAGTCGCGCGCAACGCATGGCCGACAACGGTGACCATGAAGAGGCTGCCGGCGCTTATATGGGCCTTGCAGTCGACGCGACTGGCAGCGAGCGCGATCGCTACACGCTGCTCGCTGTGGAGCAATTCCTCGATGCAGGCGACGTGACGCGGGCACTGACCGCCTTTCGCGAAGTTGCGCGACCAATGTCCGGGCCGCTGCTACCGCTCTGGAGTACCGGGCGTGCTGCGTTGTACCTCTATTATGGCGACGCCGATGCGGCGTTAGGCCTACTCGAGCCCTTAAGCCGACAATCGCTGTCGCAGCGCGACCGCTTACGCGTCGAGGTTCTGCGCGCCGACGCCTGGATCCAGAAACAGGACCCGGAGCGCGCCGTCGAACTGATGACGCAAAGGGAGAGCTGGCTCAACAACCGTCGCGATGTCGAACGCAACCGTGAGCGCTTGTGGCAGGGCTTGCTCGTCAGCAGCCCGACTGTTCTGCGGAGTGCCGCCGAGTACAGCACTGACCCGGTCGTGCATGGCTGGCTCACAATCGGTTCCTTAGCCGCGTCGACCGGGCAACAGGGCGTCGGCTGGAGTAACGGCCTGCTGCGGTGGCGTACCGAGAATCCCAATCATCCGGCTACGACAGTGCTGGGTGACCTCGATATCCCCGAACACCTGCTCCTCGAATATCCGCGCCAGATCGCATTGCTGTTGCCGCTGTCAGGCGGTGCGGCGAGTGCCGGACAAGCCGTTCAAAACGGGTTCCTGGGAGCCTACTTCGCGACAGCATCGGGCCTGGACTCCGGCCTGGAAGACAGACAAAGCGTGCGCATTTATGACGTTAATGCCGAGGGTGGCGCCAGTGCCGCATACGCGGTAGCAGTCGCCGAGGGTGCCGAGTTCGTGGTTGGTCCCTTGCTGAGGCGCAACGTAACCGAACTCGCGAATGACATTCTCGTACCGGTCCCCGTATTGACGCTTAATTACCTGCCGGACGGTACGCTTGCCCCGCCCGGCCTGTACCAGTTTGCGCTTTCCCCCGAGGACGAGGCCGCATCGGCAGCCCGGCGCGCATTGAATGACGGACACGGACGCGCGGTCGCCCTCGTCCCCAATAACGACTGGGGCCGCCGCTTGCTGACGAGTTTCACGACTGAGTTTGAGGGGCTTGGAGGAACGTTGCTCGATTATCGCAGCTATACACCAGGCAACCAGGATTTCTCCAATGACATTGAGAATCTCATGGGCCTCGCTGGGAGTGTGCAGCGCTACACGCGTCTGCGTGCGAACATAGGCCGACCATTGCAGTTCGATCCACGCAGGCGGCAGGATGCAGAGTTTATTTTCCTCGCCACCGATGCTCCCGCCGGGCGATTGCTGAAGGCGCAATTGAAGTTCCACTATTCAGGCGATATCCCGGTCTACTCGACTTCGTCCGTCAATTCGCTGGATGGACGGTCCAACTCGGATCTCAACGGCATCATGTTCGCGGACACGCCATGGGTCGTGGATCCACAGCCCTGGATCGAGCACCTGCCGGCGCAGTTTGCGGAGTACTGGCCCGAAGAGCGGCGGCTCGCGCGCCTCCATGCCATGGGCTACGACGCTTACAACCTGATCGGTTCCTTGTTTGCGGCGCGAGGCGGTGTCATGAATGAACTGGAGGGCGCGTCGGGAACGCTGTTCCTCGATCAGAGCGGCCGCATCCACCGGCGCCTCGCGTGGGCGCAGTTCCAGGGTGGCGAAGTCGTTGCCCTTCCCGATCTGGAAGACGTCGCCGGACCTATCCAGGACATGACCGATGACGGCGAGATCATCGTGCCGGATTCAGCGGACGACTCACCATGGGACGTCGAGCAACTGGACCTGTAGGCGCCCGCGCGGAGAGCGCAGCATTCGATTACCTTATCAAGCAAGGCCTGCGCCCGGTCGCGCGCAACTTTCGTTGCCGCGGTGGTGAAATCGACCTGATCATGATCCATGACCAATGCCTGGCGTTCGTGGAGGTTCGTTTTCGAAGCTCGGCCAATTTTGCGCAGCCCAGCCACACGGTTGATCGACCAAAGCAGCGCAAGCTGATCCGCACAGCAGCGATGTTCTATGCGCGCAATCGCGCCTATGCCAGTCACGTTATGCGTTTCGACGTCGTTGCCATCGAAGGTGAAGACCCGCCTGCCATCCACTGGATTCGCGATGCGTTTCGACCCGATGACTCAACGCTCTGACCCCTGCTAGAATTCTCCGGCCTATTCCTTCCGGAGCAACCATGGACCCAGTAATCAGAGTTCGCGATCACTTCGCAGAGAGCATCGCGACCAAACAGACTGCTGCCGATGCGATCGTCGAAAGCATCGCCGCGGCGGGGCGTGTTATGAGTGACGCGTTGCTTGCCGACGGCAAGATCCTGAGTTGCGGCAACGGGGGTTCGGCCGCAGATGCCCAGCATTTTTCGTCGGAACTCTTGAATCGCTTCGAGATGGAGCGGCCGGGTCTGCCGGCCATGGCACTGACAACGGATGCCTCGACGGTAACGTCAATCAGTAACGACTATTCCTACGAGGAAATATTTTCGAAACAGGTACGGGCACTCGGGAAGCCGGGCGACGTCCTGCTCGGTATATCGACATCCGGTAATTCGGAGAATGTAATCCGCGCGATCAACGCTGCACACGAACGCGGTATGAAAGTGGTGGCGCTCTCTGGTCGAGACGGAGGTCGCATGGCGGACATCTTCGCAGAGGGAGACGTCGAGATCCGCGTTCCCGCGACACGTACTGCGAGAATCCAGGAGGTCCACCTGCTGGTCATTCACTGCCTGTGCGATCTGATCGATACGACCCTGTTAGGGTCGGAATAAGACTATTTAACGATTTTCAGGTGTGGACGCGAACGCGTCTCTTCCACTTCTTCCTGCAACTCAGGCGGCTCATTTTCGGCCTGGTCCGAGTCGTGCGAGAAGATCATGCCTTGCCCCGTTTCACGGGCATAGATTCCGAGCACCGAGCGAATCGGCGCCCAGACATCGAACGGGACACCGCCAAAGCGCGCACGAAAACTCACAGCATCGTTTGTCAGTTTGAGGTTATGCGCGGCGGAATCACTGATATTCAGGATGATCTTGCCGTCCTTGATATGCTCGGCGGGAACGCTGACACCGTCGAAAGACGCATCGACAACGAGATGCGGCGTGTGGCCGTTGTCAGCCATCCATTCATGCATCGCACGAATCAGATAGGGGCGTTTTGAGCGGCTTGCGATGTTCAACGTGTTTCCAGAGCGTTTGCCTAACCCTGCGGGTACTTTACCACCGTTTTGGCGTGCTGGGCGGGACCTAACATAAGGTCGTAGTTCGGGGTCAGTTACCTATCTCTATCGTTCGAGATAGGTAACTGACCCCGAACTACTACAGGCGCATTTCCTGTTCGAGTTCAGTCAGGCTTTCCTGGAAAGAACGGCGCGCATAGACCCGCTCCATGTAGGCTTCAATGGCTTCGGAATCCGGCCCCAGGTCGACGCCATACACGGGCAGGCGCCAGAGAAGCGGCGCAATTGTGCAATCGACCAGTGAGAATTCCTCGCTGAGGAAGTACGGCCTCGCGCCAAACAGCTCCGCGCTCTGCAGAATACTCTCGCGGAGCATCTTGCGGGACTTGGTACCAAGCTTGCCATCACTATTGTTCTCGGCTTCCTCGGCAATCGAATACCAATCGGATTCGATGCGGAACAATGCCAGCCGGAATTGCGCACGGGTGACTGGATCTACCGGCATCAACGGCGGATGCGGGAAGCGCTCGTCGAGATACTCAATAATGACCCGAGAGTCATACAACGTCAGGTCACGATCGACCAGCGTCGGTACGGTGTGGTACGGGTTGAGATCCATGAGGTCTTCGGGTAAGTCTGGCCCGGCGACATTCGATATCTCAATGTTGATGTTCTTCTCGGCCAGCACGAGCCGGGTACGATGACTGTGAATATCCGTCGGACGCGAGAACAACGTCATTACAGATCGTCTGTTAGCGATAACTGCCATTATTTGACGTCCTTCCAGATTTGTTTCTTCAACTGCGTTGCCAGGACAAAGAAGAAGAGCAGGAACATGATGACCCAAACGCCCAGCTTGCGGCGATCCTGGCGAATCGGTTCGGCAATGAATGCCAGGAAGTTCGTCGTATCACGGACGAACTCGTCGTAGTCTTCGGCGTCCATCGAACCGGGCGTCAATTGCTCGAAGCCCTTGAATGACGTAGTGACGGAGCCATCCTCATTCTCATGGTGCTCGAAATGCGCGGCCTGGTAACCCTGCAACTCCCACAGCACGTGAGGCATGCTCGTGCCCGCGAGCACGACATTGTCAACTCCGGTCGGGCTATCGGGAGACACATAGAAGCCACGTAAGAAGTTATAGACATAGTCCGTGCCCTTGGCACGCGCCATCAATGACAGGTCGGGTGGCGCGGTGCCGTACCAGCGCGCCGCCTCTTTAGCCGGCATCGAGGATCGGATCGTTTCGAATGTCTTCTCAGCATTGAACATGAGGTTATCGACCAGCTGCTCTTCAGACAGGTCGAGCTGCTTGCCGATGGTGTTGAAGCGGACGTACTGGGCTGAATGGCAGCCCGAGCAGTAATTCATGAAGTTGCGTGCGCCGCGTTGCAGCGACGACACGTTGTCCGGATCTATCTCGGCATGGTCGGTAAGTGCCGAGCCACCGCCCGCTGCCATGGCCTGCGATGCAAGCAGACACGCGCCCAGAGCCATCACACCGGCAAGATTCTTGAGCTTAATCATGGTAGACCACCCTGTCCGGCACCGGCTTTGTCTTGTCTGCGGCCGTGTAGAACGGCATGAGCAGGAAGAACGCGAAATAGAGCACCGAGAAAATACGTGCAAACATTACGTAGGTCGGGGTTGCGGCCTGCAAGCCGAGCCATCCAAGCGATATGAACGTAATGACGAAGACGGTCAATGCGGTCTTGTACATCCAGCCGCGATAGCGAATCGACCGAACCCGGCACCGATCAAGCCATGGCAGGAATACCGGCAGGACCACCGCCATTGCAAACAGGATGAAGCCCCAGAGCTTGTCCGGCACGGCGCGCAGAATCGCGTAGTACGGCGTGTAATACCAGACCGGCGCGATGTGCTCCGGCGTCGCCGTCATGTTGGCGGGCTCAAAGTTGGCGTGCTCGAGGAACATGCCTCCCATATCGGGCGCGAAGAACACCACGGCACTAAAGATCATCAGGAAGACAATGATGCCGACCAGGTCCTTCGACGTGTGATGCGGGTGGAACGGGACACCGTCGAGCGGGATACCATCCGGACCCTTGTTCTTCTTGATTTCGATGCCGTCTGGGTTGTTCGAGCCAACCTCATGCAGTGCCACGATATGGACGAAGATCAGGCCAATCAGCGCCAGCGGCAGCACGATCACGTGCAGCGCGAAGAAGCGATTGAGCGTGATATCCGAGATTGAGTAATCGCCGCGAATAAACTCGACGAGCGCGTCGCCAACCACCGGTATCGCGCCAAATAGCGAAATAATTACCTGGGCGCCCCAGTAGGACATCTGTCCCCAGGGCAGCAGGTAACCGGCGAATCCCTCTGCCATGAGCACGAAGAAGATCATCATGCCGATGAGCCAGATCAGCTCTCGCGGCTTCTTGTAGGAGCCGTAGAGCATCGCGCGGAACATGTGCAGGTAAACGACGATAAAGAAGAACGATGCGCCGGTCGAATGCATGTAGCGAATGAGCCAGCCCCATTCGACATCGCGCATGATGTACTCAACCGAGGCAAACGCTTCCGCGGCCGCCGGCTTGTAGTTCATCGTCAGGAAGATACCGGTCACGAGCTGGATAACCAGCACGACCATGGCGAGTACGCCGAACACGAACCACCAGTTGAAGTTCTTCGACGCGTAGTATTCCGTAACGTGATACTTCATCGTCTCGGTAAACGGGAAGCGATCATCGATCCACTTCATGAAGCCACCCTGTGGCTTGCCAACTTCTGCTTCGATTCTGGCCATTACGCTGCTCCTGAGTCCTGACCGATCAGAATCAGGTCGTCCCTGACAAATCGGTGCGGAGGAACCCGCAGGTTTGTCGGTGCCGGAACACCGCTGTAGACCCGTCCGGCGAGGTCAAACTTCGACCCGTGGCACGGGCAGAAGAAGCCGCCGGCCCAGCCTTCGGCCGGGCGTACCTCGAAATCCTCGAGTGGCGCACAACCCAGGTGAGTGCAGGATCCTTCGACGACGAGGTACTCCGGACGTACCGAGCGGGTCTCGTTGGCCGCGTAATCGGGCTGCTGCTCGACTTCCTCGGAGTTCGGATCTTCGAGCTCGTCGACGATGCTGGGCAGCTTAGCCAACATCTCTTCGGTACGCCGCAGGACAAACACGAGCCTGCCTCGCCAGAGCACGCGAACCATCTCGCCAGGCTGTATCGAGCCCAAGGGCACTTCAACCGGTGCGCCGAGCGCCTGCGCGCGGGCACTGGGCTTCAGTGAAGACAGGAAAGGAACTGCAACAAACCCGGCCCCAACGGCCCCGGTCACTAACGTTGCAACGGTCAGAAAATGACGCCTATTGCGATCAAGGTCGTCTTCGGTCATCAGGCACTCCCATATGCCGCTCTTTTCGGCGGCCCCTAATTCAGCGCGTTTTTGCTTTGTCTCGAAACTGGTAGATTTGCAGCAAGCCCGGTTTGCCGTCAGGATGACGGTTGCCCCGGACCTAGGTGCGGAACCACGGCGCATTATACACGTGGCCAATCGAAATTGGCTAGGTGCTTACAAGGGACATTTAAGGATAGCCAGGACGTCGGGTGGCGGATTTCAAGTCAGCGTTTGTCTTCGTTTTGCAGTCGATCGTCGTCGGACTGGCGGTCGCGTTTCTCGTTGTGCTCGTGCGTCCGGACCTGATGCCGGGGATCGCCAGGAACGATGGCAGCCCTGCGAGCTATGCGGATGCGGTCGCTGCCAGCGCCAGCTCGGTCGCCAATATCTACACCAAGCGCCTCGTTCAGGAAAGCGACGACGCCACGGAGCGCACCCGTTTTCGGGTCGACACGAGCTTCGCCTCGGCCGTGATTATTGATCCGGAAGGCTACCTTGTGACGAATTACCATGTCGTGATGGAGGCAACCGAGATCCGTGTGCGCCTCGCGGACGGCTCGTTAACCATACCCATCATCGTCGGTGTCGACGCTGAAACCGATCTGGCCCTGCTGAAGGTAGATCTCGGTGAATTGCCCGCGATCAGGCTCGCTCAGTCCGAACAGCTGCGCATCGGCGACGTCGTGCTGGCGATCGGTAATCCCTACGGCCTCACGACTTCCGTCACACAGGGCATCGTCAGCGCCACCGGCCGCAGCCTCCTTAACCTGGTTACGTTTGAGAACTTCATTCAGACCGACGCGGCGATCAATGCGGGCAATTCGGGCGGCGCACTGGTCAATAGTCGTGGCGAGCTCGTCGGCATCAACACAGCCGTTCTGGCCCAGGACTCGGGCACTGAAGGCATCGGCTTCGCCATTCCGATTGACCTGGTCCGTGGCGTCGTTGAGCAGATCAAACAACATGGCCGGGTAATTCGCGGCTATATGGGCCTGTTGCCCGATGATCTTACGGAAGCGGAAAGGTCGGCGATGGGCATCGAGACCGGTACGGGAATCCTGCTAACCGATGTCTATGAGGGCGGTCCGGCCGCCGGGGCCGGTCTCGAAATAAATGACGTGATCATCGAAATGAACGGGGAGCCGGTGTATTCCTCGCGCCAGGCATTGCTGATCTCGGCCAGCACGGTGCCGGGCGAAGAGGTCGAGGTTGTCGGCTTGCGCGACGGCCGGCGATTCAAGGCGACGGTCCAAGCGGTCGAACGGCCCGAGGAGCTTCGCTAGCCTCGGCAGGCGATAATGGCGTCAGGCTGCGCCTTGCTTCTCTCGCCATTCGTCCGGCGTCAGCGCCATGATCGATAATGCGTGGATCTCGTTTCCGACCAATGCACCCAGGCATTTGTAGACCAATTGGTGGCGTGCCAGAGAGCGCAAACCCTCGAATTCCGAAGCGACAACGAGCGCCTCGAAGTGGGTGTTGTCAGGGCTCATGACCTTGACGACGGCATTGTCAAAGCCGGCTTCAATGAGCGGTGAGATTTCCGATGGCTCCATAACTGACTATCTGCGCTTGCGACGGGGCGCGCAGTGTAACCGCATTTTGTGCTGTGTCCTATCCGCTAGCGCGGATTTGTGTATCATATTCGACCGATTCGATTACGATTCCGTATGCTTGAGAATATCCTCCTGGTGGTCGCAGGTCTCGTGCTCCTTATCTGGGGCGCGGACCGCTTCGTGCACGGTGCGGCCGCAGCGGCGCGAAACCTGGGCGTCGCGCCGCTCCTGATCGGGCTAACCGTCGTGGCATTCGCGACGTCGGCCCCGGAAATCCTGGTGTCGATAGTTGCCGCGTCCCAGGGCCAGCCGGGGCTCGCATTCGGTAATGCCATCGGTTCGAACATATTCAACATCGGGCTCGTGCTCGGCCTGACCGCGATGATACGACCCATATTGCTGGAATCGGCAACGCTGCGGCGCGAAATGCCCGCACTCCTGGCCGTAACACTGCTGACCGTGTCGCTCTTTCTGGATTCCTTCCTGAGCTTCATCGATGGCGTCGTCATGCTCACCGGCCTGGTGATCGTCATGGTCTGGCTGGCGCGACTTGGCCTGCGCTCCGCTGAAAACGACCCGATCGCGCGCGACTTTGACGCGGAGATCCCCGCAGACGTCAAAATGACGATGGCCGTAGTCTGGCTCATTGTCGGCCTCGGGACGCTCCTGATTGGCGCAGAATTGCTCGTCGACGGCGCTACCGGGATCGCGCGGATGCTGCAGATTTCGGATGTCGTCATCGGCATCATCATCGTTGCGTTCGGGACGAGCCTGCCCGAACTGGCGGTTTCGCTGGCCAGCGCTCTCAAAGGCGAATACGGCCTCGCAATCGGCAATATCGTCGGTTCCAATATATTCAATCTGCTGGCCGTAATCGGCATCGCGGCGACGATCTCGCCGGCCTCATTGCCACCATCCGTGTTGTCATTGCACATATTCGTCATGGTGGCGTTCACGCTGGTGTTGTTTGCCATGACCTACGACTACGATGGCAAGGCCCAGCTGAGTCGCCTCGAAGGACTGGCCCTGTTCCTCGCCTTTCTCGCCTACGACGGTTACGTCATTGCCCAAAATATCTAGCCAAACGGTTAGACTATGGCGATACCAAATCGGTTGAGGATTCGAGTTGCCTGATACGCTAAGCAAGGACGAGCTGCTCGCGCTCGCCGCCGACGTTCTGGATATCGAGGCGCGCGCGGTCGATGCGCTCAAATCCCGCCTGGGCGACGATTTCGCCGCCGCGTGCCAACTTTGCATGGACACGCCCGGCAGGATCGTCGTGACCGGCATGGGCAAGTCCGGGCATGTGAGCAATAAGATCGCTGCGACGCTCGCCTCAACCGGTACGCCCGCATTCTTCATGCACCCGGCCGAAGCCAGCCACGGCGATCTCGGCATGATTACCGGCCAGGACCTGCTGCTGGCGATCTCCTATTCGGGCGAAACCGCCGAAGTCATCACGATTCTCCCGGTAGTCAAACGCATGGGAGCGAAGCTGCTGTCAGTCACGGGCAATCCCTGCTCGACCATGGCCCAGGCTGCCGACGTGCACCTGGACATCAGCGTCGAGGAGGAAGCCTGCCCACTGAATCTCGCTCCGACAGCCAGTACGACAGCGACGCTCGCGATGGGCGATGCCCTGGCAGTTGCCCTGTTGAAGAAACGCGGCTTCACAGCCGAAGATTTTGCGCGCTCCCATCCGAGTGGCAGCCTCGGCAAGCGATTGCTCCTCCGGGTGTCTGACGTCATGCGTACCGGCGACCGAATCCCTATTGTGACGGCCGATGTAACCCTGCGTGACGCTTTGCTCGAAATGACGGACAAGGGCCTCGGCATGACCGCGATCGTCGATGCCGACAACAGGATTCTCGGCATCTACACGGATGGGGATCTTCGCCGCACGCTGGATACCGGGGCCGATATCAGGACGACTCTGATACGCGATGTCATGCATGAGAACTGCAAAACGACGTCGGAGGACGTGCTGGCCGCGGAGGCACTGCATCTTCTCGAAGAAAACAAAATCACCTCTCTGCTTGTGGCGAACGACGACAACACGATTGCCGGCGCCTTGAATATTCACGACCTTTTTCGTGAGGGACTGATGTGAGTTCTGGTCTCAATAAGCTTGCCGACATCCGTCTCGTTGCATTTGATGTTGATGGCGTATTTACCGATGGCCGCTTCTATCTGTCCAATGACGGCGTCGAGACCAAGGCCTTTCATACCCAGGATGGATACGGTGTGCGGCGACTGCTGACGTCCGGCGTCGAGGTTGCAGTGATCAGCGGCCGGCAATCGGGTGCGGTCAAAAAGCGCATGGCCGAGCTCCAGGTACCCCATGTGGTGCTCGGCTGCAAAGACAAGGTAGCCGCCATGGATGAGTTGGCCACAAAGCTCGGACTGGACGTAAGCGCCTGCGCCTATGTCGGTGACGACCTGCCGGACCTGCCCTTGCTCGAAAATGTCGGCTTCTCGGTTGCTGTGGCCAACGCAGTCCCCGCTTTGCAGGAACGCTGTGACTACGTCACCGTGAAGGCTGGTGGCTTCGGCGCAGTCCGCGAGGTCTGCGATCTCATCTGCAGCATGAGAAGAAGCGCCACCTGATGAGTCCGAGAAGTACCACCCTGCTCGTTGTCCTAATCGCCTTGGCGCTAGGCAGTTGGTACCTTGCGCGCAGCAATAAACCTGCGCCTGCCGACACGATGCCATTCGATCCGGGGCACAGCGGCTACTACCTGAAATCGGCACGCATACTCGGCACGGATTCGGACGGCAGCCTGTTGTACGAGATTGAGGCCGCACACGCTGAGCAACAGGCTATAGACCGGATCGAATTCACCGACGTCCGGATTCGCTACTCGCCCGATGCCGGCGTTCCGTGGATTGTCCACGCGGACGAGGCCACCTTACGCGAAGGCAGCCCAAGAATTGCGTTGCGCGGACATGTGCGTGCGGTCAGCAAGAGAGACACCGAGGACCAGGACACTGAGATCAGAACGCAGTACCTCGAACTGGATCCGGAACGCTACGTTGCAGAGACCGACGAACGCGTCCAGATTCGTATTGGTGCGCGCAGCCTGACGGCGACAGGCATGCTAGCATCACTGAATGACAATAAGGTCGAACTGAAGTCCAATGTTCGCGGAAAGATTGCCCCTTAGAAATGAGATTCGCCCGAAGTAAATCGCCGCTGTGGCTGGGTACCGTCGTCTGGCTGCTTTTGCCGCTGGCCGCAGGTGCGCAGGTCAACGATCTGGATATGCGCCTGCCGATGGATATCGATGCAGACAATACAACGATCGATGGCAAGAACTCGATGATCATCTTCAACGGGCTGCGCCTGACCCAAGGCCGTGTCAGCATCCAGGCGGATGAAGGCCGCGCAACCCGCATGGAACTCGAAGACAGTACCTGGCATTTTACCGGCAACGTCATCATAGACGTCGGTGCAGGACACATTGAATGCGACGCCGCGGAGCTTTTGTTCGATGAGTTTCGCCTGAAGAGGGCCATCGTGACAGGATCTCCAGCCGTCTATGATTTGCGCCGCCCGGGGACCGAGGAAATCACTCACGCCGAATCCGGACGACTGGACTACGACGTTGACAATGGCGTGATCGAGTTCTCCGAGCAGGCGACCATTACCGAGGGCGGCAACCAGATATCGTCGACCGTGCTTATTTACAATATCGCTGAACAACGCATCAATGCCGACTCGTCGGGTGAAGAGGACGACCGTGTCCGTATCACCTACACGCCGCCCGACGATCTGGAGTCCGCGCTGGACGAGGCCGCCAGCGAAGACCCGGACACAGCCGAGCAGCCGGAAACAGACGACGACAATCCATGAGTATTCTGAGCGTCCATGATATTTCCAAGAGCTATAAGCTCCGCCAGGTGGTCAAGGGCCTATCTATCGAGATCAAGAGCGGTGAAGTGGTCGGGCTGCTTGGACCAAATGGCGCCGGCAAAACTACCGCGTTCTATATGATCGTCGGCCTGATCGCAGCGGACAGCGGCAAGATTCTGCTGGACGGCAAGGATCTGACGTCTCAGCCGATGCACAAGCGCGCCAAGCTCGGCCTGGGCTACCTTCCCCAGGAAGCATCGATATTTCGCAAGCTCACAGTGGAACAGAACATCCTCGCTATTCTCGAGAACCGTGATGACCTTGATCGGGCAGGACGTGAAAAGGAACTGGAAAACCTGCTCGACGAACTGCATGTCGCGCATGTGCGCTCGAGCCTTGGCATCAGCCTGTCGGGCGGCGAGCGCCGGCGCGTTGAAATCGCGCGCGCCCTGGCGGCCAATCCACTGTTCGTGCTACTCGACGAGCCGTTTGCTGGTGTCGACCCCATTTCGGTACTCGATATCCAGCGGATAATTCGACACCTGTGCGAACGCGGCATCGGTGTGCTTATAACTGACCATAATGTCCGAGAGACACTCGGGATCTGCGGCCACGCTTATATCCTCAGTGATGGCAGCCTTATCGCCTCTGGGTCTCCGGAAGAAATACTCGAGAATCAGCACGTTCGAGAAGTGTATCTCGGACAGGAGTTCAAACTCTGAGGCAAACTTCGTATCACGCTACCTTGACTATGCGGAAATCGCCCAGATCTTAACAGGCAGGAATACCCTCCAAGAATGCTAAAACCTTCGCTGCAATTAAAACTCGGTCAAACGCTGACCATGACGCCGCAATTGCAGCAGGCGATTCGTTTATTGCAGCTCCCCGTACTGGACCTGAATGCACAGATTCAGGAAGCGCTGGAGGAGAACATCATGCTCGAGATGGAGGACCTGCCTGACGTCCCGAGCACAAGCGCTGATACCACGGCTGAAGTCGAGACCATCAAGGCCGACGAGCTCTGGCAGTCCCGCTCTACCGAACGAATTCAGGATGGCGGGTGGAATGGCGAAAGTCGGCCGATGTCCGAGTTCGCCGACGAGTCAGGCGAGACGTTGAAAGATCACCTGCTCTGGCAGCTCGAAATGGAACACTTCGAGCCACGCCAGGTACTGATCGGCGAGGCGATCGTCGATTCGATCAATGATGATGGTTACCTCGAAGCCGGGCTCGACGAGATTCTCGACAGCCTCGATGAGGAACCGCCCGTTACTGAGAAGGAAGTCGAGAAGACGCTGACCAAGGTTCAGCGCCTCGATCCGATTGGCGTTGGCGCACGCTCACTGTCCGAGTGCATCATCCTGCAGCTCAGTCAGCTCGACTGGGAAACTCCGGCGCTGCAGCTCGCAATCGAAATCGCGGGCGACCACCTCGACCTGGTTGCAACTCGTGACTACGGGGAATTGCGCCGCGGCCTGCGTACCAGTGAGGACGACCTGCACGATGCCCTCGCGTTGATTCGCGGCTGCAATCCAAGACCGGGGCTGGCAGTCAGCCCGGCGGCAGCCGAGTACGTCATCCCGGATGTATTTGTGCGCAAAGTCGACAACCGGTGGCAGGTCGAAATCAGCCCAACTGGCGTGCCACGGCTATCGGTCAATCAGCAATACGCCCGGCTATTGCGCGGCAGCGGCGAGCATGCCGTGCTCAAGACGCAGCTCCAGGAAGCCCGGTGGCTCATTCGGAGCCTGGAAATTCGCAATGAAACGCTGATGAAGGTCGCGACCAGCATCGTGTCGCGACAGACGGATTTTCTCGAGCATGGCGACGAGGCGATGAAACCGATGGTGCTTCGGGACGTGGCGGAGGAGATCGGCATGCACGAATCGACGATTTCAAGAGTTACGACAAACAAGTACATGCACACGCCGCGCGGCGTGTTCGAGTTCAAGTATTTCTTCTCGTCCCACCTTTCTTCCGAGAGCGGCGAAGACCAGTCATCGACATCGGTTCGCGCGAAGATCCGCAAACTGATCGGCGGTGAGAACCCTGCCAAGCCGCTAAGTGACAGCAAGATCACGAACTTACTGAAAGAAGAAGGTATTTCGGTTGCGAGACGCACGGTCGCGAAGTACCGTGAAGCTATGAATATCCCTTCGTCGAGCGAACGCAGGGTTCGTGAGACAAGGTGACGGAAGGTAGGTAAGTAACACAACATGAAGGAGGACCCACTGGCTGTTACCCTGAACCCGCAGGCAAATCAAGAATATGGGAGACCAATATGCAGTTGAATGTTTCAGGCCATCATGTCGAGATAACTGAATCACTAAGAGACTACGTCGGCGCAAAAATCGAAAAGATAGCCCGACACTTTGACATCGTGTCTGACGTCCAATGTATCCTGACTGTCGAGAAGCTGCGGCACAAAGCCGAAGCCACTGCCAGTGTAAATGGCGGTACCATTTACTGCGATCACACAGAAGAAGATATGTATGCTGCGATCGACGGCCTCGTAGACAAACTCGAACGGCGAGTACGCAAGTACAAGGAAAAACTCGTCGATCACCACGCAAGAGATAAACAAAAGTCCCGATACGCCTGATCAGGCAAGCCCGGCGCGGTTACAATCCGCGCCGGGCATCCAACCATCCACAGAATTCATATGTCGCTTCAAGAAATCATCAAGCCGGACGGCGTGCTCTGCAACGCAACAGCGCGGAGCAAGAAACACTGTATCGAGATCCTCAGCGAACTGCTGGTCCGCAATTTTCCGGACATTGCAAGCGACGATATCTTCGAGCACCTCGTCAGCCGCGAGCGCCTGGGATGCACGGGAATGGGCAAGGGAGTCGCGTTTCCCCATTGCCGTGTTGCTGGCATAGACGCGAGCGTTGCCGTCCTGATCAAACTATCGGAGCCTGTCGATTTTGATTCGCCCGATGGTGAACCGGTCGACCTGGTACTCGGTATGATGGTGCCGGCCGAAATCGATGACAGCCATCGGGCCGATATCAAACTCATCACGGATGTCCTGGCCGATGAAGGCCTGCGCGCGCGCCTGCGAGAAATGAACAGCAGTAGCGACCTGTACGACGCGCTAATCAACGGCGCCGAATTGACATGTCAGGCGAACTGCGCCTGATAATCGTCAGCGGGCTGTCCGGTTCCGGAAAGTCCGTTGCTCTGCATGTACTGGAAGACCTTGGCTATTACTGCATCGACAACCTTCCCGCCGGCCTGCTGATTGCGGCGGTCGACGAGGTCCGGCGCAACGGCAGCGCCTCACCGCAACTCCTTGCCGTTGGTGTCGATGCCCGCAACCACACCGAGAATCTGGATTCCCTGCCCGACCTGTTACGCGAACTGCGGTCTCAGGGCGTCAGGACCGACGTTGTTTTTCTGCATGCCAGTGACGAGATTCTGCTGCAACGTTACGGCGAAACTCGGCGCCGTCATCCGCTGGCCGAACAAGGAACACAGCTTCGCGCCGCCATCGAATCAGAACGTGCCGTCCTCGCCCAGATCCAGATGTCGGCTGACCTCATTGTCGATACGTCGCAATCGAGCATCTACGAACTGGCTGACGTCATTCGCTCTCGCGTTGACAGGCGCGATACCGAGGCACTGTCCGTGCTCATCGAGTCGTTCGGATTCAAATACGGCATTCCTACTGACGCCGATTTCGTGTTCGACCTCAGGAGCCTGCCAAATCCCTACTGGACTGTTGAATTGCGCGGTCTTAACGGATTCGATGAGGAGGTCCGCGAATTTCTCGACGGGCAGCAGAAGTTCCTGGTCATGTATGACAACATTCGCGACTTTCTGGGGCGCTGGATTCCGCATTATAAGGAAGCCAATCGGGGCTACCTGACGGTCGCCATCGGCTGCACCGGCGGTCAGCACCGTTCCGTATACATGACGGAGAAGCTTGCGGCTGAGTTACGAGACCACCACGGCACGATATTAACCAGGCACAACAGCCTGCCCGAGCATCGTCTCCATCCGGACTAAGCTGCTACACTCCGCGTCCATGGAAGCGAGAGAGCACACCAAAGCCAATCTCGAACTCCTCCGGGAGAAGCTCGACAGTGGCCGTATGCGCGCTGCCAGCATCATGGCCAACAGCCTGCACCCCTCTGAGCTTGCTCGTTTGCTCGAGTCGCTGCCGCTCAAGAACCGCGCCGTACTTTGGGAGATGATCGATCAAGACCTCGAGGGCGATGTGCTCGTCGAGGTTGCCGAAGAAGTCCGTGATGGCCTGCTCGAAGGCATGGGCACGGACGAACTCATCGCCGCAACAGAAGGCATGGAGGTCGACGATCTCGCCGATCTGCTGGGCGACTTGCCGGAAACCGTCACGCAGGAGGTGCTGCAATCGCTCGACAAGCAGGACCACGAGCGCCTGCAACAGGTTCTCGCCTACGATGAGGAAAGCGCCGGCGGCATGATGAACGTCGACGTCGTGACCGTGCGTCCCGACGTGACACTCGAGGTTGTCGCGCGCTATTTGCGAGTCGGTGGCGAGATCCCCGATGGCACAGATTCGATTTTCGTGGTCAGCCGTGACAACACCTATATCGGGTCGCTGTTCCTGTCCCGGTTATTGACGCACGATCCGGACGACATGGTCGCGAATGTCATGTCGACTGACCTGATTCCGATCCCGGCGCATACGCCGTCAAACCAGGTTGTCTGGGAATTCGAGAACCGCGACCTGTTGTCTGCACCGGTTGTGGATGACGACTACCGCGTACTTGGTCGAATCACGGTCGATGACGTCGTCGATGTCATTCGTGACGAAGCCGAGCACGCACTGATGGGCGCGGTCGGCCTCGACGAAGAAGATGACATGTTCGCGCCTGTCGTAAAGAGCGCCACACGCCGCGCGCTCTGGCTGGGTGTCAACCTCTGCACTGCATTCCTGGCTGCCGCCGTCGTCGACATGTTTCAGACGACGTTGGACGCCATCGTCCTCCTCGCGGTGCTCATGCCGATTGTCCCGAGCATGGGCGGCGTCGCGGGAACCCAGTCGTTGGTCATTATTACGCGCGCGATTGCGCTCGGGCAGATCAGCCGCGCGAATGCAGCCGGCATATTGAGAAAGGAAGTGCTTGTTGGCGTGCTCAACGGATTCGGCTGGTCGATTATCGTCGCGCTGTTTGCCTATCTCTGGTTTGGCGACTGGCGCATCGGAGGCATCATCGGTGCGGCAATGATCATTAACCTCGTCGTTGCGGCCAGTGCGGGCTTTTTCATCCCGATGGCACTGAAACGAATAAATGTCGATCCGGCGCTTGCGGGTGGCGTCGTGCTGACTACTGTGACGGACGTCATCGGTTACTCCGCGTTCCTCGGACTCGGCGCGATCTTCCTGCTTTAGTTCGGGGTCAGTTACCTAACCTAATTGAAGGCGCTGAGGTCTCTTTTGATCCAGCTTGGCGCGAACAAACGCGGCACCTCGGCGCCGTTGACGAAATCGAGCAACTCTTCCTTCACGTTCATCGCGTCCCGGTAGCCGAGTTTGATGAGCTCGCGCGCATACGCCTGCTCAAAGAGCAGGAAACTGAGCAAGCGATTTTCGCTGGGATTGCTGCCGCCGACGCCGCGTAACAGTGCGCGAATCGCAAAAGGCAGCTCCGCACGATGCTTATGCGCCAGTTCGCGAAGATCCTCGCTTGGAACAATCAACATCGTATCGATCGGGCGCATCGTGGTCTCGCCAATATCGATGGTCGTATCAGGCACCGAGTCGAGTAGCTCATTGATCCGCGTGATGCGCTCCAGATCGGAATACAGGCCGTCCATGAACAACGTGTCGAGCATGTAACCGGCGATCTGGGCGAAGCTCGGCGGTTCAGCGGGAGACTCCGACTCCTTATCACCTGTCTCATCGCGAATACCAATGACAAGAATGCGATCGGCACCAAGATGCACGACGGGACTCAGCGGGGTTGCCTGGCGCATGGCGCCGTCGCCAAAGTACTCATTACCGATGCGCACGGGTGGGAACACCATGGGAACCGCAATACTCGCCATCAGGTGATCGAGATTCAATTCCACTTGCTTACCCAAGCGGCGTGTCCGCTCCCAACCTTCCTGTTCGCGCGTCGCTTCGAAGAACGTCGTGGAACGTGCCGATGCGTAACCGGCAGCCGTGACCGCGATAGCCTCGAGGTAGCCGTCATCGATCGCGTCGCGAATGCGTGGAAAATGCAGGTTGCTGCTGATCAGCTTGCGCAGCGGTGAATTATCGAGCAGCGACTTCGGTGTACCGACGAGCCAACCGCCCAGTACGAGTGACGACATCCAGTGCGCGCTGCTCTTGAGCATGGTCCAGTGGTCGGTCTTGTAGACCTGGTTGCAGTGAAAATGGCCCCAGACCCGTTCTAGCTCAGCGACCGCTGACCGGAAATGTCTTGCTCGCGAGGCCAGTACCACGGAATTGACGGCCCCGGCGGACGTGCCGCTGATGACGGGAAACGGATTGGGCCGGCCGCGCGGCAGCAACTCTGCCAGTGCTTTCAGCACGCCAACCTGGAAAGCACCACGAGCGCCGCCGCCCGGCAATACCAGCGCGGTCTTTACAGTATTCGGCGTGCTACTCATGCATGTTTACCAATAGGTACGTTCTCGCCCGCGAGTTCGTATTATAATGCGCGTCCCTTAACAGGACCGGTCCCATGAAACGCAATATTACACTCACACTCGGAACTGTCGCGGTCGCGGCTCTCATTCTCGGCTTCACCTCGATCGGCATCGCGAACGACCAACCGGCAGTTGGGTCAGTCGCCCCTGAGTTCGAGCTTTCGGACCAGAATGGTCAGCTGCACTCTCTCGAGGACTACCGCGATCAGTGGGTCGTGCTGTATTTCTACCCAAAAGACGAAACACCGGGCTGCACGACCGAGGCCTGCGAGTTCCGTGACAACATCTTTGCGTACAAGGATCTCAACGCGCAGATCCTCGGCGTCAGCCTCGACGACGTCGAATCACACAAGGCATTCGCCGAGAATCACGGATTACCGTTCCCGCTGTTGGCGGATGTCGAAGGAAACGTTGCGACAGCCTATGGCGTGAAAACCCGGATGTTCGGCATGACAGTCGCGAAGCGACAAACGTTCATTGTCGGACCCGATGGCACCGTAGCGAAGCACTACGAGAAAGTATCGCCGGCGGAGCATTCAGAGCAGGTGCTCGCCGACCTCAAGGATCTTAATGCAGCTCCTTGATTGCCTCGTCCAGACCAGCAATCGTTAGCGGATACATGCGCTCGCCCATTAGCTCGCGGATCAGCTTCGTCGAGGGCGTATAGTCCCAGCGATCTCGAGGCTCCGGGTTGAGCCAGACGGCCTTCGGGTAAGTATTCAACAGGCGCTTGATCCAGACAGCGCCCGGTTCTTCATTCCAGTGTTCCACGCTGCCGCCCGCGTAGACGATCTCGTACGGGCTCATTGTCGCGTCACCGACAAAAATCAACTTGTAGTCAGACGCATACTTGTGGGTGATATCGAGCGTCGGCGTCTTCTCCGAATGGCGCCGGGCATTGTCTTTCCACAGATTCTCATAAATGAAATTGTGGAAATAGAAGTATTCGAGATGCTTGAACTCGCTGCGTGCCGCCGAGAACATCTCCTCGCAGATGCGAACGTGGTCATCCATTGAGCCACCGATATCCAGGCACAACAAGACTTTGATTGCGTTGTGCCGTTCTGGAACCATGCGAATATCTAACAGGCCGGCGTTGCGGGCTGTCTTGTCTATCGTGTCATCGAGGTCGAGCTGGTCGGCCGCACCTTCGCGCGCAAATTTCCGCAAACGACGCAACGCAACCTTGATGTTACGTGTGCCGAGCTCGAGTGAGTCGTCGAGGTTCCGATACTCACGCTTGTCCCAAACCTTGACCGCGCTGCGATTCCGGGAGCCCTGCTGCCCGATACGCACGCCTTCCGGGTTGTAGCCATAGGCGCCGAACGGCGATGTTCCGGCCGTACCTATCCACTTATTGCCGCCCTCATGACGATCGTCCTGCTCGTCGAGACGTTCCTGCAAGGCGCGCATCAGTTCCTCGAAGCCGCCCAGCGCTTCGATCTTCGCGCGCTCCTCCTCGGACAGCATCAGCTCGGCCTGGTGCCGCAGCCAGTCCTCCGGAATTTCCTGGAACAGGTCGCTTAGCGAATCCTCAACGCCGTTAAAGTAAGCGCCGAAGATGCGATCGAATCGATCCAGTTCGGACTCGTCCTTTACGAGGGTTGCGCGGGAGAGATAATAAAAATCATCGACGCTTTGGCCGGCCAGGCCTTTCTTCATCGCTTCGAGCAGCGTTAGCAACTCCGTGATCGACGTCTTCATACCGCCTTCGCGAAGCATGTAGAAGAAGGGGAGCAGCATGGTCCTACTGCGGGTTCGTGCGGCGGTCCAGGAACACGAGCTGCTCGAACAGGTGGACATCCTGCTCGTTCTTCAGCAGCGCGCCATAGAGCGGCGGTATCGCGCTGGACTTGCCTTCGCTGCGCAGAGCTTCGGGCGGAATGTCTTCGGCGAGTAACAACTTGATCCAGTCCAGCAACTCCGATGTTGACGGCTTCTTTTTCAGACCGCGAACATCGCGCACCTTGTAGAACGCGTTCAGCGCCTCGGCGAGCAGGTCCTTCTTCAGATTGGGGAAGTGGACGTCGACGATCTCTGCCATCGTCTCCCGGTCGGGGAACTTGATGTAGTGGAAGAAACAGCGGCGCAAGAATGCGTCCGGCAGCTCCTTCTCGTTATTGCTCGTGATGACAATAATCGGTCTATGTCGCGCCTCGACGAGCCGCTTGGTCTCGTACACGTAGAACTCCATGCGATCGAGTTCGCGTAACAGATCATTCGGAAATTCAATGTCGGCCTTATCGATCTCATCGATCAGCAGGACGGGCTGCTCGTCCGATTCGAACGCTTCCCAGATCTTGCCGCGCACAATGTAGTTCGCGATATCGTGTACGCGATCGTCGCCGAGCTGCGAATCCCTGAGGCGCGCGACGGCATCGTACTCATACAGGCCCTGCTGTGCCTTGGTTGTCGATTTGATGTGCCACTCGTGCAGCGGTTTACCCAGTGAACGGGCGACTTCGACGGCAAGCTGGGTCTTTCCGGTGCCTGGCTCGCCTTTGACCAGGATAGGCCGCTCGAGCGTGACTGCGGCGTTGACGGCCATCGTCAGATCATCCGTCGCGATGTAGGAACTTGTGCCGGTGAATCTATTGTCAGACATGCGTTTTTCCGAACTGATCCCAGCCCACTATATTACCGCTTGTTGGGGGTCAGCGTCAGTGTGTGCCGGGCCTCGCCAGGCAGAAACGGATTTGCCCGTCCGGCAACCCAATCCTCGTGACCCCGGCTATAGAAGTCCGATAGCGGATGCCCGCTTTGCCCGGTCGGCATGTGCATGATGCTGTCCGCCTCGGCCCCCGGATAGACGGCGTAGCGCTGGGATGCCCCGAAATTCGGCCCCTGTGCTTTCGGCAGGTCGTGATCGCCATTGAGTCGGTCTGCAGGCATGTCGAGGTAAGTACCGAGCAATGGAATGCTGCTGCTCAGCGGGTGTCGTATTGAAGCCGTGTTGCGCTCGCCCCACGCGCGGTCCGACAGCGGTCCGTCATAGTTCTCGGCGAACCAGGCAACATTCTCTTCGACGGCCGCGATCATGAGTTCCTGCCAGCTCTCGTAGTTCTGCGGCAAAAGGTGCAGGGGCTGCTCCGTCACCAGGGCCCATAACGGCCCTTCGAACTGGTTGCTGATACGCAGCCTGACATCGTCACCGTATGCCTGGCGCGCGGGCGTCATCAATGCATGGAAGACGCGTTGCTCCACCTCCAGGCGGAACGCCCGCACGAGACGATAGCCGACAGATTCGGGAACGGCGCGTGGTATCCAGCCTTCCGCCAGCTCGCGATACTCGGCGAGTGCCGGGTCTGCGGCAATGGCGTCTGCATCGAGCACATCGAGCAAGAGATCGCGCCAACGGGACAGGAAAAGCGCACGATCGTCGTATTGAATTGCGAGCATGTCGTCGGGTGTGAATGTCTCCTTTGCGAACAGCCCGTCTCGAATCTGCCCTGCTCGGGCGCCGAGATCGTAGCCACCATCGCCGACAATACCAAGAGTCTCGGTATCGACAACACGTGCATTGGCAGTCCAGATACGCCCGCTTTCCGGATTCACTACGCGAGGGTACTCGGACGGCGACAACCATCCCTGCCACCCGTGCACGACGCTCCAGTCGGCCGGCAACATCGGATCGAAGCCGCTCTTACGCGGTATCTGGCCCGCAATCGTCCAGCCGATATTTCCGCCCGCATCGCCGGTTACGAAATTCTGCGGTGGCATCGACATCGTGTTGGCAATATCGAGCGCCTCGGCAACGGACGCCACCGTCTCGAGCTTCAGCAGGTTCAGATTGATGCCTTCCGGCTTGTGCGCGATCCAACTAACAGCCACTTCCGCGTCCAGGTAGTCGACATCATCGACAACCGGCCCCCAGATCGTCTCCCGAATCTCGAACTCAACCGGGTCGCCGCCTTTGACATTAATCGTCTCGACATGCGTTTCGAATTCTCTGTCACCCTCCGGCGTTCGATATGTACCGTCGGTCGCACCTGGCCGCAAGATCACCGCGTCCGTCCAGTCGCCGTAGCTGTTTGTGTATCCCCAGGCGACCCGCGTATTGCTGCCGCTGATAACGAACGGCGAACCCGGCAGCGTAACGCCAGTTACATCACGCGGCTCGGGGCCAACGACACGCAGCCTGGCCTGGTACCAGATGTTCGGCACGCTGTGTCCAAGGTGCATGTCATTCGCGACAAGTGCGCGTCCATTGGCCGTAAGCGCGCCTGAAACCGCCCAGTTGTTACTGCCGAACAATGGCGCACGGCCCTGCTCCCGCGCGAGTGGAGCATTGTCGGACACGCTGCGGATCGAATACACGTCGGCGGTCGGAATCGGCGGCACGTCGAGTGACGCGCCCATAATCGGAGCGTCCCACGATGTCCCCCGAGGGTACATCCAGGCATAGACCTCCGCGGGCAGAACACTATGCGCCATTCCGCGACGAACTTCCCTGGTTGCCCGGGAATCGTTGAGATCCATGTACATGGCGTACACGGCGAGCACGGAGTCCAGCGCTTCCCATTCCCTCGGTTCGCTGCCCAGCACAAAATACTCGAACGGCTTCGCGCCGAGCGAGTTCAGGCCGGCATTGACGCCTGCCGCGTAGGATTCCATCAATGCCCGGTCCACTTCGGTAGCGGCCTCCAGCACCGCCTGGGCACGCGCGCGGAAGCGATGGAATCGAAAGCGCTTGTCAGCATTGACCGCTGCCGCGCCAATCAGCTCGGAGAGCTCACCGGACGCCTTGCGGCGAATCAGGTCCATTTGGAAGAAACGGTCCTGGCCATGTGCAAAGCCGGTCGCGTACGCGAGATCATTGCGGTTTGACGCTGAAATGATGGGAATGCCGTCAGCGTCGCGCTCTATGGTGACAGCATCATCGATGCCGGTGACCGCGAACTCGCCGTCGAGCGTGGGCAGGCTCGCTCGCAAGCCAAGCCAGGCGACAATCAGGATCAGGGCGATGAGCGCGACAGCGCCGCCCACTGTCCGCTTCCAGAACTTTCCGGTCATTAGTCCGTCACCTGGAGGATCCTCAGCGCATTGGTGCTGCCTGATACGCCATCCAGGTCGCCCTTGGTCAGGATCGCGAGATCGCCGACTCTTGCATGACCTTCAGCGATCAGCTTCTTGAAGATGTCCCTGTAAAGGTCCTTGGGCTTGTCCACGTCCATCTCGAATTCGACCGGGTAGACGCCGCGATACAACGTGACACGCCGGCTTGTCGTCTCGTGCGGCGTCAATGCGTAGATCGGGATGTCGGACCGTACGCGAGACATCCACAGGGCTGTCGATCCGGATTCAGTCAACGCGATAATTGCACTGACCCGCAGATGATTCGCGGTGTACATCGCCGCCATGGCGATCGCTTCGTCCACACGCTCGAACTGGTCCGCCGCGCGTTGCGTGGAGGCTTGAGGCACCTGGAATCGCTCGGCGCCTACGCAAACTTCCGCCATCGCCTGAATCGCCTTGTTCGGATGATTGCCTACCGCGGTTTCTCCGGAAAGCATGACCGCGTCCGTTCCATCGATGACGGCGTTCGCCACATCGGATACTTCGGCGCGCGTGGGAATCGGGTTCTCGATCATCGACTCCATCATCTGGGTAGCCGTGATAACAACCTTGTGCGCCTTGCGTGTCTTGCGAATGAGTTTCTTCTGAATACCGGTCAGGCCGGCGTAGCCCATCTCCACACCCAGATCGCCGCGCGCGACCATGATGACGTCGGCCGCTGCGATAATTGAATCAATGTCGGTAACGGCTTCGGTACGTTCGATCTTGGCGACAATTTGTCCATTGCCGCCGGCCGCCTCGAAGAGCCGTCGTGCCTCATCGATGTCGGCGCCACTGCGTACGAACGACACCGCGAGAAAATCGATCTTGAGCTCGGCCGCGAGCTTGATGTTTTCCCGATCAACGTCGGTCAGCGCGGGCGCGGACAATCCGCCGCCCTTCAGATTGATGCCTTTATGATCGGACAGAATGCCGCCGTCGATCACTGTCGTGTGGATGCGCGTGCCGTCTACCTCGTGGACCTCGAGCGAAATAAGGCCATCGTTGAGCAACAGGATGTCGTCCTTCTTGACGTCATCGTGCAGCGTATCGAGCGCAACACCGACCCCTTTCTTCGTACCGTCATTCAGACCCAGCGTGCTATCGAGGAAGAACGAGGCGCCCGTCTCGAGTTTGACACTGCCCTTCTTGAAACGCATGACCCGGATCTTCGGCCCCTGCAAATCGCCGAGCAGGCCAACATCACGACCGCAGTCGTCGGCCGCCTTGCGCAAATGGCGCGCCCGCTTGCGGTGCTCGTCCGCGCTGCCATGGGAAAAATTCAGTCGCGCAACGTCAAGTCCGGAATTGACCATCTTGCGCAATACTTTGGGTCGCTCCGACGCTGGTCCCAGCGTAGCGACAATCTTGGTTCGTCTCAGCATGCGCGCGATTATTGCACAGCGGAGTCACATCCTGTGTGACAAATCTGCGCCGATGTCTTCCCGTTGTCATCTGACGAGTCTATGCTGCGCCTGTATCCTTGTAATACCGTGAACTCAATGATTGACCGCCGCCGATTCCTGCAAGGCATTGCCGCCGCCGCAGTAACCCCGTCTATTACGAGCGCCTGCACGGAAAAGGTCGCGGGTAACCGGCTAATACCGGACGCCAATCGCATTCTCGATCTGCCGGAGGGATTCGGTTACACGATCGTCTCGCGTGCAGGAGACCCGATGAGCGACGGCCTGCTCGTGCCGACCCGCCATGATGGCATGGCAGCGTTCCCGGCCGATGACGGGACCATTCGCCTGGTCTGTAACCACGAGCTGACGCCCGACTGGCCTGAAGTTCGACCTTTTCACGAACGCTGGCCAGGCCTGCCGGAATCGATGAAAAGTCGCTTCTACGATCGCGGTGGCGACGTAACACCCGGCGCTGGCGGCACGACGACGACTGTTTACAATCCGGAGACAAGGACTACCGAGCGGCAATTCCTGAGCCTTGGCGGCACAGAATACAATTGTGCCGGCGGTGCGACCCCCTGGGGCAGCTGGTTGAGTTGCGAGGAGTGCTTCGAGTACGCAGGCAACATCCGCTATTTTGACAGGGCAGCCCGGCGCGACCGCAAACACGGCTACGTCTTCGAGGTATCCGCCTACAGCGACGAACTCGTGGAGGCAGTGCCGATCAAGGCGATGGGCCGTTTTGAACACGAGGCCTGTGCCGTCCACGAGCCGACCGGGATTATCTACATGACCGAGGACCGGCACTACGGCCTGTTCTACCGCTACATTCCCGACGTTCCTGGCAAACTTATCGAAGGCGGTCTCCTGCAGGCGCTCGTGATCAGGGATCGCCCATCGAGCCAGACCCACAACTGGTCAACGACGCCGGATATACCTCTGAACAAGTCATTCGCGACGGAGTGGGTCAATGTTGGTAACCCTGACCCGGAAGATAACAATCTGCGACTGACGGGTGCCAAGCTCGGTGCAGCGACGTTCGCCCGCGGTGAAGGGCTTTGCGAGGCGGGCGACCGGTATGCTTTCACGTGCACCAACGGTGGACGGGCACAGCTGGGCCAGGTCTTCACCTATAAACCAAGCCCGTTCGAGGGAACCGCGGCAGAGCAGAAAGAGCCGGGCGAGCTGATGCTGATCGCAGAGTCTGACCGGGACTCGCTGCTGCAAAATGCGGACAACCTGGTGATGGCGCCCTGGGGCGATCTGCTGCTCTGTGAAGATACGCCCGGGCATTGCGGCCTCGTGGGCATCCGTCCCGACGGCAGCCAATACGCCCTGGCCGACAACGTGTATTCGAATTCAGAACTTGCGGGCGCCTGTTTCTCACCCGATGGCAGCATCCTGTTCCTGAATATTCAGAATCCGGGGGTGACGCTGGCTATAACCGGACCCTGGCCTACGCCTGGCTAGCGCGTCGTTCGAGCATCTCGACCGCCGGCAAGGTCTTGCCTTCAACAAACTCCAGGAACGCGCCTCCTCCTGTCGAAATATAGGAGATGCCGTCGCGAACCGCGTACTTGTCGATGGCGGCCAGCGTATCGCCGCCGCCAGCGACGGAAAACGCGTCGCTCGCAGCAATGGCCTCAGCCAGCACCTTCGTGCCGTCGCCGAACGCATCAAATTCGAATACGCCCACCGGCCCATTCCAGATAATCGTACCGGCGCCCTTGAGGATCTCAGCAAAGCGCAAAGCCGTCTCCGGGCCGATATCAAGGATCAGCTCATCCGCCGCCACGGCCTCGACAGACCGGGTCGACGCTGTCGCGTCGGCCGAGAACTGATCCGCACAGACGACATCGGTCGGTACCGGGATTTCGGCACGATCGTCCTTATTGGCTGCGAGATCACGTGCTGTATCGAGCATATCGGCTTCGTACAGTGACTTGCCGACGCCGTGACCGCCTGCGGCAATAAACGTATTGGCAATACCGCCGCCGACAATCAACGTATCGACTTTCTCTGCCAACGCACCGAGGACGGTCAACTTGGTCGACACCTTGGAACCCCCGACGATCGCAACGAACGGTCGCGCCGGATTGTCGAGCGCCTTGGCCAGCGCGGCGAGTTCGCCAGCGAGCAATGGACCTGCGCAAGCGACCGGTGCAAACTCGCCAACGCCGTAGGTGCTGGCCTGCGCCCGGTGCGCCGTGCCGAAAGCGTCCATCACGAACACATCGCAAAGGGCTGCCATCTTCTTCGCCAGCGTCTCGTCGCACTTCTTCTCACCAGCAAGAAAACGAACATTCTCGAGCAGCACGACGTCGCCCGGTGCCACGTCGACACCATCTATCCAGTCCTTGACCAGGGGCACGTCACGTTTCAGCAGTTTGCCAAGGTGATCGGCAACCGGCTGCAGCGAGAACTTGTCCTCGGGCTGTCCCTCGGTCGGTCGACCGAGATGGGACATCAACATAACCGCGGCATTCGCGTCCAGCGCCGCCTTGATCGTAGGCAAGGCGGCCCGGATGCGGGCATCGCTGGTCACCACCCCGTCAGCGACAGGGACATTCAGGTCTTCACGAATAAGAACGCGCTTGCCCGACAAATCTATGTCGGACATCTTGATGACGGCCATGTTTCTTCCCTTGTTTAAGCGATTCGCGGCTACTTCGCGTTCATCAATGCGACTGTCGTGTCGAGCATGCGGTTTGAGAAGCCCCACTCGTTGTCGTACCACGAGATGACCTTCACGCACGTTCCGTCGATAACCTTGGTCAGCGTCGAGTCATAGGTCGATGATGCCGGATCATGGTTGAAGTCGACCGACACCAGCGGTGCCTCGTTGTACGCAAGGACGCCCTTGAGCGGACCTTCGGAGGCCGCTTTCAGGATCTGGTTTACCTCGTCGATGCTGGTCTCACGCTCAGCGACGAACGTCAGGTCGACGGCCGATACATTGATCGTCGGAACGCGCATCGAAAAGCCGTCGAGCTTGCCATTGAGTTCCGGCAATACGAGGCCAACAGCCTTGGCTGCGCCCGTGCTCGTCGGAATCTGCGACATCGTGCCTGAACGCGCGCGGCGCAGGTCCTTGTGGTACACGTCGGTCAGAACCTGGTCGTTCGTGTAGGCGTGGATTGTCGTCATGATGCCGTGCTTGAGGCCAATTGCCTCGTGCAATGGTTGGACCAGCGGTGCCAGGCAGTTCGTGGTGCAGGACGCGTTGGAAATGATGTTATGGGCGGCAGTGAGATCGCCGTCGTTCACACCATAAACAAACGTACCGTCGATATCTGCGCCACCCGGCGCCGAGATGACCACCTTCTTGGCGCCACCGGCAATGTGCTTGCCGGCGGTCTCCGCAGTACGGAACAGGCCTGTGCACTCGAAAACGACATCTACACCGAGTTCGCCCCACGGCAGTTTAGCCGGGTCGCGCTCGGCAAATACCTTGATGCGATCGCCATTGACGATAATATCGCCACCATCGACTTCGACCGTGCCCGCGAATTTGCCGTGGGCCGTGTCATAACGCGTCAGGTGGGCGTTGGTCTCAGCATCGCCGAGGTCGTTCAACGCGACTACGTCGAACTCGTCGGTGCGGCCATATTCATGAATGGCGCGAACGATGTTGCGCCCGATGCGGCCGTAGCCGTTGATTCCGATCTTGATTGTCATGTTGATTTTCTCCAGTAATTAATTCAGTACGTCCTTCGCGACAGCAACAACGTTGTCTGTCGTGAAGCCGAAGTGTTCAAACAGTTCACCCGCGGGCGCCGACTCACCAAACCGGTCGAGACCGATGACTCGTCCCTGCTGACCCACATGTCGCCACCAGCCTTCGGTGACGCCCGCCTCTATCGCGACGCGCGCTGCGACAGCTGTCGGCAATACCGACTCGCGGTAGTCCGCGTCCTGCGCATCGAACGCGTCAGTGCTCGGCATCGACACGACACGCGCCGCGACGCCCTCCGCCGCAAGTGCATCAGCGGCGGACATTGCCAGCTCAATTTCGGAGCCCGTTGCGATAAGCAGAATATCGGGTGTCCCGGCACAGTCTTTCAATACGTATCCACCACGCGCGATATTGGCGATCTGCTCGGCCGTACGCTCCTGGTGCGGGAGACCCTGGCGCGTCAGGACAAGGCTGGTTGGCCCGGTTTCGTTGTCGATCGCGCAACGCCAGGCCACTGCGGTCTCCACAGCGTCACAAGGACGCCAGACGCTCATGTTCGGCATAAGGCGCAATGAAGCCGTGTGCTCGACCGGCTGGTGTGTCGGACCGTCCTCGCCCAGGCCGATCGAATCATGGGTGTAAACGAGGATGTTCTGAATCTTCATCAACGCGGCCATACGGAGCGCGTTGCGCGAGTAGTCGGAGAATGTCAGGAACGTGCCGGAGTAAGGAATAAAGCCGCCGTGCAACCGCAGGCCGTTGCAAATCGCCGTCATACCGAACTCGCGCACGCCGAACCAGACATAGTTACCCTTGGCGTCATCACCCGAAATCGGTGTCGACGCGTCGTGCTTGGTCAGGTTCGAACCGGTCAGGTCAGCCGAGCCGCCGGCCATCTCCGGCAGGAACGGGGCGAACGCGTTGAGCGCCCTGAGCGAGGCCTTGCGCGTCGCCATGTCGGCCGCTTCAGCGTCGATCTCGGCAATCATCTTGTCGGCATGTTTGCACCAGCCATGTGGCAGCTTGCCGGCCATGCGGCGGGCATACTCGGCAGCGAGCTCCGGATGCTTGGCATTGTAGGCTGCGAACATCTCATTCCAGCTCGATTCCACTGCAGCTCCCTGGTCCCGACAATCCCAGGCGCCAGCGATAGCCGACGGGATGTCAAACGGTGCTGAGTCCCAACCGAGCTCCTTGCGCGCAGCGGCGATTTCGTCATCGCCCAGCGGTGCACCGTGCGTGGACGCCGTGCCCTGCTTGTTCGGGGCGCCGAAGCCGATAATCGTCTTGCAGCAGATCATCGTCGGGCGCTCGTCATCTGCGACCGCCTGGTCTATAGCCGCCGCGATCGCTGCAGCGTCGTGGCCGTCGACATTCGGGATGACCTGCCAGCCGTAAGACTCGAAGCGCTTGGCCGTATCATCAGTGAACCAGCCGCCAACCTCGCCATCGATCGAAATGTTGTTGTCGTCGTACAGGCAAATCAGCTTGCCGAGCTTCAGCGTGCCGGCCAGCGAGCATGCCTCATGCGAAATGCCTTCCATGAGGCAACCATCACCGAGAAACACCCAGGTCTTGTGATCCACGATGTCATGCCCGGGGCGGTTGAACTCCGCTGCGAGCATCTTCTCCGCCATGGCCATGCCCACGGCATTCGTGATGCCCTGGCCGAGCGGACCCGTGGTCGTCTCGACCGGGCCACCGGCTTCGTACTCCGGGTGACCAGCCGTCTTGTAGCCCATCTGCCGGAAGTTTCGCAGCTGCTCGATCGGAAAATCCTCGTAGCCGGTCAGGTGTAAAAGGCTGTAAAGCAACATCGAGCCATGCCCATTTGACAGAACGAAACGGTCGCGATCTGCCCACTGCGGGTTGGCTGGATTATGTTTCAGATAATCACGCCAAAGGACCTCGGCGATGTCCGCCATGCCCATCGGTGCGCCGGGGTGTCCTGAGTTCGCCGCCTGGACGGCATCCATGCTCAGGGCTCTGATCGCATTCGCGAGATCGCGCCGGGCGGGCTGGCCGGCGGTTGCAGCTTGTTGTGACATCGGACCTGTCTTTGGCCACGGGGGCCTGCTTTTGGAGAAGTGAATCGCTTGCGCGAGGCGCGCATTTTCCCTGTTATAGGGGGCGGCATCAAGGGTACAATGCGCCACCCCTTCGACTGGAACCCAATAGAATCATGACTGACGCATTTCTGTTCACCTCGGAATCCGTATCCGAGGGACACCCCGACAAGATTTCAGACCAGATCTCGGACGCTATCCTCGACGCCATCATCGCCGAGGACCCCAAAGCCCGCGTGGCCGTTGAGACCATGGTCAAGACCGGCGTCGCGATCGTTGCCGGCGAAGTCACGACTTCGGCCTGGGTAGACATTGAAGACATCGTGCGCGGCACGGTACTCGACATCGGTTACAACAGCTCGGCGATGGGCTTTGACGGCGCCTCGTGCTCCGTCCTGAATGCTATCGGCAAGCAATCGCGCGATATCGCCATGGGCGTAGACCGCGAATCGGCCGAAAAGCAGGGTGCCGGCGACCAGGGCCTGATGTTCGGTTATGCGACCAACGAAACTAACGTTCTGATGCCGGCTCCGATCACGTTCTCCCACCGGCTGGTCAAGCGTCAGGCAGAAGTTCGCAAGAATGGCACGCTGCCGTACCTGCGCCCGGACGCGAAGAGCCAGGTCACCTTTGTGTACGAAGACAATAAGCCGGTGGCCGTCGATGCGATCGTCGTTTCGTCGCAGCACGACCCCGACGTTTCGATGGAGGACCTGCGCGAAGGCGTCATGGAAGAGATCATCAAGCCGATCATCCCGGCGGAACTGATCAGCGACAAAACGAAGTACCACATCAACCCGACTGGCCGTTTCGAGATTGGCGGACCGATGGGCGACTGCGGACTGACCGGTCGCAAGATCATCGTCGACACTTACGGCGGCTCGGCTCGCCATGGTGGCGGCGCGTTCTCGGGCAAGGACCCGTCGAAAGTCGACCGCTCTGCTGCCTACGCGGCGCGCTATGTCGCCAAGAATATCGTTGCTGCCGACCTCGCCGAGCGCTGCGAAATCCAGGTTTCCTACGCCATTGGCGTCGCGGAACCCACCTCGATTTCGGTCCACACCTTTGGTACCGGGAAGCTTTCTGATACAAAGATGACGGAACTCATCCGCGAGCATTTTGATCTCACGCCCTATGGCATCCTGACCATGCTCGATCTAATCAGGCCGATCTACAAACAGACTGCCGCCTACGGGCACTTCGGCCGGGAAGATCTCGACCTGAGCTGGGAACGCACAGACAAAGCTGACGCGCTGAGAGACGCCGCAGCATAAATACGGTGCCAGTCACCCTATTTCCTGAGAAATAGGGTGACTGGCACCCCATTTAACAGGAGACAAACTATGAGCAGCGAACCTGTTGCCATTCAGCAAAACGACTACAAGGTCGCCGATATTTCCCTGGCCGACTGGGGTCGCAAGGAAATCGCCATTGCCGAGACAGAAATGCCCGGCCTCATGGCGCTACGCAAAGAATACAAGGGCAAGAAACCGCTCGATGGCGTGCGCCTGACCGGTTGCCTGCACATGACGATCCAGACGGCCGTGCTGATCGAGACGCTCAAGGATCTCGGCGCCGATATTCGCTGGTCGTCATGCAACATCTTCTCGACGCAGGACCACGCCGCGGCCGCGATTGCGGCAGCAGGCATCCCGGTGTTTGCCTGGAAAGGCGAGACCGAGGACGAATACTGGTGGTGCGTCGAACAGACCATCAATGGACCCGACGGCTGGCAGCCGAACATGATTCTCGACGACGGCGGCGACCTCACACTGGTCCTGCACGACAAGTTCCCGGAGATCATGAAAGGCGTCAAGGGCCTGTCCGAGGAAACAACGACCGGCGTGAAGCGTCTCTACGACATGATGGCCGAAGAATCATTGATGTGCCCCGCGTTCAACGTCAATGACTCCGTAACCAAGTCCAAGTTCGACAATCTCTACGGTTGCCGGGAGTCGCTTGTCGATGGTATCAAGCGCGCCACTGACGTCATGATCGCGGGCAAGATCGCCATCGTTTGTGGTTTTGGCGATGTGGGCAAAGGCTGCGCGCAGTCGCTTCGCGGTCTTGGCGCTACGGTCTGGGTTACGGAAATTGATCCGATTTGCGCCCTGCAGGCGGCAATGGAAGGCTATCGCGTCGTTGAGTTTGACGAGGTTTGCGACCAGGCGGACATCGTCGTTACAGCGACGGGCAACTACCATGTCGTGTCCGGCCCGCAGATGGACCGCATGAAAGACCAGGCGATCGTCTGCAATATCGGCCACTTCGACAACGAGATCGATGTGGAATACCTGCACAAATACGAGTGGGAAAACATCAAACCGCAGGTGGATCACGTTATCCTCCCTGACGGCAAGCGCATCATCCTGCTGGCCGAAGGCCGCCTCGTAAACCTCGGTTGCGCGACGGGCCATCCGAGTTTCGTCATGTCCAACTCATTCACGAACCAGGTGCTGGCACAGATTGAGTTGTGGCAAAACGGCGAGAATTACGAGAAAAAGGTCTATGTGCTGCCGAAGCACCTCGACGAGAAGGTAGCTCGCTTGCACCTCGGTCGTATTGGTGCCAAGGTCACTGAATTGTCGGACGATCAGGCGAAGTACATAGGTGTCGACAAAGACGGTCCATACAAGCCTGACCACTATCGCTACTAAGATCTGACACAGGGAACAGCGCCTATTCAAGCGACCGCCGAAGGCAAAAACGATCAACTTCGGGTACTGCACCTGACAGACCCGCATTTGTTCGCCGACCCTGATGGCAGCCTGCGTGGTACCAACACGCGGGCTTCGCTTGAGAAGGTCCTGGCCCATTACTCGGCTGGGGACTGGCGGGCCCACCGTGTAATCGTCACGGGCGACATCATCCAGGACGATTCGGCGGAGGCGTACGACACTTTTCGTGAACTGCTTCTGCCGCTCAAGCTCCGCACTCACTGCGTGCCGGGCAATCACGATATCCGCGACCTGATGCGACCTGTCTGCTGCCGGCCGCCATTTTCCTATTGTGCCTACGAGGAAATCGGGGACTGGCTGCTCGTGGGAGTCGACAGTTGCATCAAGGGAGACGCCGGGGGTGAAGTCGTCGATGAGGAACTGGATCGCCTTGCCGAGATCGTCGTTCGGAGCCCGGCCAAGCATGTCCTGATCTGCCTGCACCACCCGCCCGTACCTATGGGCAGCAAGTGGCTGGACACGGTCGGCTTGAGAAATGGCGACGAAGTCCTGGAGCGTCTGCGGATGCTCGGGCGCATTCGCGCGCTCGCATTTGGCCATGTTCACCAGGACTACGACGATGTCTACGAAGGCATTCGTATCCTGGCGACCCCATCAACCTGCGCGCAGTTCAAACCGGGCAGCGACAAGTTCGCGGTTGACGACAAGCCTCCGGCCTATCGCCGCCTGACCCTTAACAACGACGGCAGCGTCGACAGCGAGTTGCAATGGGTCGACGGCTAGTTCAATTCGTCTGCGCGGCGCTACTGGGCGCCTGCGCCGTCGCGACCTGGGCGGACGAGCCCGGTCATCCTGTCACGATGTGGCAAGTGGAAGGCAAGACCAACACTGTGTACTTGCTGGGATCCATTCACCTGCTGCGCGAACAGGACCACCCCCTGCCGAGCGTTATCGACATGGCCTATGAGGACGCGGAGGTCATCGTCATGGAACTCGACATGGACGACATGGACCCGGCCTACACCCAAATGGCATTCAATCGCGCTGGCGTCCTGACCGATGGGACGACCTTGCGCGATCTCATGGGCGATGAGGCGTACTCACGAGCCGAAGAAGCCGCCGCCGCCGTCGACATTCCGCTCGACATGCTGGCGCAGAGCGAGCCATGGCTGGCGGCCATGACCGTAGAACTCATGCTGCTGTATCGCATCGGCTTCAATCCAATGCTCGGTGTCGAGATGACCATGACCACGCGTGCAACTCGTGACGGCAAACCGATTGAAGGCCTCGAAACGGTTGATGAACAACTCGCATTCCTGGACGGTCTGCCGCTCGACGTACAAAGCGAGATGCTCATTCAGACGCTCGTCGAGGGCGCCGCACTGGGCGGCTCGATCGACCCGCTCATCGACGCCTGGCGGCACGGCGACACAGCAATCCTCGAAAGCGGCTTGCTCGCCGCGATCGAGGAACAAGCCGAACTCAACAGAGTTCTGATCAGCAATCGCAATCACCGCTGGGCCGAGGCGATCGTCGGCTGGCTTGGCGACGACCAGGATTACCTCGTTGTCGTCGGGGCACTGCACCTGGTCGGTGACGAGGGCGTTCCTGCCCTGTTGGCGAAGCGAGGTCTCGGTATTCAACAGTTGAGCGAGCCGGCTGGACTCCGGTAGCATCCGCTCCTCTCCAGGAGGAAACCCATGAGTCTTTTTACCGATGCGCAGCAGGTGATTGCCGGCGGCGTTAATTCCCCGGTCCGCGCTTTCGCCAGCGTTGGCGGCGAACCCGTCTTCTTCAAGAGCGCCAAAGGCAGCCGCTTCCAGGACGAAGCTGGCAAGGAATACATCGACTATGTCGGCTCATGGGGTCCAATGATCCTTGGCCATGCAAACCCGGACGTGATTGACGCTGTCATCAGCACGGCAAAACTGGGACTCAGCTTTGGCGCCCCCTGTACGCTCGAGACGAGAATCGCCGAAAAGATCTGCTCGATGCTGCCGTCGGTCGACAAGGTCCGGATGGTCAGTTCCGGAACCGAAGCAACGATGAGCGCCATACGGCTCGCGCGCGGCCATACGGGCCGCGACAAGATCATCAAGTTCGAAGGCTGCTACCACGGCCACTCGGACTCCCTGCTCATCAAAGCGGGCTCCGGAGCGCTGACACTCGGTGTGCCAAGTTCACCGGGCGTTCCGGCGGGTCTCGCCGAGCACACGATCACGCTGTCTTATAACGATATCGAAGGGGTGAAAGCCGCGTTCGCCGAGGTAGGCAACCAGATCGCGTGCGTTATCGTCGAGCCCATTGCCGGCAACATGAACATGGTCCCGCCGGTCGCCGGCTTTCACGAGACATTACGCGAGGAATGCACCAAGGCCGGCGCCCTGCTGATCTTCGACGAAGTCATGACAGGCTTTCGCGTCGCGAGAGGCTGCGCCCAGTCGATATTCGGGATCGAGCCAGATGTCACGACCCTGGGCAAGGTTATCGGCGGTGGTATGCCGGCGGCAGCCTACTGTGGTCGCGCCGATGTCATGGCCAGCATCGCGCCCGACGGCCCGGTTTACCAGGCGGGCACCTTGTCCGGCAACCCGGTTGCGATGGCGGCGGGCCTGAAGACGCTCGAGCTGATTGATAACGACGATTTCTGGACGACGCTGACGGCCAAGACCCGCAAGCTCGTCGATGGGCTCGCCGCGAAAGCAGCCGACGCGGGTATTCCCGTATCCGTCGAGGCCGAAGGTGGCATGTTCGGCATGGTCTTTACCGATGCCGGACCCGTGCGGTCCTTCGCGCAGGTAGCCGCTGCTGATGTCGAGCGGTTTACACAGTTCTTCCACGGCATGCTGGCGGAAGGCGTCTACCTGGCGCCATCGGCTTTTGAAGCCGGTTTCGTCTCGGCTGCTCACAGCGACGATGATCTCGACGAGACTATCGCCGCGGCGAGCAAGGTATTCAAGACTCTCTAGCGATAGAGGTCTGATTCGCCTACCGGTGCAAGACCTCCTCAATCAGCTTGAGGCAGGCCGGGATGTCGTCATTCTCCAGCATGGCCTGTTTGGTCTCGAGGTCGATCGGCAGAATTTCCACAAAGCGCCAGGCCACCCACACGCCATCATCGTAGCGGCGCTCCAGGTCTTCGTAGAGCCTGCCCAGGTCGTTTAACACGCTATCGAGGATATGCGGCAGCGCCTTGTGTTCTGCCGGCAACGCCAGGGGCCGAACAGGCGGCAACAACTCGATCTCGCCGACATTAAGGCCATCGTCCTGCCGCTCGGCCGAAAGTAGCTGAAAGCGCTCTGTGCCAATGGCCGTAATACCCAGCAACCCATCGCTGCCCTGGTACCAATCCGTTACGCGCGAGAGAGTGCCGACGTGGTGAGTTGTCGCCGGCCCGGCCTCATCGCCATCCCGGATCAGTAACACGCCGAATGGCGTGTCTTCTTTCACGCAGCGGCTGATCATACCGAGATAGCGGGGCTCGAAGATCCGCAGTGGCAGCGGACCTTCGGGGAAGAGCACGGTATTCAGCGGAAACAACGGGACCTGCATGATAGTGAAAGTATAGACCCGGGAGGCGAGCGGCACAGGGTCCGATGTCGTACCGGCAAAAAAATCCCCACACGAGGCGGGGATAATATTGGGGATGCGCATTGATGCGCTAGGGGATTTAGTTGAACAGGGCTCAGACTATTCCAGATTGCGGCCAGGAATTGCCTTCGCAGGCGTTTCAGGATGTTTCCAGATGTTTCGCTGCCGCCGCCGCACACGACTAGCCTGCGAAGTCGCGCTATCATCGCTTTATGGCCAAGGTTCTCCTCATAGACGATGACCGGAAGCACTCCGAACTGATGCGGGCGTATTTCAAGCGCTACGGCATCACGCTCGTGTGTGCGTACGATGCTGATGAAGGCTTCAAGAAGTTGAGCCGGGAGGAACCCGACCTGCTGTTACTCGACGTCATGCTGCCCGGCAAAGACGGTTTCGAGATATGCCGCGAGGTCCGGAAGAACAGCAATATTCCGATCATCATGCTCACGGCGCGTGGCGATGTATTCGACCGGGTGTCTGGTCTTGAACTTGGAGCCGACGACTACATCGGCAAGCCGTTTGAACCCCGGGAGCTCGTCGCTCGGGTGCAAGCCACGCTGCGGCGGTCGGAAATCACCGGCCCGGCAGTCGGCGAGCTCGCATTCGATGGACTGACGATCGACACGGAAACCCGGTCGGTCGAGGTTGACGGGAATTCGGTCTCGCTGACCTCGATGGAATACGAATTACTGCTCATCCTCGCGCGCCGGCACGGGCGAAAATTGTCTCGCGATGACATCCTTAGCGAATTGCGAGGAATCGACGCCGCAATCCTGACACGATCTGTCGACATCATGATAAGCCGGCTGCGCCAAAAACTCGGTGACACGGTCAAGCCAGCGCGCTTTATCCAGACAATCTGGGGGCGAGGTTATTCATTCGTAGGTATACCGCAAACGGATGATTAACCGCCTTTCGCGATCGCTTTCGTTTCGCCTCCTGGTGATCTTCGTGGTGCTGGGCGGCCTGTTCGTGCTCGGCACAATCGATGCGGTCCAGCGTTTCTACAATAGCGACCAGATTCGTGGCCTGATCAGTGGGCACCTGTCCCTGCACGTGAGTTACGTGAAAGAGGACATCGGCGTCCCACCGCGAATCGATCGCGCCATCGCCATAACGGAGAAGGTGCCGGTCGACATTCGCATCCTCGGTCCCGGCGTGGACTGGGCGTCCGATGATGCATTCCCCCGACTGGAGCAGTTGAGTTTCAAACCCAGCCCCCGCTTCGGTGATAGTCCGGACGCCTGGGCCGACGAACTCGCGGGAGTCGATTTCGCGAACCTGGATCGCCACGACTTCCTCCGTATGCGGCAAGGTGGCTACCAGATCGTCGTTTCGACGCCGAGAATATCGGACGTACCCGAAGGACCGCCGCTGATTCCGCTAATCCTCGGCCTCGGCTTGTTCTTCCTCCTGGTCGCATACGCTGCCGTCACCTGGCTGTTCCGGCCTATCCGCACTATTCGCAAGGGCGCCAGGCGCATTGGCCGCGGCAACTTCGATTTTCGCATTCCGAATATCCGCAGAGATCAGCTCGGCGATCTCGCGACGGACATCAACAAGATGGCGGAAGATGTAGAGAACATGCTCGACGCGAAGCGCGCGCTGTTGCTCGGAATCAGTCACGAGTTGCGCACTCCCTTGTCGAGAATGAGGCTCGGGATCGAGTTTCTTGACGATAATGACGGTGCTGAGGACCTGAAGGCCGAGATCATCGAAATGGAGAAGATCGTAAGTTCCTTGCTGGAGGCCGAGCGACTCAGCAGCCGACACGTACAGTTGACACGGGACACGGTGGTGATCGGCGATCTCATATCCGACATGCTGGACGATTTCTTCACGAGAGACAGAGACCGAATTACCGTGGCACTACCCGACGAGCCCATCACAGTCGCTCTCGACGAAGCCCGGATAACCTTGCTGCTGAAGAACATCATCAGCAATGCGCTGCGCTATTCGAAGGCCGAGGATGGCCCGGTCGAACTCGCCGTCACCACCGCAAACGGCGATCTTGTGATGACCGTGACCGATCATGGCCCTGGTCTGACCGCTGACCAGGCGGCGCGCATCGGCGAACCCTTCTATCGCAGCGACCAGTCCCGCGCACGCGAATCTGGCGGCACCGGACTCGGGCTGTACCTCGCGAACCTCGTCGCCCGGGCCCATGACGGCTCGCTTATCTATCTCGATCTCGAGGGCCAGGGCGCGTGCTTCGAGGTCCGAATCCCCCTGATGGACAGTTGAACCCCGCGCAGTGGCGTAAAAAAACGCAACTTGACCCGGCCCTCCCGAGACCGGCTGCAAGACCCCAATTGAGCTGCAAAGCCAGTAACCACGCGGAGTTTATTATCTGAAGGAAGACAGTTTGTAAACGAATGTAACAGGGCCACAAATGCCATTGTGGCCCCCCGGAACGGCCCGTATCGTGCTCTTCAACGAATATTGGAGGCAGCTATGAGCGCCATCGCCGCAAAAGCAGTCAATTGGACCGAATCAGGGCTCGTGCCGGACACCGTCATACGGGCCGGGATCAGGAGACTCCTGGAAACGAAACGCAAAGACATCCATTCGGGTGACGTCGAGCATGCGGCGAACACGCTGAATGGTTTCGTGGGCATGATGAACCGATCGCCCATCGCCCTCGTGCCGGAGCTCGCGAACGAACAACACTACGAAGTCCCGGCTGAGTTCTTTTCCCACGTAATGGGCGACCACCTCAAATACAGCTGCTGCTACTGGCCCGCTGATGTGAGTAATCTGTCAGAGGCCGAAGCTGCAGCCCTCGAACTGACCGTGCAACGGGCCGGCATAGAGGATGGGATGCAGGTGCTCGACCTCGGCTGTGGCTGGGGATCGATCTCGCTCTGGATCGCGGAGCACTACCCGAACGCATCCGTAACCTCCGTCTCCAACTCGACATCGCAAAGGGACTTCATTCGCAAGCAGGCTGCTGAACGATCGATTGAGAACATCGACGTCATCGCCTGCGACATGAACGACTTTGCGACGGACAAACGCTTCGACCGCGTCGTCTCAATCGAAATGTTTGAACACATGCGTAACTACGGTGAGCTGTTTCGGCGCATCAACGACTGGTTGCTGCCTGACGGCCATTTTTTCATGCACATCTTCTGTCACCGCACGACGCCGTATGAATACATCGACAATGGGCCGACCGACTGGATGAGCCGAAACTTTTTCAGTGGCGGGATCATGCCGAGTGCCGATTTGCCGCTGCGTTTCGCTGACGACCTGAGCATCGTTAGCCGCTGGCACTGGAACGGGCAGCACTATGCCCGGACTTGCAATGCCTGGCTGGAAAGGATGACCGAGAACGAGGCCGCGATCCTGCCGATCTTGTCCGACTGTTACGGCGAAGCGGACGCGTCTCTCTGGTGGCAGCGCTGGCGTATCTTTTTCATGGCCTGCGCGGAGCTGTTCGACTACGACGAGGGACACGAGTGGTTCGTTGGCCATTACCTGTTCCGCAAGGCGGTGCGCTGACATGTTATTACTCGTCAACTTTGCCGTGTTCCAGATCGCCTGGTTCTCTTCGGTACTTGGTGCCGCGCAGCAGATGCCCTGGATCGGACCGGTGGCTGTACTCGTCGCCGTGGCCGTGCATCTGCGGGCCGCGCACAAACCGTTCGAGGAGATCCTCCTGGTTCTCAGCTGCGCCCTGATCGGCGCCTCATTCGACAGTATTCTCGTTGCTGCCGGCTGGGTGACTTACGAGGCTGGCCTGTTCAGTGCCCACTTCGCTCCCTACTGGATCATCACGATGTGGATGCTGTTTGCAACGACACTCAACGTTTCGATGCGCTGGTTGCGGGGCAAACCCAAGCTTGCAGCCGTATTCGGATTCTACGGCGGTCCTGCATCCTACATTGCTGGCCAGGCCCTGGGCGGCATCATTCTCAGCGAACCCGTCGCAGCGCTGTCGGCGCTCGCGATTGGCTGGGCGATCATGATGCCCCTGCTGATGCGCCTGGCAGAGAAATTCGACGGCATGCCCGGTCGACGTCGCAACTGGATAGCGGAGCACAGCCGATGATCCACAAACTTCCTCTGCTCATCGTACTCACGCTTCTCAGCGCGGCGTTCGCGTCTATTGCCCACGCCGACTCAAGGGCCGGCGAGAATGCCTCCTGGAATTTCGATGTCTACCTGAACGACAAAAAGGTTGGCAAGCACCAGTTCAAGGTGGTCGAAGCTGACGGCACGAGACACGTACGGAGTGAGGCCAACTTCACGTACAGGATCCTGCTAATACCGGCGTACCGCTACGAACACAGCGCAGCCGAACGCTGGGCCGACGATTGCCTGGTCGAGTTCGATGCGAGCACCAATGCTAACGGTGAGCGCATCAAGGTTTCCGGAGAGCGGTCGGGTGCGGGGTTTGTGGTCGAGACAGACGGCACGCCCGTCCAGTTACCCGAATGTGTCATGACGTTTGCCTACTGGAACCCCGAGTTCCTGGAGCAGTCCAGCCTGCTGAATCCGCAAACCGGAGAGTATGTTGACGTCGAGGTCGAGAGGCTCGGCGATGAAACGCTCGAGTTTCGGGGCCAGCCGGTCGAAGCGACACGCTTTACGCTCAAGGCCTACGAAGTCGACCTGACCCTCTGGTACTCGTCCGATGACGAATGGCTCGGACTCGAGTCGGTCGCCAAGGGCGGCCACATCATTCGCTACGAGCGCTCCTGATATGCGCACTAAGCTGAAGTTCACGTGCCTTGCTATTGCCGCGTTCCTCCTTGGTGGATGCGCAGCCAAAGGACCCGAAATGCAAACTGTTGACTATGTAGACCTCGATCGCTTCATGGGACCGTGGTACGTCATTGCCAATATCCCGACGTTCCTGGAGAAAGGCGCGCACAACGCCATCGAGACCTACAGCCTGAATGACGACGGAACGATCGCCACGAACTTCAAATTCAGGAAGGACGGCTTCGATGGCAAGGCCAAGGAGTACAACCCGAAGGCCTTCGTGATGAACGAAGAGACGAATGCACTTTGGGGAATGCGCTTTGTGTGGCCCATCAAAGCCGATTATCGCATTGTGCACCTCGACGAAGATTACGGCCAAACGATCATTGGCCGCCAGAATCGTGATTATGTCTGGATCATGGCGCGCACGCCGACGATCTCGGAATCCGACTACGACGAGCTCGTGGCAGTTGTGGAATCGCTGGGTTACGACACGTCGAAATTGCAGACCGTGCCACAACGCTGGTAAGCCGATGAAAGTCGCTGTTATTGGTACCGGGATCGCCGGTAATGTCGCCGCCTACAAGCTTCGGCAGGAGCACGAGATAACCGTATTCGAGTCCGGTGCTTATGTCGGTGGTCACACCAATACGATCGACGTATATGAGAACGGACGCCAGATCGCCGTAGACACCGGCTTCATCGTCTTCAACGATCGTACCTACCCGAACTTCATTCACCTGCTGGACGAGATTGACCAGGAATCGCAGCAAAGCGAGATGAGCTTTAGTGTCCAGGCGGAAGACAGCGGGATCGAGTACAGCGGCTCTTCTCTGAATGCCCTGTTCTCGCAGCGCAGGAATATTGTGCGGCCGCCGTTCTATCGCATGATTCGCGACATTCTCCGCTTCAACAAGACGGCGCTGCCCGGCGTGGACCAGCTCGACGAATCGGAAACGCTATCAAGCTACCTGCTCGCGAACGGCTACAGCCACGAGTTTGTCGATCATTATCTTGTCCCGATGGCAGCCGCTATCTGGTCGGCGGAACCGGTCTCCGTACTGGATATGCCGGTGAAGTTCCTGCTCCGATTTTTCGCCAACCATGGCCTGCTGCAGATCAGTGACCGGCCGATCTGGCGTGTCATAAAGGGCGGGTCCCGGCAGTACGTCAACAAGCTGGTTGCCGGTCACCGCGACCGGATTCGACTCAATAGCCCGGTGCAGTCAATACGCCGGTCACACAATGGGGTTGAACTGGATTCCGCGACTGGCGGCACGGAGCGCTTCGATTACGTCTTTGTGGCTTGCCACAGTGATCAGGCATTGGCACTGCTGGAGGATGCGACGCCCGCAGAGCGTGAAGTGCTCGGCGCCATTCGCTACCAGGGCAACGAGGCAATCCTGCACGCCGATGTCTCGCTAATGCCGAGCCATCGACGCGCGTGGGCAGCATGGAATTACCATATCCCACGGGATTCAGGGCGCCACGTCGCTGTCACCTACAACATGAATATTCTGCAGGGACTCGATGCCGACAACCAGTACCTGGTCACGCTGAACAACGATCGGCAGATCGATCCCGGCAAGATTGTCATGAAGGTGCAGTACGAGCATCCGATCTATTCGCGCGAGTCAGTAGCGGCACAACAGCGGCAAGCCGAAATTAACTGCGGTCGGACATTCTTCTGCGGCGCTTACTGGCGCAATGGCTTTCATGAAGACGGCGTAGTCAGCGCGCTGCACGCCCTTGAGCATTTCGAGGAGAGGCTTTTCGATGGACAGCTGCATTTACGAAGGGCAAGTTAGGCATTCGCGCTCTCGACCAACGAGACACCAGTTCAGCTACCGCCTTTTCCTGATGTACCTCGACCTGGAGGAGCTCGACGCACTTTTCAGGAAACGCTGGTTCTGGTCCTCGTCGCGCCCTGCCCTTGCACGGTTCCGGCGGAGCGATCATGTCGGGCCTGAAGACCAGCCCCTGGCGGAAACCGTTCGGGACCTGGTCGAAGAGGAAACCGGCAAACGGCCCGGCGGGGCTATCCGCCTGCTGACCAACCTGTCCTATTTTGGCTACTGCTTCAATCCGGTGAGCTTCTACTACTGCTTCTCCGCAGATGGCGCGCGTGTCGAGTACATCGTCTCCGAGGTCAACAACACACCCTGGGGAGAACGTGATACCTACGTAATGGACTGCAGCGCGACATCGATGTTGGACTCGTCCTGGCGATTCCGGCCGAAGAAGAAGATGCATGTCTCTCCCTTCATGCCGATGGAGGTCGAGTACGACTGGGTTCTGTCCGAGCCGGCTGAGCAGCTATCGGTGTTCATGGCCAATTCGCAGGATCAGGTTCGTATCTTCAGCGCAGCAATGATGTTGAATCGCAAGCCGATTACGACGTGGTCGTTGTCCTCGGTGCTGCTGCGCTTCCCACTGCAGACGTTCAAGATCATTGTCGCGATCTACTGGGAGGCCCTGCGTCTCTGGATCAAACGATGCCCTTTCTACACGCATCCTGGCAAAGAAAAAGAGGTAATTGCCCGATGACTACCCGACTCGACTCAATTCAAACTACAGAGCTGAGCAATACAAACAGGAGGACCGGCTGGGTGGACCGGCTCGCGCGGCGCATCGTCCATGCGCAGCTGGAGAACCTCCGCACGGGGCAAATTGTCGTTAGCGACGGGGACTCGCAACACACCTTTGGACAATTGACAGACGAGTTTCCATTGACCGTACAGGTACGGATTTTCGACCCGAGTTTCTATCGGGACATTGCCTTCGGTGGAACGATCGGGGCGGGCGAAGCCTACATCCAGGGACACTGGGCTTGCGGCGAGCTCGGCGATCTGCTGCGCATACTGATCCGGAATCGGGACGTACTCGAGACCATGGATTCGGGTCTTGGTCGACTTGGCGCGCCGCTGCAGAAGCTGCTGCATGCGCTCAATCGAAACACGCCGGCAGGCAGTCGCAAGAATATTGCAGCGCACTACGATCTCGGCAACGACTTCTACCAGCTTTGGCTGGACCAGAGAATGATGTATTCGAGCGCGTACTTCGATTCACCTGAGACTTCACTCGAGGATGCGGCGGTAGCCAAACTCGATCGTATCTGCAGGAAACTGGATCTGGCCGAGGACGACTCCGTTATCGAGATTGGTACCGGCTGGGGTGGCTTCGCAATACATGCCGCCAGGCACTACGGCTGCCACGTCACGACGACGACAATTTCACAACAACAGTACGACTACGCGAAACAGGCGATCTGCGCGGCCGGTCTGGAAGACCGGATTACGCTGCTGCTCAAGGACTACCGCGACCTGGAGGGAAACTTCGACAAGCTGGTCTCGATCGAGATGATCGAAGCAGTTGGACACGAGTACCACGATGCTTACTTCAGCAAATGCTGCGAACTGCTTAAAGCGGACGGCCAGATGCTGCTACAGGCGATCACCATAGCGGACCAACGTTACGACGAGTACAAAACCAGTGTCGACTTCATCAAGCGGTATATATTCCCCGGCGGCTGCCTGACCTCGGTGACCGATATGACACGCACGATGACCAGGCATACCGACATGCGCGTAATCCACCTGGAGGACATTGGTCCGCATTATGCGACCACGCTAGATCGCTGGCACCAGCGATTCCTGGCGCGCATCGACGAGGTTCGTGCGCTCGGCTACTCGGAGTCATTTATTCGTATGTGGCAGTTCTACCTGGCTTACTGCGAAAGCGCCTTCGCCGAACGGTCGATCGGCGACGTACAGATGCTCATCATGCGGCCCAGCGCACGTTGTGAGCACGTCAGGTACTAGCCGCTGCGAGTGCGCTGCAATAGCGCGGTGAGAGTCTGTCGCGCCGAACCAAAGCCGCCGTTACTCATGAAGACGACCTGGTCGCCGCCCAGCACGCGGGTCGACATGTCATTGACGAGACGATCGTAGTCGCCGAATAGACGGAGTTTCCCACCGAGGCTTTGCAGGCTGGACTCGAAGTCGTCGCTCATACCCTCCGGCCGGAACATCCATACAAGGTCGGCATCTCGCAGGGAATCGGCCAGCAATTCATTATGCACGCCAAGCTTCATCGTGTTTGAGCGCGGCTCGATTGCGACGACCACACGATGTCCCGGATAGCGTTTGCGCATCGACTCGATCGATTTGCTGATTGCCGTCGGGTGATGCGCAAAATCATCGTAGATCGCAATATCGGCCACCGTCGCCGTTCGTTCCATACGCCGCTTGACGCCCTCAAAGCGTGACATGGCATCGACCGCCTGCTCCAGCGAGACCCCGGCGGATGCCGCCGCAGCAACTGCGGCCAGTGCGTTTTCGAGATTATGCACGCCGCCGATCTTCCAGCGGGCCTCAGCCGCCTTCCCGCCTGGCCCACGCATTCCGAGGTGACGCTCAACCTTGTCGCCAAAGCGAGCAGTCCAGTCCGTGTCATCGGCCGTGCTGAAAGTCTCAATGGGCGTCCAGCACCCCTGCTCGATCAGCTGCTTCAGATTCTCGTCGGCGCCGTTCATAACGATGCGCCCGTCACCGGGTACCGTTCGCAACAATTGGTGGAATTGCCAGAGAATCGCGTCCATGTCGTTGTAGATATCGGCATGGTCGTATTCGAGATTATTCAGGACAAGCGTGCGCGGGCGATAATGAACGAACTTCGCACGCTTGTCGAAAAACGCCGTGTCGTACTCATCAGCTTCGACGATGAAATAGCGCGAATCGCCGAAACGCGCCGACTCGCCGAAATTGGCGGGAATTCCGCCAATCAGAAATCCGGGCGTATGCCCCGCATCTTCGAGGATCCAGGCAAGCATGCTGGCTGTCGTGGTTTTGCCGTGCGTGCCAGCGACCGCCATGACGTGTCGATCATTCAGCACATTCTCCGCCAGCCACTGCGGCCCCGACTTGCAGGGCATGCCTCGATTCAGCATCGCTTCGACAACCTCAACACCTCGACTCATGACGTTGCCCACAACGACGCAATCCGGATTGATGTCCAGTTGGTCTGCGTCGACGCCCTCATGAATCTCGATACCGAGTTTCCGGAGTTGCGTACTCATCGGTGGATAGACGTTACGGTCGCAACCCGTCACCTTATGGCCAGCCGCACTCGCCAGGGCGGCGACGCCGCCCATGAAGGTCCCGCAGATTCCGAGTATGTGTATGTGCATGTCGCCTCAGGTCACTCGTTCATTAGACCGCTTCAGCCGTGACCGTTTGCGGTTCCGCTGGATCTACCAGCGAGTAGAGGAGTAGCTGCAACGTAAACACAGCCATTGCAGCTACGATACCAATGTACCAATGTCGGCTGATCGCACGCGCGATGATATGTCCTTCAACAGGGATGGACCATAGCAGTATCAGAGTGGCGACCAGGCTCGTAAGGTTCTTGCTCAGGAACGGCGACAAGAACACGTTGGCGGCGACGAACAGCAGGCTCAGGACTGCTCCGCATCCGAGGACCGCGGTGACCGTCTGCAACAGTCGCGGTCGGTTGCCGGTCAGCATTACGATTCCGGCATAGCAGGCGAGTCCGCAGAGGCCCGTGAAAGTGCCTATGAAGAAATCGCGCGTGCCAAGCTCCGGGGTCATGCCAGTCATGACGAGGCCGGCGGCCAGCCACAAAGCGAGCGTGATCGCGAAAACCACCGGCGAATACGGAATCGCATCCGGCCCCTTCCTGAGGCGGATGATGTCGAACAAGGTTTCGAACAGGGCCAGCATGATGCTCGCATGTTAACCTCTGTTTCCTTTTTTCGCCCGCGCCTTTTTATGCCTCACTACGAATTGATCGAAGACCCAAACTCTATGGTCCCGGAGTTGCAGAAACTGGAACTGCTCGGTGTCGATACAGAGTTCATGCGCGAGCGAACTTATTTTGCACAGTTGTGCCTGACGCAGATCGCGGGGCCTGACGAGATCTGGTGCGTCGATCCGTTGTCGGGGTACCAGCAGGAAGAATTCTGGAAGGAGCTCCTTGCGCACGAATGGGTTGTGCATTCGGCACGCCAGGATATCGAGGTGATCTACCAGGCCGCCGGCGCGATGCCCACATCGATCTTTGACACCCAGATCGCCGCGGGTCTGCTCGGCTTTCCGGCACAGATGGGGTACGCCGGGCTCCTGAAAGAGCTCTTCGACGTTGAGATCCACAAGACGCACACGCGCGCCGACTGGAGCAAGCGTCCCTTGCGCGAGGAATACCTCCAGTACGCGGCCGAGGACGTCGAGTACCTGCTGGCTGCCTATGATGTCCTCACCGAGAAACTGGAAGAAAAGGGGCGGCTGGAGTGGGCGCAAGAGGATGCTCGGTGGTTGCTCGACCCAGCCCTGTACGAGATCAGTGCCGGCCAGGCGATCGAGCGGGTCAAGGGCGCACGCAACTTTCGCGGTCGTAAGCGTGCCGCCGCTGCGCGGCTGGCTGGCTGGCGAGAGGCGGAGGCCATCAAACGCGATCGGCCGAGACAGTGGATCATGCGAGACAACGTGCTGCTCGATATCGCGTACAACCTGCCGGGCTCGGAAAAAGAATTGGTAAACCTCCAGGGAATCCCGCCGAAGCTCGTGCAGCGCGTGGGCAAACAGCTACTCGATGCTGTGGCCGCGTCGGCCAGGGATGAGAAAGGCTACCAGCCGCCGCGGCCACCCAATGAGGGGCAGAAAGCGTTACTCAAGGAGATGCAGGCACGAGTGGTCGCTTGCGCAGAGGAACTCGATATAGCAGCCGAAACGGTGGCGTCGAAACGTGAGCTATCCGCGGTAATCGTATCGGGCCATCGAAAATCCCGCGTATTCAGTGGCTGGAGAGCCGACGTTATTGGTAACGATCTGGTGTCGCTCCTATGACAGTGCGTCGGTCAGTCTCTCGTAGACTTCATCGATCGTACCCTCGGCATCGACCGTTGTGAGCCCGTCGCGCTTACGGTAGAACTCGATCAATGGCTCGGTGTTCTCGCGATAGACCTCGAGACGATTCCCGATCGTCTCCTCGTTGTCGTCCTCGCGCTGAATCAGCTCGCCGCCGGCACTAGTGCATTCGTCGAGCTCGTCCTGCGACGAGAAGTAGATGTTCAGCAGTTTGCCGGTCAGCGAACAGGTACGGCGACCGGTCAGGCGCCTCATGAGTATCTCGAAATCGACGTCCATCAGCACAGCCGTGTCGAGGGGCGTACCCATCTGGTCGAGGAGCTCTTCGAGATCCAGGGCCTGCTGCCTGGTTCGAGGAAAACCGTCAAGTATGAAGCCGTCCTGCGCATCGGGTCGGGCCAGGCGCTCACTAATAATTCCGAGCACAACCTCATCAGGAACCAGGTTGCCCGCATCGATAACCGACTTCGCTTTGAGGCCGAATCGCGTCCCGGCAGCAACAGCCTCACGCAGCATGTCCCCGGTGGAGACTTGCGGGATGTTCTTGTTTGCCATCAACTTCTTAGCCTGGGTTCCCTTGCCGGAACCGGGGGCGCCTAATAGTACGATTCTCATGCCGTTCTTCTCGCTATTCACTTCGCTCGCCAGCACTCGCGTCGCCCGTCGGTCGGGCTCCTGCAATTCGGGCGGAGGTACGCTACTCGTAAAGGACTTTAAGGTCAATGCGAGGTATCCTTGCCGCCTTCCAATTACGCCATCAGGGAACAGAGAACATGTCCGCTATGAATGCCTTTTACGCCCAGTCGGGTGGAGTCACGGCCGTCATCAACGCTACAGCTTGCGGTGTCATCGAGACCGCACGCAAGCATCCCAACAAGATCGCCAATGTCTATGCCGGCAGTAACGGCATCATCGGCGCGCTCACCGAGAACATGATTGATACGAACAAGGAAAGCGCTGCGGCCATCGCGGCCCTGATGCACACGCCGGGTGGCGCGTTTGGCTCCGCTCGTTACAAGCTCAAGGGCATCGAAGAGAACCGCGCCGAATACGAGCGCCTGATCGAAGTGTTCAAGGCACACGATATTGGCTACTTCTTCTACAATGGCGGCAACGACTCCATGGACACAGCTCACAAGGTGTCGCAGATCTCGAAGAAGATGGGGTTTCCCGTCACTTGCCTCGGCGTACCGAAGACAGTCGACAATGACCTGCCGATTACGGACAACTGCCCGGGCTTCGGGTCTGTCGCCAAGTACGTCGCGGTATCGACCCAGGAAGCAGCCATGGATGTCGCGTCGATGGCGGAAACGTCCACGAAGGTATTTATCCTCGAAGTCATGGGCCGTCATGCGGGCTGGATCGCTGCCGCGGGCGGGTTGGCTGGCAAGGAGCCTGGCGACGCGCCACACATCATCCTGTTCCCGGAGATTCCGTTCAAAAAGCGTGAATTCCTGAAGAAGGTTCGGCAGTGCGTGAGAGAGTACGGCTACTGCGTCGTCGTCGTCAGCGAAGGTGCGGCTTACGCCAATGGCAAGTTCCTCGCAGACCAGGGTACCCGGGATGCGTTTGGCCATGCCCAGCTTGGCGGAGTGGCACCGGTCGTCGCCACGATGGTGCGTGACAATCTCGGCTACAAGTTCCACTACGCGATCGCCGACTACCTGCAGCGCTCGGCTCGGCACATTGCCTCTGACGTCGACGTCAAACAGGCTTACGCGGTCGGCAAAGCGGCCGTGCAATTCGCCCTGCAGGGCAAAACCGCCGTGATGCCGGTCATCAAGCGCGTGTCGGACGCGCCGTATCGCTGGAAGATCGAATCCGCCCCGCTCGGCCGGATCGCCAACAAGGAAAAAATGCTGCCACGACGCTACATCACCAAAGACGGCTTCGGCATCACAGCCGCAGGCCGCCGCTACCTGGAGCCGCTGATCAAGGGAGAGAATTACCCTCCATATATCAACGGCTTACCGAGAACTGCCAAGCTGAAAAAGAAGGCTGTGAAGCCCAAGACCGGCACAAAATTTGTGGTATGATGCGCGCCCGGCTCAGCCGGTAGTAACAATCCTTTTTGGGGAAATTCACAATCGAACGCTGTCATACGCCTGCCAGGGTGGCCGGCGTCTGCGGCTGCGCTCGATCTCAAAACAAAAAAGTCAGGAGATAGTCTGATGTCTAATGAGTTGGCCCTGTGGCTCTCGATCGGTGCCGGCGTACTTGCCATTCTGTTCGGGATAGTCTCTACACAGTGGGTTCTCAAGCAGCCTGCCGGCAACGCCCGCATGCAGGAAATCGGTGCAGCAATCCAGGAAGGCGCCAAGGCCTACATGGATCGCCAGTATTTGACCATTGGCATGGTCGGCATCGTGCTTGCGGTGGTTCTTGGATTCACGCTGGATTGGGCGACGGCGATCGGTTTCACGATCGGCGCAGTCTTTTCGGCCCTCGCCGGCTACATCGGCATGTTCGTGTCAGTACGCGCCAATACGCGTACGGCGGAAGCGGCGACCAAGGGTGTCAACCCGGCACTGAACGTTGCCTTTAAGGGTGGCGCCATCACGGGCATGCTCGTGGTTGGCCTTGGCCTCCTCGGTGTGGCTGGTTACTACACCATTTTGATGAAGATGGGTTCGACCGTCGATCACGCCATCCACGCGCTGGTTGGCCTCGCCTTCGGCGGCTCCCTGATCTCGATCTTCGCGCGACTCGGCGGCGGAATTTTCACCAAGGGTGCCGACGTCGGCGCTGACCTTGTCGGCAAGGTCGAAGCCGGTATTCCCGAAGACGATCCTCGCAACCCGGGCGTAATTGCCGACAACGTCGGCGACAACGTCGGCGACTGCGCCGGTATGGCTGCCGACCTCTTCGAGACTTACGCCGTAACGATCATCGCCACGATGCTGCTCGGCAGCCTCATCGTTGACACATACGGTATCCAGGCTGTTCTGTACCCGTTGGTTCTCGGTGCAGTTTCAATTGTTGCCTCGATCATCGGTACGTTCTTCGTCAAGACGTCTGATGGCGGCAAAGTCATGGGCGCCCTGTACAAGGGCATGATTGTTGCGGGCATTCTCGCGGCCGCTGCGTTCTACTTCATCACTGACATGATGATGGGCCACACGGGCGCCGCGATGAACATCTTCTACTCCTCGCTGATCGGCCTGGCGCTGACGGCGGCAATGGTTGTCATCACCGAGTACTACACGGGTACGGACTTCAAGCCCGTAAAGACGATCGCCAACGCATCGTTGACAGGTGACGCGACCAACATCATCGCCGGACTCGGCATCTCGATGAAAGCGACGGCACTTCCCGTTCTGGCTGTCTGTGCCAGCATCTGGGGCGCGTTCCAGCTCGCACCGGAAGGTGTCGCAATGGGCGGCCTGTACAATATCGCCATCGCAGCCACGACGATGCTGTCGATGACGGGTGTGGTTGTTGCTCTCGATGCATTCGGCCCGATCACGGACAACGCCGGTGGCATTGCTGAGATGGCCGAACTACCGCCGGAAGTCCGCAAGATTACCGACCAGCTGGACGCTGTTGGCAATACGACCAAGGCCGTGACCAAGGGTTACGCTATCGGCTCTGCCGGCCTCGCCGCGCTTGTTCTGTTTGCGGACTACAACAATGCACTGACGCAGGCTGGCCAGGACGTTACCTTCCTGCTCAACGATTACCGCGTCATCATTGGCCTGTTCATCGGCGGTCTCGTACCGTTCCTGTTCGGCGCCATGGCTATGGAAGCCGTTGGGCGCGCTGCCGGCTCGGTAGTTGAGGAAGTTCGTCGCCAGTTCCGCGAAATCGAAGGCATCATGGAAGGCACGGGCAAGCCCGACTACAGCCGTGCTGTTGACCTGCTGACCAAGGCAGCCATCAAGGAAATGGTCGTACCCTCGCTGCTTCCGATTGCCGTTCCCCTGATCGTTGGCTTCACCCTGGGCGTTGAGGCTCTGGGTGGCCTGCTCCTCGGTACAATCGTGACCGGTCTCTTCGTGGCTATCTCAATGACCGCCGGTGGTGGTGCCTGGGATAACGCCAAGAAGTACATCGAAGACGGCAACTGCGGTGGCAAGGGCTCCGATGCCCACAAAGCCGCGGTCACGGGCGACACTGTAGGCGATCCGTACAAAGATACGGCTGGTCCTGCGATCAACCCGCTGATCAAGATCATCAACATCGTTGCACTGCTGATCGTTCCGCTTCTGGTCGGCTAACGCCAGCAAGCATGAAGAAAAAGGGGCCGCTGGATTCGTCCAGCGGCTTTTCTTTTGCCTGTAGACTATGCGCATCGACCAGTTTCTCACCACCTACACGCCGCGCCGCGAGCTGTCCGGGTTTCGCCGCTTCGCCGCGGAGTTCATCTTTTTTGGCCTGAAGGAGGCGCGCGCCTGCCTGTTCGCCGGACTGTTCTTCCTTGCTGTGTTCACGGTGCCGCGAGCGGGCTGGTGGGGCATTCCGCGGTATGACCTGCTACTGATCATCGCTGTCGGCATTCAGTGTGTGATGCTCTGGACGAAACTCGAGACCTGGGATGAGGTCAAGGCAATTACGCTGTTTCATCTCTTGGGATTTGCACTCGAGGTGTTCAAAACCTCGAGTGCCATCCAGTCCTGGTCATACCCTGACTTTGCCTACACGAAACTGTTCGGCGTACCGCTGTTCTCAGGATTCATGTACGCGGCCGTTGGCAGCTACATGATCCAGGCATGGCGCCTGTTGGACCTTCGGATCGATCATCACCCGCCGTACTGGATGGCGTGGGTCGTCGCGATCCTCATCTACGCAAACTTCTTCACCCACCACTTCATCGGTGACTATCGCTGGTATATCGCGGCGGTGGCGTTGGGACTCTACGCTCGATCCGTCGTCATCTTCAGGCCCCTGGACCGGGATCGACGCATTCCATTGCTGCTGGCATTCGTCCTGATCGGTTTCTTTATCTGGCTGGCTGAGAACGTCAGCACTTTCTTTTCGATCTGGAGCTATCCCGACCAGCTCGGCGCCTGGTCGATCGTACACGTCGCGAAATGGAGCTCCTGGTCATTGCTCGTGATCATGACATTCACGATCGTCGCCAACTTGAAGCACGTCAAGGAAACGGTTCGCGTGCCGCAGTAGCTGCCAAGCAGCCCCAGGCCGCGTCAATGGCGACCGCAAGGAGTATACTGACGAGGCGCAGTAGGGAGACACAGATGACTGAACACCATGACAGCTCGCATAACCTGTTGTTTTTCATCGGCGTTGGTATTGCACTGGGTGCCGGGGTCGGCGCTGCTTTCGGCACCGCGCTGGGCAACGTCCCCGTTGGCGTAGCGTTGGGTCCCGCCTTAGGTATCGTCGTTGCGATAGCTATCTGGGGTGCGCGTCAGTCTGACGAGTGAGCACGTTGCCGGATGCCGAGAAGTCCAAAATGTGAGCTGGGCGGGGGTCTGATACGCCCCTGGCAGGCACACTGTCAACATGAGCAAACCACTCTTCTTCTTGCTGGTCATTGCCGGTGCCTGGTACGGCTGGAATCACTTCGGCCAGGTCGACGGTGCCTATGGTGACAACGGGGAACCACTCGCGCTGCTGTTCACGACGGGACAGTGTGGGCGGGCCTGCGACTCCATGCGCAGCTACCTGAAGAAGCGCGTCGAATTTGTCGAATACGATGCTTTCGAAGATGAGGAAGGACGGGCGCTCTACAAGCAGTATGGCGGCGACGGCTACCTCCCCTACGTCGTCTTTGGCAGTCAACGCGTTGTGGGTCCCGACCCCGGGGCGATCGTCTCTGCTCTTGCCGCCGAACTCGGTCCGGGAGGCGTCAAGAAGCGCGAAGCGCAGGCGCTCGCACGGCATTTCGATGCAGAGGGCGAGCCGCTCGTCGTCATGTATATGACCGACTGGTGCGGCTACTGCCGCAAGGCGCGGGAGTATTTCGTGGCCAATAACATCGCGTTTACCGAGTACGACATCGAGAAGGACCGCAAGGCGAAGCGCGATTACGATGTCCTGAAGGGAAGCGGTACACCGCTTGTTTACCAGGGCTACACGCGCGTCGCCGGCTTCAACCAACGGCTGATCGAGGAAACCTTCGACCTCTAGCTCAGCTGCCGAGGATGCGGTAGGTTCCCGTCGTCGAGCCGGTACCAAGCAGTGACGGCGCCTCGATGAAGTGCCCCTGCACAAAGTCCACACCGACGTCCCGCAGCCAGTCGAAGTCTTCCTGGTACTCAACTTCCTCAGCCACCACCTGGAACTGCATCGTACGGGCAAGCTTGATCATCGCCGCGACCATTTCCTGGTTGACCAGATCAGTCTGCAAGTTGCGCGTGTAGGTCCCGTCAATCTTCAGGTAGTCGATCGGCAAATGCTTGAGACTCGAGAACGAGCCAAGGCCGCTGCCGAAATCATCAAGCGAGAACTCGCAACCAATGCCGTGCAGCACTTCGATGAAGCGCTGGGCCTGCTGGACGTTCGAGAGAATTGCTGACTCGGTGACCTCGAAACAGATCGCCGAAGGGGCCACGCCGGAGCGATCGAGCGTATCCACAACGAATCCGAGAAATGCTTCGTCGCCGAGCGTTTGTCCCGACAGGTTAATCGCACAACTGCGATGCGCCGGTAACTTGATCTCGCCGCTTGAGATCGCTGTTAGCGTCGTATTTATGACCCAACGATCGATCTGCGGCATCATCTGGTAGCGCTCCGCAGGGCGCAGGAATTCAGCCGATGCGGTAGGTCGGCCGTGGCCATCGTTCAGGCGGATCAGGACTTCGACCGCGGGACCCGATTCGCCGCGTCCGCGCATGGCAATAATGGGTTGCACCGCGAGGACGAACCCGTCTTCGTGCAGTGCTGTCTGGAGCTGGCGCAGCCACTGGATATCGCCACGCTCCCGGGCAACCGCTTCGTCGCGCGCCGAGTAAATGTGCACCTGGCCCCTGCCCTGCTGCTTGGCCATGTAGCAGGCTGAATCGGCAGCACTCATCACATCCTGCAGCGTTCCACTGGCGTGCGAAATCTCGACGAGGCCGATCGAGATACCGATATTGAAAATCTTGTCTTTCCAGACAAACCGGTAGTCTGCGATTGCGTTGCAGATGTCCGTCGCGATCTGCCGCGCCTTCTCGATCGGGCAACCAATAAGCAGTGCGCCGAACTCGTCTCCCCCGAGGCGTCCCACGAAGTCGGAGTCACGGACTTCGTCCTTGATCAGCGCCGCGACTTCTCGAAGCATGTTGTCACCGGCCATATGGCCACAGCTGTCGTTCACAGCCTTGAAACGGTCGAGGTCCATGTAGAACAACATATGAACGGCTTCTTCCGCGTGTGCCGAATCCATAGCTTCGTCGAGGCGGCGTTCGAACTCGCGGCGGTTGATGAGGCCCGTCAGCGGGTCATGGGTTGCCTGGTAGGACATCTTGCGCGTTAAGCCGCGTAACTCGCTGACGTCATGGAATACGACGACGGTCCCCGAAATACTGTTGCTCGGCCCGCGAACCGGCGACGCAGTGATTTCGACCGAATGTTCGTGCTCGCCATCAACGCTGACCATGACGGCACGGCGTCCCATGTTCACCCGTCTGCGCATCGCCAGGCAGCGCTCGACCGGGTCGCCCAGGGGGCGCCTGTCCGCGTCATCGACGAGCGTAAACATTTCCCCGATACGGTGACCGGATGCATCATCCCGATTGGTTCCGATCAGGGTTTCGGCCGCGAGATTCATGTAATCGATCCGGCCATCGTTGTCGGTGGTGATTACACCCTCGGAAATGGACTCGAGCGTGTATTGCGCCTGCCGCTTGCTCCGCGACAAGGAGACCTCGAGGCTCTTCCGATGGCTGATGTCGCGTGCGACCGTCAAAATCGCCCGGTGGCCCCGAAATTCGATAGTCGAGCTCTGCGCTTCTACCCAGAGGCCAGCCTGGTTGCCATTGATGACTTGCATCTCGATGCGCCGTGGCGCATTTTCCCCGCTGAGACGCTTGGTGACCGTCTTGCGAAACAGGGCGCGATAGGCAGGCTTGACGAGGTCAGCGATCTCGCGGCCGACCAGTTGCGCCGGCTCAAGGCCAACCAGGCCCGCCGCAGACTCGTTCGCCAGGAGGATTTTCTCATCGTGAATAAGCACGATCTCCGGCAGCGTTCGCGCAAAGTCCTGGAACAGACGGTCGCGCCCCTGGAGTTTCTCGTCGCGTTCCCCAAGCGCGTCGAAGAGGCGATTGACCGTGTGTGCGAGTTGCGCGGTTTCGGGGTCGTTCGGGATCGTCAGACGGTGGCCGACGGACGCGTCACGCGACGCCTCGAGTGTTTCCGCGTTGAGGCGCGAGACTCGCGTCCGAACCTTCCTGCGTGACGCCCACAGATACACGCCCGCGACGGTGGTCACCAGGACCAGCGTTGCCAAGGCGATTATGATGATTGTGGTTGTCATTCAGAGCCCGGTTATCACTTAGTCAGTTTGGGTCGGATCATTTGCTATGATTACTTTTTTTTAGGCTCAAGACGCATCTTCTCGTAAGCATATCCCAGCGAACATAGCCCGCCGAGGCTATTCACCATAATTCCGAACTGGCTGTCATAAGTCGCCCCATCACGCTCACGACGGAATTCGGTATCGAGGCACTTATTCATTTAATTTCATAATGTTACAGGTAAGACAAGCATGAACACCGACTACGCGCGCCTGCAAATGGTCAATCAGCAGGTTCGAGGCTGGAATGTCTACGACGTAGACGTTCTCGCTATGCTCAGACAACTGCCCCGAGAAGACTACGTTCCCGCGGGCTTCGCATCCCTGGCTTTTGCGGACACGGCAATCCCGCTCGAGCACGGTGAGCATATGATGACGCCCACGCAGGAAGGGCGGCTTCTGCAGGCGTTGGGGCTCAAAGGCGACGAGAATGTTCTCGAGATAGGAACGGGCAGCGGCTTCATGACAGCCTGTCTCGCGACGCTCGCAAGACAAGTAACGAGTGTCGATATTCATGCGGACTTTGTCGATACCGCGAGGCACAAACTCGCAGACGCGCGCATCGACAATGTCGAATTGCTGCATATGGATGCGACCCGGGAACTACCCGACGGCACGTTCGATGCTATTGCCGTCACCGGGTCGCTGCAGACCTTCGACCCACGATTCGTCGAGGTTCTGAATCCGCACGGCCGACTGTTCGTGATCGTTGGCGACAGCCCGGCGATGGAGGCGAAACTCATCGAGCGGACCGACGAGCACGACTGGCAGTCGCTCTCGTTGTTCGAGACGGATATCGCACCGCTGGTTCACGGCGCGCTGCCCAGACAATTTTCTTTTTGACGAAACCACTTTGGAGGCTCCTGCATCTAAGACTAGAAGCCGTATTTCCAACTGGTTTGGTGATGTAGTAGACTATAACACCTCGCGCCCAAGGGCGGCCCCACTCTGGAACATGTAGAAATGAAAAATTTGAAATATATCAATATCTTATTGTTGCTAGCCGGCGTTTTCGCCGTGCCTTCGGCGGCCAGCGCCGCTACGCTGCTGGAAATCTACCAGCAGGCGCTGCAGAGCGATCCGCAGATTCATGAGGCCGAAGCACGTCGCCTCGCGGCCCTGGAAGCCAAGCCACAGGCGCGCGGCGTGTTGTATCCACAGATTACAGCCGGCGGTGGCTGGGACAAGCTCGACTCGAGCGGATCGAGCTTCTCGCTGGGCCTCAACCAGACCGTTGATGTCACCCAGGATACCGACCGAACAGGGTTTAATGCCCTGCTGACACAGACGCTGTTTCGCTGGGACCAGGTCGTCAACCTGAGGCGGGCGGACAAGGTCGTCGCCAGAGCCGAAGCCGAGCGCGAGGCCGCGCAACAGGACCTGATCATTCGCGTCGCACAACGCTACTTCAATGTACTCGCGGCCGAAGATCAGCTAACGTCAATTCACGCAGACCGAACGGCAATTGCCCGTCAGCTTGAGCAAGCAAAGCAACGCTTCGAGGTTGGCCTCATCGCGATTACGGATGTGCAGGAGTCGCAGGCGAGCTATGACCGCTCCGTGGCCGCCGAAATTGCTGCGAAACGCGAACTGGCGACCTCACGCAACCTGCTTCGCGAAATCACGGGAGAGTATGTCAGCAGCCTGTCGGCGCCGAAGGAAGACTTTCCGTTGATCTTGCCCGAAAAATCGGAGCGTGAATGGGTCGACATGTCACTGAACCAGAACCTCAATCTCGTGGCCAGCCGCCTCGATGAGAAACTGGCGCGCGACGAGATTTCATTCCGCAAGACGGGACACTACCCGACCGTGGACCTGTATTACCGGGTCGACAAGCAGATTAATGACGGTACCGGAACCAACGACGGAGCGCCGTCCATCATTGACTCGGATTTCGACACCGACACGGTTGGCATTCAGTTTTCGATACCCATCTTCTCCGGCGGCACCACGTCATCACAAGTCCGCGAAGCGGTCTACCTGCATCGCGCGAGCCGTGAGCAGCTGCAGCGCGTGACCCGCGAAACCGAACGCCAGTCACGGGATGCCTACCTCGGCGTACTTGCCGAGCAAAGTCGTGTACAGGCTCTCGAGCAAGCCGTTGCTTCGAGCCGTACGGCACTCGAAGCCACCCAAGCCGGATTCGATGTGGGGACGCGTACAATTGTCGACGTTCTGAACTCGCAATTCACGCTGTATCTTGCGATCACGAACTACTACCAGAGCCGCTACGAATACATCCTCAATGTGCTGCGTCTCAAGCAGGCTGCAGGTACATTGCAGGTGCAGGACCTGGAGCAGATCGACCAGTGGCTGACGGAGCGCCAGCCGCCTGAGGAAGCTATTGCCGAGGAAGAAGCGGCGGCCGCGTCAGGAAGCTAGTCCGACGAATTGCTGCCAAGCAAAGGCTCCAGCAATACGAGGAGCCGCTCGAGCGCACCCCGATTTTCTTCCAGTAAGACCTGGCCCGCGCTCCCCAGGCGCGCGGCCTCGTCCGGGTTGGTCAAGAGCTCACTGACCACCTCAACCAACTCATCGGTGTCGGCCACCTGGCGGCAAGCACCAAGTTCCATAAACAGGTCAGCGATGTCCTGCGCATTGAAGTTGTGCGGCCCCGTTACAACGGGTACGCCCAGCGCCGCCGGCTCGAGCAAATTGTGCCCGCCGATCGGCACCAGGCTTCCGGCGACGAATGCAACATCGCTCGCGACATAGAACATCGGCAATTCGCCCATCGTGTCACCGAGGAAGACAGCAGCGTCACCAGCCGGCCGGCCCTCGGTCCTCGATACCACACTGAATTCGCGATTCTCAACAAGCTCGCGTACCGAGGCAAAGCGCTCCGGATGACGGGGCACTAACACAAGCAGCAGGTCCGGATGGCGGCTCCTTAAGGCTCGATGGACTTCCAGTACGAGTTCTTCTTCACTCTCGTGAGTACTTGCAGCTATCCAGACGGGGCGTTCACCAAATAGTTCAGCGCGAGCTGCGATGCCTTTGGCGGGCACATCGGGATCCGGCTCGACATCGAACTTGATGTTGCCCATGACGCACGTTCGCTCGGGACTCGCACCCAGTGAGAGAAACCGTTCTGCATCAGGCTCGCTCTGTGCAGCGATTATGATTCCGTGCGACAAGGTCTCGCGAATCAGCGGCAGCAATTTTCGATAGCCCGGAACCGACTTTGGTGAGATACGCGCGCTGACGAGGATTAGCGGCACGTTGCGAACACCGCAGGCACGATACAGATTGGGCCAGATTTCCGTCTCCATGATCAGGGCGGCTTCCGGATTGACTCGTCGGAAGAAAGCATTGACCGCGTGGGGGAACTCGAACGGAATAAAACAGTGATAGACCGAATCGCCGAACAGCGACTCTACACGCGCTGCACCAGTCGGTGTAACCGTCGTTATCAGCAATGCGCGGTCCGGAAAGCGCTTCGCCAGCACGCGAATCAACGGTACCGCGGCCTGCACCTCACCGACCGAGACAGCATGCACCCAGATACAGCGTTCGATCGACGGGAATCCAAAGCCAAAGCGCTGGCCCAGCCGGTCAATGTAAGTGCGATTTCCGAGCCCGCGGACGATCCAGTAGCACGCAAATGGAATCAGCAGCAGGTAGGTCAGCAGGTTATAGAGATAGCGCACCGCGGGCTCTCAGGAAGCCTATTCGCTGTCGAGCCTGTCGATGATGCGGCTCGAGGAATGGCCATCTCGGAATGCCAGGACGCGAACTTCACCGCCGTTCTGCAGGACCTCCGTGGCGCCCGCGATTTCCTCGGGCTTGTAGTCGCCACCTTTGACGAGCACGTCCGGTAACAGGACACTGATCAAATTGGCTGGTGTGTCCTCGGAAAACGGCACTACCCAATCAACGGCCGCCAGTCCCGCGAGCACGAGCAAGCGATCCTCAAGCGCATTGACCGGTCGTGACTCTCCTTTGAGCCGGCGTACCGAATCGTCGTCATTAACCGCCACGATCAGCCGATCGCCAAGGCTCTTGGCCTCTTCGAGGTAAGCTACGTGGCCGGCATGCAGCACGTCAAAACACCCGTTGGTCATGACGACGCGTTCGTTGCGTCCCCGGGACTCGGCGACCAGCGCGAGTAGCGCATCCAGCCCCACGAGACCACGCCCGCCCTGCCCACGTTGATGCAGTGCCGCCGAGATCTCTCCGGGTGTCACTGCTGCAACACCGATCTTGCGAACGACCAGGCCGGCCGCAATATTGGCCAGGGCGGCGGCTGAAGAGAGGTTCTGCCCGCTGGCCAGCGCTCCGGCCAGTGTCGCTATGACGGTGTCGCCTGCGCCTGTGACGTCGTAGACCTCGCGGGCTTGCGTAGACAGGAACAGTGGCTCTGCACCAGCTTCTACAAGCAGCATCCCTTTCTCACTACGCGTGATCAGGAGTGCATCAAGCTCGAGCTCGTCCATCATCGCACGCGCTCGTGCCACGAGGTCCTCATCCGAATCGCACTTGCCGGCGACAGCCTCGAACTCCGACTGGTTGGGTGTTATCAGCGACGCACCGCGGTACTTGCTGAAATCGGCGCCTTTGGGATCAACCAGTACGGGCACGCCTGCACCCCGACACACGGCGATCATACCGGCGACGTCCGCTAACGCACCTTTGCCGTAGTCAGACAACACAACCGCTCCGGCGCCATCCAGCGCTCCCTGTAACGTCGAGGTCATCGCATCGCCCGGCATCGCGGCCGCGTTTTCTTCGTCCAGCCGAATCAGTTGCTGGCCGCGACTCTGCACGCGTGTCTTCGTAATGGTGGGACGATCGTCTGCGACCGCAAAAGCGCATTCGATCTGTTGCTCACCGAGAATAGCGGCCAGCGATTCGGCAGCAGAGTCCTTGCCGACAACGCCGACGAGACTGGTTGCCGCGCCAAGGGCGGCGACGTTAACGGCGACGTTCGCGGCGCCCCCTGGGCGGTCATCGGTTTCCTGGACGTGCACGACGGGCACAGGTGCCTCTGGCGAGATTCGTCCGGTCGACCCGAACAGGTAGCGATCAAGCATCACGTCGCCGGCTACGACGACGCGAGTCTCGGAGAAATCTGGGATGCTGATAGTCACGGATCAAGATGTTACATGACTATCGGATGATAGTCCTGATCGTTGCCAGCCGCTCAGGCCAGGTTTCCGCTGATCCCGAAACAGGCCATCCGAACGCGTCTTTCAGTCCATACCGATGGAATGTATGAAGACCGAAATCTCTTCGAGCGCGTCTCTTCGAATAATGCTGTCGCCCTGTCCGCTGGGGCTCTGCAGCGCATGTCCGGAACCCTCGTAGACCTCCACGCGAATGCGAGGATTGTCGAGAGCCATGAGACGCTTCGCGCTTTCGGCAGACGGAACGTTCGTATCATCTGCGCCGAACAAGGCCAGGGAGTCGACCGAAATATCGCGCCAGTATGGCAGTGGATCATAGTCGGTGATCAGCTCGTACAGCTCCGGTTGGGCGAGATAGCGGACATTCGCGGAACCCACATAAGCGAGAACATTGGAAATTCCCGGCAGAAACCCTATTTGGCGAAGATTGTAGTTCTCCTCGTAGAGCAACTGCTCTCGCGGCGTAACCACCGCTCCGACCATCGATACGAGGAACGCCAGATCCTCTTCTTGTGAGGCAACGAGCGGTGCGATCCAACCGCCCTGGCTCATGCCGACGACGCCAATTCTCGATATCGGGACTGACTGCTGCTCACGCAAATGCTCGATCGCGGCTCGCGTATCGGTAGCGAGATCCTCGAAGCTCGAAGTTCGCCAGTTTCCCTCCGACTCTTCCGACCCTCGCTTGTCCGGCAGGAGTACGACGATTCCGCTGTCCTGTAGGTGCTTCGTCAGCGTCAGGTACCAGCCGTTGGCTCGGCGGCTTGTACCTGAGCCGTGTATAAGCACGGCGGCCGGAAACGGCCCATCCCCTTCAGGTACGAACAACAGCCCACCCAGTGCGAGATCCTGCGCGCGATTCGGAAACGAGATTTCGAAATGCCGGGTATCCGCGAGCTCAACCCGCTCGAGCTGTCGGGACTCGACCGGCATAAGCTGCCTGACGAGTACGGGCACGAACAGTACCGCCAAGGCCAGGACTGCAATGTGCCAGCGCTTCACGGCTTTGTCTCCAATAATGGGTTGGCTGTTGGATACAGCAGCCCCGTGACGAAGACGACTGTGGATACTACGTACTCGCCTCTCAAACGTGACCGAGTCCACGCTTCCGCGATAGTGAAAGCCCTACGATTGCCCTATCGAAATATTCCCTGAGGAAGATGACATGATGCTCAAGGTGGCTAGAATCTCACTGTCCACGACTGCGGTTGCGCTGAGTTTATTCGTACTCGGTGCCGTCGTTTTCGGGTAATTTCTCACTGACGCCGCAAGGCGTTTTAACGGCAAGAAAAAAGCCACCGACTCTCCCGAGTCGGTGGCTTTTCTGTTTCGAAGCTAATCAGTTTGGCGGTAACCAGCCTTAGCCGCATTTGCTATCGCCGCAAGACAGGCACGTCATACAGCCATCCATCATGATGACTGCCGTCGTATTGCACTTGGTGCACAACTGGGCACCCTCGGGGTACTCACTCTCCGAAAATGCATCCGTCTGCTTCTGCGACTCTTCGAACTGCGCGCGCTTCTCGGCGATCAGTTGCTTTTGGCCGTCGTCGAGTTCTGGTGCGGACATCATGCCGATCATGACCAGGTGCCGTTCCACGATATAGCCAAGTTCGGCAATGATCGACGGCATGAACTTGCCGCCTGTCTGCCAGTAGCCACCGCGTGGGTCGAAGACCGCTTTGAGTTCTTCGACGAGGAAGGTCACATCACCGCCCTTACGGAATACGGCAGAAATAATGCGGGTCAGTGCCACAATCCACTGGTAGTGATCGAGGTTCTTCGAATTAATGAAGATCTCGAACGGGCGACGTTTCTCGTGTTCCGTGCCCTCATTGAGAATGATGTCGTTGATCGTGACGTACATCGCGTGGTCCGAAACCGGCGTCTTCACCTTGTACGTGGAGCCGACGAGCATCTCCGGACGCTCGAGCTTCTCGTGCATGCGAATGACTTCGGCACGATCACCACCGCCCTCGCGCTTGAAATCACGCTTGGTTTCTTTCTCTTCAGCCGGCTGATTAACAGCGTAGCCGACAATCTGTTTATCTATTTTGATCATTAAAACTTTCCGTAATAGCCTTCTTTCAGCGCGTCGAACAGATTGGCCGCGGTATGTACTTCACCGTCGTACTCGATCTCTTCGTCACCCTTCAACTCGACGGTCGAGCCGTCTTCCAGCGTGAAGGTATAGTTCGTGTTCTTCAGGTCCTTCTCTTTCACCAGTACGCCCTGGAACGCCTCCGGGTTGAAGCGGAATGTCGTGCAACCCTTGAGGCCCTGTTCGTAGGCATACAGGTAAATATCCTTGAATTCGCCGTACGGATAATCCGTCGGTACGTTCGCTGTCTTCGAGATTGAAGAGTCAATCCACTTTTGTGCCGCCGCCTGTATATCAACGTGCTGCTTCGGTGACACTTCGTCGGCCGTGATGAAGTATTCCGGCAGGCTGCTCGCCGCGTCGCCGGTTGCCGGCAAGGCTTCGGGATTAACCATATCGCGGTACGCCAGCATCTCGAACGAAAAGACGTCGACTTTCTCTTTCGTCTTCTTGCCCTGGCGAATCACATTGCGGAAGTAGTGATGCGCGAAGCTCGGCTCGATGCCATTCGACGAATTGTTGGCCAGCGACAGCGAAATCGTACCGGTCGGCGCGATCGAGCTGTGATGCGTGAAGCGTGCGCCCTTCTCCGCCAACTGTTCGACCAATTCGGGATTTTCCGCTGCCACACGCTGCATATAACGACTGTATTTCGCATGCAGGATACGGCCGGGCACCTTGTCGCCCGCCTGGTAGCCATCGGCGCGCATTTCGGGGCGCTTCCTGAGCATCTCCTCAGTCACCTCGAAGTTCTCGCTCATGATCGGGGCCGGGCCCTTCTCTTCTGCAAGCTTGAGACCCTCTTCCCAGCCTGCGAGGGCCAGTTGTTTGGCGACTTCCTCCGTGAACTCAACCGCCGCCGGCTCACCGTACTTCATGCGCAGCATCGTGATCGTGGAACCAAGCCCCAGGAAGCCCATGCCGTGGCGTCGTTTGCGCTGAATCTCGTTACGCTGTTGCGGCAACGGTAAACCATTGATTTCAACAACATTATCGAGCATGCGCGTAAAGACCTTGACGACCTTGCGGAACGTGTCCCAATCAAACTTCGCGTCGTCCGTGAACGGCTTCTCAACGAACTTTGTCAGGTTGACGGAACCGAGGAGGCAAGAACCGTACGGCGGCAACGGTTGCTCGCCGCAAGGATTGGTCGCGCGAACGTTCTCGCAGAACCAGTTGTTGTTCATCTCGTTGACCTTGTCGATCAACACGAAGCCGGGCTCCGCGAAATCGTAGGTCGACGCCATGATGATGTCCCAGACCCGGCGTGCCGGCAGCGTCTTGTATATCTTGCAGGCGGCGAGTCCTTCCGGATTCGTCACATAGTTGCCGGCTTCGGGCCAGTCGCGCCAGACGAACTGGCTCTTGTCCGTTACGTCAAGACCGTCGTCTTCGACTTCCTTCGGCGTAACCGGGAACGCGAGATGCCAGTCATCCTCGCTAATGACCGATTGCATGAACTCGTCGGTCACAAGCAGTGACAGGTTGAACTGCCGCAGGCGCCCGTCTTCACGCTTGGCCCGGATAAATTCCATAACATCCGGATGACCAACATCGAACGTGCCCATCTGCGCGCCGCGACGACCACCAGCCGACGACACCGTGAAACACATCTTGTCGTAGATATCCATGAAGGACAGAGGACCGGACGTGTACGCGCCGGCACCGGTGACGTAGGCACCCTTCGGGCGCAGCGTCGAGAACTCGTAGCCGATACCGCAACCGGCTTTGAGCGTCAGGCCAGCCTCGTGCACCTTATTGAGAATGTTGTCCATCGAGTCGCCGACCGTACCCGACACGGTACAGTTGATCGTCGACGTCGCCGGCTTGTGCTCCCGGGCGCCTGCATTTGACATGATGCGGCCGGCCGGTATCGCACCGGAGCGCAAGGCCCAGACAAATTCCTCGAAGTAGTGCTCGCGTTTCGACTCGACCTCTACGTTGGCCAGTGCCCGCGCAACGCGCTTGTAGGTGTCATCTATAGAGTTATCAATTTTCTCGCCATCTTTGGCTGAAAGTCGATATTTCGCATCCCAGATATCCAGCGATGCAGGTTGAAATTCGATGTCGGTAACCGTGTGTGAATCCAGATTGACGGCAGACTTCATTGGTCCTGTTACTCCCCTGTACTCCCTTAGGAGACCCCAAAAATATTGTTATTACCCACTCTTTCCCGAGAGAAAAGCGCCCCGCTCGCCTGCGGCCAGAGAGCGCGCGACGAGTGCCTGTTTCGGCCTCTTTTCTCACTTTGATCAGACACAAGATGTTGTGTCCAAGTGGGAACAAGATTATGCCCGAACCGGGTCCCTGTCAAGCATTTCTCTGTTTTTTTTCCCAGGCCCTTTCAAATTCAAAAACAAGGACTTACAAGACCTTTGCGAGTAAGTCCTTTAAAAATAGGCGAAAAAAAATGGCACTTTTGTGAAATTTAATAACTACTAGATATAGTGGCCCAAAATCGATCCATGGCGGGCCGGAAACAAACCCCGATTTACCGTAATTCACCGCAAATCAAGGGCCTTGAAATGCCTGTTCGAGCCCTTACTTAAGGCTGCAGCAACGCATTTGAAAGTGGAGAAAACCATGAATATAGCCCGATTTGAACCGTGGTCGTTCGTCGACCTCCTGCATCGCGATCTCGATCGCCTGGCGCAGAACCGCGGTGTCGCCAGCGACGACCATAGCCCGGTGGCCGACTGGGTCCCCGCTGTTGATATCGTCGAGGAAAAAGACCGTTTTGTCATGCGCGCCGACGTCCCGGGCGTCAAACCCGAAGACATCGACGTGTCGATGGATGCCGGTGTTCTGAGCGTATCCGGCGAACGTCACGCCATTGCCCCGGCCGAGGACGCCGGCGTACAGCGCATCGAACGCGCGACCGGTCGCTTCCTGCGCCGTTTCACGCTACCGGAGACGGCCAATGCCGACGGCGTAGCCGCGAAATGCGCCGATGGAATCCTGGAAGTCAGCATTCCGAAAGCACCGGAAGTTCAAGCTCGTCGTATTACGGTCGAAGCCGCCTAGCTGCGGCTTTTCCCGTAAAGACGGTGTGCCTGGGCGCGACCAAGAGTTGCGCTCAGGCATCTTTCGTCTAAGGGCCTATAATTCACGAACGATTCAGCTTCGTGAACCTAATCTCATTCACTGCATCTGAATAAAGAACCAGCATCATTGAGGCACTCTATGATTACGAAAACACGACTCCCTTGGACCAGCTTGCTACTCGCCCTCCTCTCGCTGAGCGCTGCACAAGCAGCATTACCGACGAGCGTCGGCGGACAGGCTGTGACGAGCCTCGCGCCGCTGGTCGAGTCCGCGTCGCCGGCTGTCGTCAATATTCGGATTACCCAAACGCGTCGCGACCGCTTCGGCCGCACCGGCGAGGTTGGTGGCGCCGGTTCCGGGGTCATTGTTGACTCCGGGAACGGCTATATCCTGACGAATCATCATGTTGTCGACGGCGCCGACGAAATCCTCGTTTCCCTCGACGACGGGCGCGAGCTCGACGCCGAACTGGTCGGCTCTGACGCAGCCACGGATATTGCGGTCATCAAAGTCGAAAGTGAGGACCTCACGGAAATGCCCATCGGCGATTCAGAGGACGTCAAGGTCGGCGACTTCGTCATTGCGATCGGTAGCCCCTACGGACTTAGCCACACAGTCACGTCGGGCATCATCAGTGCCCTGGGCCGCACGGGCATCAGCCGTGACGGCTATGAAGACTTTATCCAGACCGACGCGTCGATTAATCCGGGCAACTCGGGCGGTGCACTCGTCAACATGGACGGCGAACTGATCGGTATCAACTCCGTCATCATCAGCCGTTCGGGCGGCAACGTCGGTATCGGCTTCGCCGTGCCGACCGCGATCGCGAGCTCGATCATGGGCCAGATCCTCGACTTCGGCGAGATTCGCCGTGGGCTGCTCGGCGTCAATATTCAGACCATTGACGTCGAGGCCGCGGAGACGCTCGATATCGATGTCGATGGTGGTGCGCTCGTGACCCGCGTATTCCCCGACTCGGCCGCGGAAAAAGCGGGCCTGCAGGTCGGAGACATCATCGTCGGCGTTAATGACAAGGAAGTCACCAGTGCCGCGGAGCTGCGCAACACAATCGGCCTGCTCCGCTCTGGCGACAACGTCGGTATTCGCTACCTGCGAGACAACAAGTCGCGTTCGACTTCGGCGGAACTCGGCCGGGCCGAAGATCAACTGCTGTCAGGCGCGGACATTCATCCGGGACTCGCGGGCGCCAGCTTTGCTCCCGCAAGTACCGCGAGCGATAGTGGCGTCGAGGTAACCGATGTCGAGGAAGGCAGTCCGGCGGCCCAGCGCGGACTGCGCTCTGGCGACGTCATCACCGCCGTCAATCGACTGTTGGTTCGCAACCTCCGGGACCTCACCGCGATCGCGGAGAACAACCGCATACTCTTCCTGCTGGTGCAACGCGGCGATCGTTCCCTAATGCTGCAGATAAGGTAGTCTATGTAAATGCACTCGAAGGACAGCAACCGACCCGCGATCCAGCCTTTTGCGATCAGGAACTTCATCGGTGCTGTCCTCGCGGCAGCCCTGTTCATCACGTCGGCCGCCTGCGCGGCCGACATAGACAGGCAACGCGAACTCTTCAAGAGTGTTTATGAGACCGTCGAGCGCGGCAACTGGAGCCGGGTCGACGGTCTTTCCACATCTGATCGCGAGCTCCTGGAACAGTACGTACTGTGGCCGGACCTGCGTGCGACGTGGTTGCGCGCCAATCTCGGGAAAGTCCCGGCCGCAGAGATCGATGCGTTCCTGAGGCAGTACGGCACGTTGCGGCCCGTCCGTGACCTGCGCTACCAGCAGGCCATGTATTTCGCGCAGCAGGGCGATCTCACGCGTTACCAGGCGATCTACGAGCAGTTTTACCAGGGCAAGGGTATTGCGCGCCTCGACTGTTTGTCGCTTCAGGCAGAAATCGGCGCTGGTCGATTCAATCGCGTCAACCAGCGCGCGATCGACCTGTGGCTCGTCGGTACCAGCCAGGTTGAAGAATGCGACCCGGTATTCAAATACCTGGGCGAGAACAAGCTTCTCGGCCCTGCCGAGTATCGTCAGCGATTCGGACTCGCTATTACCGCGCGCGAATTTCAGCTTGCGAGCTGGCTGGCGAAAAGCATCGATCAGCAACACGTTGATGAAGCGGCGCTCTGGACCAGGGCGCAGTCAAATCCGGAGAGGTTTCTAAAACAGCACAAACCGAGCCTCGACAACGAGACCTATCGCCAGCAAATGGCCTACGCGACCGAACGCCTGACATACAGTGATCCGGAGACCGCGTTGCGTCTCTGGACCGGGTTATCGAAGCAATATGCCTTCTCGGCTGAGCTACAGCACGATACGGGGCGGCATATTGCGCTGTGGACGGCACGCGATGGCCTGCCGGGCGGCTATCGCCTCCTCGCCGATCTGCCGCAAGCTGCGCAGGACGAAGAGGTCGTGCGGTGGCGAGCAAGAACGAGTTTGCGCGACAACGAGTGGCAGCGATTGCAGGCCGACATTGCTGCGATGACCGAGGAAGAACGCGCCTCGGAAGAATGGCGCTACTGGCACGCGGTAGCGCTGAACCGGTCGGGCCGGGCGCTGGAGGCGCACGAGGGCTTCGAGTCGCTCAGTCAGGGACGCAGCTACTATGGGTTCCTGGCCGCCGACGAGCTCGGTCGAGACTACGCGCTGGAGCCTGACAAGCTGTCCGTGATCGAGCCCGCGTTGCAGCAGGTTGCTGGCACGCCGGGCATCATTCGGGCCCGCGAGCTTTTTCTCGTCGGGCTCGACGGGCGCGGCCGGTCCGAATGGGACGCCGCGGTCCGAAGTCTCAGTCCCGACGAAAGGATTCAGGCGGCCGTACTCGCTGATCGATGGGGCTGGCATTCTCGCGCGATCGCCACCGCGGCAAGCCTTGGCGAATATGACGATCTCGAGATTCGATACCCGCTGCCGTGGCAGCAAGAGTTCGAGTCTTTCTCGTCGGCAGCAAGTATCTCTCCGACGTGGGCGTATGGCGTCGCGCGAAGCGAAAGTTTGTTTATGCGCGACGTTCGCTCGAGCGCCGGCGCTATCGGTCTCATGCAGCTAATGCCGGCGACGGGCCGCAAAGTCGCCAAGAACATCAGCCTGCCCTATTCGGGCATTGCCACGCTGACCAACCCGGAGGCCAATATCCGATTGGGCACGACTTACCTTGGCCAGATGGCAGAACGCTTCGATGGCAATGCGGTGCTGGCCACCGCTGCCTATAACGCTGGCCCACACCGCGTTGACCGCTGGCTTCCCGAATCCGGCAGCGAGGACGCGCGCATCTGGATCGAGAATATTCCCTTCAACGAAACCCGCAAGTACGTTAAGCGGGTGCTGTCGGCGCAGGCCATTTTCCACTGGCGCATGACCGGACAGCTGCGACGGGTTTCCGACGAGCTGCCGCGCGTTCGCGCATCCGATCCGAAGTTAGCGTCCCGCTAGCGCCCGCGACTTGTCGTAGAAACACTCGATGTCCTGTTCGCACTGTTCGAGCAGGGCACGAAACTCGGGCAGCTGCCCTTCGTACAAGGTCAATGAAACCAGCCGGGCGTTGTTTAACTCACCACTAAGCCAGTTCACCCCATTCCGGCCATTGCGCTCGAGCAGCTCCGCTGCATCCTTTGCCAGCGCGTCCAGCCGGATTCTCTTCTGACGGCGTTTCTCACCGTCGCTGAAATCGCTGGAGTACAGGTCCGTAAGCTCGACCCGCGCAACGGCGACCAGCGACATCAGATCTTGCCGCAATTGCCGTGCTTCGAGGTAAGCCGCGATCTCGTCCTCCTGACCGCGCGACTCGAGCCACCGCTGCACACCAAGCTCCTCGACGGCCGTCGCGAACGACTCGTTGAATCCCGAATCGCCCTTCACGTAGAGAACCTGGTGTGCGAGCTCGTGGAACAGGACGCCGACCAGGCGGACGTCGTCCCAGTTCATCATGGAACTGAGGACCGGGTCATTGAACTTCCCGAGCGTCGAATAAGCTGCAACCCCTCCGACTGCAACGTCGAAGCCCTTGGCCGCCAGGCGCTCGGACTCGCGGATGGCGCCGTCTTTCGAAAAGTAGCCGCGGTAGGCGACACAGCCGGCGACCGGAAAGCACGAAGTCTTCGGTTGCATCGAAAACTCGGGCGCTGCGAAGACGTTCCAGACAACAAAGTCGCGTTGGATATCTGCGTAAGTGTGGTAGCTCTTGTTATCCGGCAGGCCGAGTTCATCGACCGAATACTTACGAGCTTCCTGCACCAGCCGGAGCCTGGCCGCGAGTTCTGGTGACGTGTCTTCGTCCTGCAGGACATCCTCGATCGGCTCGCGCTTACTGTTCAGTTCGAGCTGACCCTTCGCTGCCTGCATGACGTAGCACCCGCCCAGGGGCAGCAGCAAGACAACTATCAGGATGAGTCGCACCATTCGGGTACTATGACACGATGCAGATCTATCTCGTAGGTGGCGCAGTTCGCGACGAATTCCTCGGCATTCCGCATCGGGAACGGGACTGGTGTGTCGTGGGCGCACAACCGGCGGAACTCGAAGCACAGGGCTATCAGCGCGTCGGCAAGGACTTCCCCGTTTTCCTGCACCCGGAAACAAAAGAGGAATATGCACTGGCCCGGACCGAGCGCAAAACGGGCCCGGGTTATCACGGTTTCGATTTCGACTGCTCGACTGACGTGACGATCGAAGAGGATCTTGAGCGCCGCGACCTGACAATCAATGCTATCGCCAGGGACAGCGACGGGAACATCGTGGACCCGTACGGTGGCCGCACAGATATCGACAACCGGATCCTGCGACATGTATCCCGCGCCTTTGTCGAAGATCCCGTTCGGGTACTGCGTGTCGCGCGCTTTGCGGCGCGCTTCCATGATCTCGGCTTCTTGGTCGCCGACGAAACGTTGGATCTCATGCGCAGCATGGTCGCGGCTGGCGAGATTGACGCGCTCGTCGCGGACCGCGCCTGGAAGGAGACCGAACTCGCGCTGGCCGGCAGCAACGCGCGCGTTTACTTCGAAGTCCTGCGTGAGTGTGGTGCCCTGGAGGTCCTGTTCCCCGAAGTCGATGCATTGTTCGGGGTGCCACAACCGGAACGTTGGCACCCTGAGATCGATACCGGCCTGCACGTCATGATGGTGATCGAACAGGCCGAGATTCTGAGCGACGACCTCGAGGTTCGCTTCGCCGCGTTGACGCACGACCTCGGCAAAGGCAATACGGCGCGACGCGATCTCCCCAGTCACCCGGGCCACGAGATTCGCGGCTGCAAGCTGATTCGCGGAATGGCCGAACGGCTTCCGGTACCAAATGCGTGTCGCGACCTGGCGCTGATCGTGGCCGAGTTTCATACGCACTGTCACCGGGCATTGGAGCTGCGGCCCAAGACGATCCTCAAGGTGCTCGAGAAGACGGATGCGTTTCGCAGGCCGGGCCGCTTTGAGCAGTTCCTGATCGCTTGCGAGGCGGATGCGCGTGGCCGCGCGGGGCTGGAAAACCGACGCTACGAGCAGGCGGGATATTTTCGCGGCGCTTTCGCAGCGGCCTCAATGATCGATGCGGCGGCGATTGCCGGGGAAACGGAAGATCGGAAAATTCCGGCAGCGATCAGGAACGCCCGTAAGCGCGCAATCTCGGAGTTTGTGCGCCGCTACGAGTCTTCGGCGCAAACGCCTGCATAGCTAGGCACCGCCGTAGAAATACAGGTAGACCGACAGGAATGTCACCGAGCCATACAGTTCAGAGTTGTCTACGCCCAGTCCGAATTCAATGTCGCTCTTATCGCCCATGGGCGTCATGAGTCGAATCGTCGCTGAGTTTGTCACCGAGCCGTCGACCTCGCCTTTCCACGTAGAAAAATCGAAGATCCAGCGCTGCAGCCCCGCATCCAGACCCAGTGCGACGCCGACGTCGTAATCAACCAGGCTGTTGATCAGACTGAATCTTGAGAAGGACAACAAGTCGAGAATGGGCCGGTTGGTGTCCTCGATCCGGAGGTCGATGCTGTAGTTGTAGTCCATACCGTAGAGACTGAGGCTCGTGTTTTCCGACAGGTCGAACCCGGCAGACAGCCCAATGCCGTGGGCATCGAACCTGATAGTGCGTCCGGGGAACATGTTGAACGGCGGAATTTCGAAATCGAAGTCACGAAATTCGTAGTCAGCGCCGATCATGACGCCGTCACCGCGCCAGTAGATCGAGCCCCTCAGGTCGTTTGAATCCAGGATGTCGCTGTCACCCCAGTACGAGACACCGAGCCGAACGCCAACTGGATCGAACCAGTGATCCAGACCAAGATCCGCATACCAGGTATCCACGGATTGCCTGCGCGGAAGGTCGACGGTGCTTGCCGCGACGGCCGCCGTCAACCAGGTGTTGCTGGTCAGGGCCAGATCGCCGATCACCGAAGCAGCGAGGCCTTCGGCTGTATCACCCTCGATACCGAAACCGAGAATGTAACCCTCAGCTGCAGGAGCAGTATCCGCGAACAGCATCACGGACAGCAGCAGCGGACATGATCTACGCCATGACATATACGATTGAACCCGCGAGCAACAAGCGATAGATAGCGAACGGCGCAAGCCCGATGCGGGTAACGAACCGCATGAAGAAATCGATACTGGCGTAGGCTACGACGGCTGACACGGCAACGCCGAGCGCCAGCTCGGCCCATGCGACTGGTGCATCACCGAACACGAGGCCCGCGCCCTTGTAAATAGTCGCGAGCAGAATAACCGGGGCGGACAACAGGAAGGAGAAACGCGCTGCGTCCTGGCGTTCAAAACCAAGCAGGCGTCCGGCCGTGATCGTCACGCCGGAGCGCGACGTTCCCGGCACCAGCGACAGCGCCTGCGCCGTCCCGATAATAAGAGCATCGCTAATGCGTATGTCGTTTATGCTTCTGTCTCGCCTGGAGAAACGGTCAGCGAGCGCCATGAGTATGCCGTAACCCGACAGCGTGTAGACGATCACTGCAGGGTCGCGGAGGTTTGTTTCAATCCAGCCGGCGAACAGCAATCCAGTCGCCGCAGCCGGAATCGTGCCTAGCCCGATACCCAGTGCCATGTATGCCTGCGGTGACTTGATGTCGCCACCAAGAATTTGGACGCCACCTCGCAAGAGGCCCGTGATGTCCTCGCGAAAGAAAGCGCAAACTGCCAGCAGCGATCCGAAATGCACGGCGACGTCGAATGCGAGTCCCTGGTCGGTCCAGTCGACCAGATATGGCACGAGGACGAGATGTCCGGAACTTGATATCGGCAGGAATTCCGTCAGGCCCTGGACGATAGCGAGTATCACGATCTGCAATGTTGTCACTGCTGTCCTCGTTCGACGTACCTGTCGATCATAGCGTGTGAGTCCTGTCAGCGAGGGTGAATGCGCCTGGCGTTCTGTTTATTCCCTTGCGCAACGCCATGCACTTGAAGTGCTCGCCCATTTCTCCGGGCAGGGTAAGCGTTTTGATCTGCTGCGACAATTGGAGCTGCTCTTCGAGCGAAAGTTCTGCGAAATCACACATCTCGGCTTCCAGACCGCCCGCCATCAGGAACTGTGCCTGGGTTGCGTAGCCGGCAACCTCGAGACCTGCGCCAACGGCTGCCGCGGCCACAGCAGTGAAGTCGACCCAGGCTGTCAGGTCCTGGATACCAGGCAGGATCAGCGGATTGTTGTGAGCGTGATGGCGAAAATGGCAGCGCAACCAGCCGTCCGACCTTGCGGCCGCGTAATACTCGCGTCGCGACACCCCGTAGTCGAACAGAAACGCCATGCCTTCAATGAGCCCACCTCCGAGCCGGGCTATCCAGTTGGGCGCAGCAACACATATTTCCGATGTGTAACCGCCTGGAAGGGCTGCCCCCAGGTCCGTCTCGAGGTCGAGGACTGCGCGCTCGAGAAGACGTGGCGCAGGCGCTTCTTCGAATGCAAATCCGTCGGCGGCAACGCAAACTCGTTGTTGCATGATGCCGGACTCACGGCGCACAAAACGTTCGACCGGTAAGGCATCGAGAACCTCGTTGGCGAGGACAACGCCGCGATGCTCGCTCGGCGGCGTTTCGATCCAGGACACGAGGTGAACCAGGTCGGGGATAGCCCTCGTAAGGAACGACTCCTGTCGCTCGCGCAGATCGGCGGATACCTCGAGAATCCTGTACGCCACCGGCAGCATATCGAGTGTGTCGAGCCTGGAAAGCACATCGGCGGCAAGCTTGCCGCTGCCGGCGCCGAACTCGAGGATAGCGCCCTGGTCAATCTGGTCCAGCACCTCGGCGCACTGACGTGCGACGACGTGTCCGAAGACACTCGACACCTCCGGCGCAGTGATGAAATCACCCGCTTCGCCAAACTTGGTGGAGCCGGCCGTGTAGTAACCCAGTCCGGGTGAGTACAGCGCATGCTGCATGAATTCGGCAAAGCTGACGCTGCCGCCACTGGCTTCGATCTGCTGCCGAATAGACTCCCTTACCTGCTCGCAGTGCGCGGCGCTCAGTGCGTCCGGGAATGGCAGTGTTGGCGGCTGATCGGTTGGCATGTCAATATCGTTTGATGAAGGAGAATAGCCTGACAGACAAAGTCGTCCTCGTGACGGGTGCTGCCCGCCGCATCGGCGCCGCTATTGTGACACGCCTGCAGCAAAACGGTGCGCGTGTCGCGATTCATTATCGCGGCTCGGCGGCGGCAGCCGATGAACTCGCGGCCTTGCTGAACGAACAACGGGAAGACTCTGCGGCGGCGTTCCAGGCGGACCTGCTTAACACTGATGACATCTCGGCGCTCGTGGAAGCCGTCGTCGCATGGGGTGGCCAACTCGACGGGCTCGTCAATAATGCATCGACCTTCTATCCGACGCCGATTGGAACGATTGCCGAAGAGCACTGGAGCGATCTTGTTGGCAGCAACTTCAAAGCCCCGCTGTTTCTGTCACAGGAAGCCTCGCCGCACCTCCGGAAAACCGGCGGCTCGATAGTGAATATCGTCGACATTCACGCACAGCGCCCACTGCGGGATCACCCGGTGTACGGGCCGGCCAAGGCGGCGCTCGGAATGCTGACGCGATCGCTGGCCAAGGACCTGGCACCGGATATCCGCGTGAATGGTGTTTCACCGGGCGCCATCCTGTGGCCCGAGGACGGTATGACCGAAACCATGCAGCAGACTATTCTGCAACAGGTCCCGATGGGGCGCGCGGGCTTACCCGATGATATCGCGGGCTGCGTGCTCTACCTGATGCGCGATGCAAGCTATGTCACCGGACAGATCATCGCCGTCGACGGCGGCCGCTCGATCGGCTGGTAATTCGGGGTCAGTTACCTAATTCGGAATTAGGTAACTGACCCCGAATTCAGAATGCACCCGCAAACTCGCGCTCCGGCGGTCCCCACAAATCCGAACTTTGCGAATCAAGCAGGAAGTCAGGCTGCTGCACCCCGTTCTGGGGCGCTGCAGCGGGAGCGGGACAACCGGCACCCTGAATGTATGACAGTGCCGCGATGACATTGGGATCGCTGGCGTCACCGACAGGAATGCTGTAGTCATCGGCGACGGCGCAGTCGACCGGCAGGCCGTCGAAGTAGTCACCGAAACCGGCAGCATTACTCTTCTTGAACGTCGTCGGCCGCAGGATCTTCCCGCAGAATTCCAGGCCGATCTGACCCACCGGTTTGCCGAACGTATTCTCCCCGACGATATAGACGCCACCCGTAACAAACGGATCCAGCCCATTGGTAACGAGTTCGCTGGCAGACGCCGTATCATCGCTGGAAGCGATAATAATCAGACGATTGAGGTCGATCGTATTGGCACGATTCGCGAAGTATTGGATATCGTTATTTGACGACCGGTCGGCATTGAATTCCGTGTTCGAGAAGATCTGCCCGTCGTTATTGAATCCACCAAGGTGATCGGCCAACAGGTTGGCCGTGTCGACAAGCCCTCCGCGGTTGTAACGCAGATCGATAATAACGTCCTCGACGCCTGCCGCAATGAATGTCGAGAATACGTCGTTAAAGTCATTGCCGCCCTGATTATCATGCGCCGTGCTGATAAACGTGGCGAACTCCATGTAGCCGACCGGCGGCTCGCCGTCACCCATGGCGATAGTGCGATACTGGGGAATTGGATTAATCGTCACGATGTCCTCGGTGACCATCGCCGTAAATGTCGTCAAATCAAGATTTTCAATCTCGAACTCTACGGTCCCCGGACCAAGCGCCGCGCTGACATCGGCTCTCGTGGTTCCGGCCGTAATCGTCAGCCCATCGATCCGCAGCACAGTTTGTCCTCGACTGAAATTCGCCAGGTCCACCGGACTGTCAGCGTAGATCTGGGTGAAGTGCATCTGGCCGGCCTCCAGGCGGTAGGTAAAGCCGAAGCCTTCGTATTTTCCTTCACCAAAGAACTGCTGGTCCGCCTGCGCTGAGCCGACAAAGCTAAAACGATCCAGGGCCCCGCCCTCGGGCTTCTGCGGGCCGTAGGTCTGGGTGACTTCCCTGACCAGGACCTCCGGAGACGGGTAATCGGCGATATCGATACCGGGCGGCAACAGGTCGTTCCACAGGTACCAGTAGTAGAGAGCGTCGAGGACGTACTGTTTCTCGTTGTCGTTAGTGCATTGCGCCGGGCCTTCCAGTCCCGACTCATTGCCGCATCCGGCAAGTGACGCTGCAATCAACAGTGTCAAAAATCTACGCATCAAACATACCTCTAGAGATTCAGGTCGACGACTTCCAATGGATGACTCGCCGCATCAAAACTTTGCCAGTGCTCCAGCATCGTGCGGCCCGTCACAGGATGCACCAAACCGGGCGCCAGTTCGGCCATCGGCCGCAGCACGAAACTGTATTCGAGCAGGTCCTTGCGCGGTACCCGCACTGGCCGCTTATCAATAACAAGATCATTGTAGAGCAACAGGTCGATATCGAGAGGACGTGACTCCCATTTCCCACCATTGCGATCGCGACCGGAGAGATTATGTATAAGCTCGATGCTCTCGCAGATCTCTAACGGCGATGATTCGGACTCGAAGCTTGCGACGAGGTTCAGAAAATCGTCACCGTCGAAGCCGACGGCTTTGCTGCGATAGACAGCGGAGGCTTGCACGTCGCCATAGCGATCGCGCAGCTCGCTGAGCCCCAGGCGCAGGTTTTGCTCGGCGTCGATATTGCTTCCCAGCCCCACATAGACGATGGCCACTGAAGGACTACTCCGGCCGCTCGCCACGCTCGATATCAATGCCGACATCACGCGAACCGCGAATGGCGCCCGGCTTGTGGACCTTGACCCTTACCCAGGCAACATCGAACTCATCGCGGATGATCTCTGCGATCTTCTCGGCCAGTGTCTCGACCAGCTGGAAGCTGGAATCGGCAACGAAACTCTGGATGCGCTTCGCGACGGACTTGTAGTTCAACGTATCCGCAACATCGTCCGTGGCAGCAGCCTTGGCGATATCGGCACTCATTTCGAGATCGATAATCACGGTCTGGCGAATCTTCCGTTCCCATTCCCAGATGCCGATAATCGTCTCGACCTTGAGTTCGTGCAGAAAAATCTTGTCCATTGTTGTCGTCAGTCCTTTCTATGTCCGAGCCGGAATGCCCAGCGTGTCCAATGCCCAGCGCGGTTGAGCCCTGATTTCCCCCGCCTCGCCTGCTTCAGCCAGGCGCAATGCGCCGGCAACCGCAATCATCGCACCGTTGTCGGTGCAGAACGCGAGCCGCGGATAATAGACCTCCCCCTCGAAGCGCTCGGCAATTTCCTTGCGCAGCAGCTTGTTTGCGCCAACGCCGCCGGCCACGACGATGCGCTCAAGCCCTTCGGATCGCGCCGCTTTGATCGATTTCGTGATGAGAGTATCGACCGCGGCCCGCTGAAACGAAGCCGCCAGGTCTGCGCGGCGTTCCTCGAGGCAGCCCTCGGCTTCCGCCTTGCGCACCTCGAGCATAACCGCGGTCTTCAAGCCACTGAAGCTGAAATCGCTCGTGGGCTTGTGGATCATCGGTCGCGGGAAATCGAAGGCCTCGTCGTCGCCGCCTTCGGCCAGCGCTGCCAAAGCCGGGCCGCCTGGATACCCAAGCCCGAGCAGTTTCGCCGTCTTGTCGAAGGCTTCGCCCACAGCATCGTCGAGCGTCGTTCCGAGAACGCGATAGTCGCCAAGCTCTCGAACCGTGATTAGCATCGAGTGCCCGCCCGACACGAGTAGCGCAAGAAACGGGAATTTCGGCGGCTCGTCCTCGAGCATTGGGGCTAGCAAATGCCCCTCCATGTGGTGGACCGGGATCACCGGGCAACCCCAGGCCAGCCCCAGGCCGTTGGCCATACCGCCACCAACCATCAGCGCGCCGACCAGCCCCGGACCGGCAGTGTAGGCAATCGCGTCGGGCTTCTCGATACCGGCCTGCTCCATAACCTGTTGAATTAATGGCAAAAGCATGCGGATATGGTCGCGAGACGCGATCTCCGGGACCACGCCGCCATACACCGCATGCAGGTCCACCTGGCTGTGCAGGGCGTCCGCCAACAGGCCTTTTTCGGTATCGTAGAGTGCGACGCCGGTTTCGTCGCAGCTGGTTTCTATGCCGAGGACTTTCATGGAGCGAGAATAGGGTGTCAGTCACCCTATTTCCAGCCAGGCATCAAATCTCGATTCGACCGGCCCGCGCCGCGGGAAATAGGGTGACTGACACCCTATTTTTCTTTGCAAAGCACCAAAACCGGCGCTATTATACGCGGCTCAGTCCCGGCCCTGTGCCGGGTTTATTTATGTCTGGACGGAATACCTGAACAATGCCAAGTGTTCGCGTAAAAGAGAACGAGTATTTTGACGCTGCCCTGCGGCGCTTCAAGCGTGCCTGTGAAAAGGCCGGAATCCTGACCGAGCTTCGTCGTCGTGAGTACTACGAGAAGCCAACGCAGGAACGCAAGCGCAAGAAGGCGGCGGCAGTAAAGCGCCACATGAAGCGCCTGTCTCGCGAAGAAGCAAAGCGCAAGCGTCTCTACTAATACTCCTCCGCTCCGCGCCCGCGGAGCGGCAATCTCGAACAACAATCGATTTTTCTTAGCCATGCCGCTAAAGAACCAAGTCACTGAGGACATGAAGTCCGCCATGAAAGCCGGCGAAAAAGACCGGCTCAAAGTGGTGCGCCTCATTCTCGCAGCAATCAAGCAGGTCGAAGTCGACAAGCGCATCGAACTTGACGATGCCGCTGTGCTCGCGGTCCTCGACAAGATGGTCAAACAGCGTCGCGATTCGGTTGAGCAATTCGAGAAAGGAAATCGCGAGGACCTCGCCGCCATCGAACGTGCGGAGATCGAGGTACTTGAGCAATACCTGCCTGAGCAATTGTCGGCCGACGAACTCGCCACCCTCGTTGATGAGGCGATTGCAGCGAGCGGTGCCGAGAGCATGCGCGACATGGGCAAGGTCATGGGCCAGATCAAGGCCAAGGCGGCAGGCCGCGCCGATATGGGCGCCGTAAGCGCCACCGTTAAAGAGCGACTCGCCTCTCTGTAGATTGGCACCATTTTTGCGCTCTGGCATCGCCGAGATATTCGGCTATGCTGCTAAAAAATAACAATAATCCATCAAGACCCGACCGACGTCGGGCGACGTTTGTATCACTATGGCCGGATTAATCCCTCAGGACTTCATCGACGATCTGATCGCACGAGCAGATATCGTCGAGGTGGTCGGCCGCCGTGTGCAACTCAAGAAGGCCGGGCGCGAATTCAAAGCCTGCTGCCCGTTTCATGACGAGAAGACACCGTCCTTCACTGTCAGCCCTGGCAAGGGCTTCTACCACTGCTTCGGTTGCGGTGCTCACGGCACGGCCATTGGCTTCCTGATGGAGTTCGATCACATGAGTTTCGTCGAGGCGATCGAGAGTCTCGCCGGCGCCATGGGCGTCGACGTACCGCGGAGCGAAAGTGACAAGCCTGCGCGACGCTACGATGAATTGTTTTCATTGCTCGATACGGTTGCTCGCCACTGGCAGGACCGCCTCAAGGACTCGCCGGCCGCGGTTGAGTACGTCAAGAAGCGCGGGATCGATGGCTCGACCGCGAAGCGTTTTGGCATCGGCTACGCGCCGGATGGATGGAGCAATGTGCTGGACAAGTTCGGCAAATCGCCCGAGGCCATCGAGCGCCTGCTGGCGACCGGCCTGATTATTCGCAAGGACAACGGCCAGCATTACGACCGCTTCCGTGACCGGATTATCTTCCCTATTCGGGATGCGCGAGGCCGCACGATCGGATTCGGCGGCCGCACCATGGGGGATGGTGAACCGAAGTACCTGAACTCACCCGAGACAGTCCTGTTCCACAAGGGTCGCGAGCTCTACGGTTTGTACGAGGCACGCCAGGCTCTGCGCCATATCGATCAGCTCGTGGTTGTCGAAGGCTACATGGACACCGTGGCCTTGGCGCGCCACGGCATCGATTTCGCTGTCGCGACGCTCGGCACGGCGACGACGAGTGATCATCTCAATCGACTGTTTCGACTCACCGAGAACGTGTGTTTCGCATTTGACGGGGACCGCGCGGGCAAGAAGGCCGCGTGGCGCGCCCTCGAAAATGCGCTGCCCCAGATTCGTGAGGGGCGGCAGATACGCTTCATGTTCCTGCCGGATGGGCACGACCCCGACTCCTACGTGAACGAATTCGGGACCGATGCGTTCCTCAAGGCACTGGACGACGGTGTCGCGCTGTCGGAATTCCTGATCCAGGAACTGGCGAGCCAGGTCGACATGACAACCGTCGATGGCCGGGCAAGACTCGCAGAACTCGCGAGGCCCCTGGTGCACAAGATTCCGATGGGTGTTTACCGCGAGCTGCTCATCGAAAGCCTCGCGGAGGCGGTCGGGATGACTGCGGCGAAACTGGAGAAGATGCTCGGCAGCAGCGGGTCCGGCGCTAAACACGGCCGGGCGCCCACCAGCAGCCTTCGTCCCAGGAGTTCAAAGCCCGCATCGGGCCAGCCGTCGGTCGTCCGGCATGCGATCACGATTTTGCTCAATCACCCGCAGGCGGGCCTGAAGGCCGATGTCGAGAGGCTGGCGAGCGTCAGCCGCAAAGGCACCGATTTGTTGCATTCCCTGATTGAAACCGTGCAATCCGAGCCCAATATAACGACAGCTGGTCTGCTGGAGCGTTTTCGGCACGATGAGCAGGGGCGTCACCTCGGCAAATTGGCGGCGAATGAAATGCCGCTGGAGGATGACTTCGACGCTGCGGCCGAACTGGCCGACTGCCTCGATCAGCTGGCGCTGGCCGGACGCAAGGAACGTATAGATTTTCTTATTGAAAAACAGAGAGTTAGTGGATTATCGGACGACGAAAAGACGGAACTCAGACAGTTACACTAGGTCTGGATCAGGTCGGCTCGTTTTCGTATAATTAATCGTTTGCATCTTCTACCCGCAGGGGTTTACATCTTGACTGAAAAACCAGCACCCGTTGCACCCGTCATTGCCGTGAGCAAGCAGGCTCAGCAACTCAAGGACCTGATTGCCCGTGGCAAGGAACA
>CAZKZE010000003.1:0-78106 GCA_964557165.1 uncultured Woeseiaceae bacterium
CGGCCGGGTCGGTATACCTCGGAGGCCCGCTTGACGGTCGAGATGCCGCCCGCGTCCTGCAGGTCGATCACAAGGCGATCGCCATAGGTCGCATTGGGACCGGCCGTGAATGTGCGTGAGCGAACGGCAGCATTCAGATCAAGAACCACGCGTAACTGGCCATTGGCGCGGACTGCGCTGCGAATGGCACGAACTGAGCCCGCCCCTTGTGGCATTGCCACAAGCGACTTGGCCAGGCGGCTGTCTTTGAGGTCGATAACGAGCCGGTCGGGCCCGCGCAGTGTGAAAATACTGTGATGAACGGATCGGCTCAGATCAAGCACGACTCGTGTTTTGTTATTTTCCGACCATATACGTACATTTTCGACGGTCGAGCCCGCGACTGCGGCCGCTGATAACAGCAACAGCACCAGGCAGCTTGTGAATCTCAGTCGAAGCATGAAGAAAAATCTCGAAGCCAGATTTCGGGATTATGTCGGGTGAGTATACGAATCTGGCGAGAAATTCCAAGAGATTTCGCTGATAAATTATGAAGATACCACTGCTTCTTAACACTCTCAGTTAATGGTGCCAGTCACCTTAAACCCGATTTAAGGTGACTGACACCTTTTTGGCGCGATCGCTGAGCGGGATTACTTCGACGCTGCGCCCATCGCCTTCGTAGCTCAGGACCAGCGACAGGTCTGCCTGGCTCGTCAGGCCCGGAGCCCGGTCCGGCCACTCGACCAGGCGGCAACCATTGTCGAGTTCGTTCCAACCCAGGTACCTGAGTTCATCCTCACTCGAAACCCTATATAAATCAACGTGGTAGATATGCCCTCTCGGGACGTCGTAGGGTTCCACAAGGGTGTAGGTGGGGCTTGGGACCGCCCCGGTGTGTCCCGCTGCCTTGATTAGAGCACGCGCAAACGTCGATTTGCCGGCGCCCAGCTCGCCCGTCAGCAACAGGGTCCAGCCCGCCAGGTCGTCCGGCAGTGCCTCCAGCATTTCCTGTCCAAAGGCGATCGTGGCGGCCTCATCGGCAAGAAACCGCTTCATGTATTCAGGACCGCGCGAAGTTCCGATAAGAGATCCGACGCGACAAGGCCGCGTTCACCGGCTGCCGCTGCGCGGTCTCCTGCCCGCGCATGCGCCTCCACACCGACAGCAGCGGCGTTCTCGGGGTCCAGTCCCTGCGCGATTAAGGCCGCGATGATCCCGGTCAGTACGTCGCCCATGCCGGGAGAGGCCATGCCGGGATTCCCGGATGTACACAACGTGGACGCATAAGTCGCCGACGAAACCAACGTTCCTGCACCCTTCAGAACAGCGGTGCCGCCGTATTTTTCGACCAGGCCATTCAACGCGGTCGGTCGATCGCCCTGTATGTCCGCGGTACCGGCGCCCAGCAGCGTCGCCGCCTCACCGGGGTGCGGTGTTATCACACGATGCGGCGCACGCCCGGGCGCCAGGGCAAGCAGATTCAGCGCATCCGCGTCCCAGACAGCGGGGCGGCCATCGTTTGCGAGCAGCTCATAGAGCGCTTTCGCCCACTCGGACTGCCCCAGCCCCGGCCCAAAGGCAATCACGTCTGCCTTATCGAGCAGTGGCTCCAGGTCGGACGGGACTGAAATAGCGTGCGACATGAGTTCCGGGCGGGATGCGACGATGATTGCAGCATGCGACGGGTGGGTCGCGATGCTGACCCGCCCTGCCCCGGCCCGCAACGCCGCTTCGCCGGCCAACCTTACGGCTCCGGGCATCCCTTCGCCGCCTCCTACCACCAATACGTGCCCGAAATCACCTTTGTGTGCAGCGCGCGCGCGCGGCGCCAGTGAGGTCGCGAGGAGCCCATCGTCGACGCGCCGGTAGGCAGCATCAATGCCCTCGCGATAGCTTTCGGGAATATCGAGTCCCGCAAAGCGAACGCGACCACAGTAGCCCGGCGCGTCCCCAAGAAACAGGCCCTGCTTCAAACCGACGAACGTGACGGTCAGATCGGCCCGGACAGCGTTGCCCATCACTGCGCCAGTATCGCCGTTGATACCGGTCGGAATATCCAGCGCGAGCACCGGTGCCGCGTGCTCGTCAAAGGCGTTGACGGCAGCAGCGAACTCACCGCCGACGTCTCGCTCGAGACCGCTGCCGAGAATCCCGTCGACCAGCAAATCCGCCTCGGCATCGAGTTCCCCCGACCAGGGCAACACGGCGCCGCCATCGGCCGCGAAGTCGCCCCAGGCCGTCGCGGCGTCGCCCGTTAGTTTCTCGGGGTCCACCAGCGCGAGCACTGACACCACGATTCCCTGCTGTGAAGCGAGCCGCGCTACGACGTAGCCATCGCCACCGTTATTGCCGGCACCGCAAACAACCTGCCAGCGCCTGGCGTTCGGAAAACACTCGACAGCCTCGCGCACCGCGGCCTCTCCGGCGCGCGTCATCAGCGTGTATCCGGGAACCCCATGATCCTCAATGGTTGTCCGGTCCATCTCGCGAACAGCGGCAACCGAGTAAATGTTGGCAGGCAAGCTATGCATCTGGGCGATTATACTGGTCCGGCCTCAGGAACTTCCTACGGAAAACTACATTGACTGCCAGTCCGAACCAATACGGCAATACCGATATGGCCGCGCTCAAGGATGAGATCGTCGGTTGGTGCCGCGAACTCGGATTTCAGCAGACGGGAGTCAGCGATATAGACCTGACCAGGGCAGAAGGACAGCTGAACGAATGGTTGGCCGCGCGCTTTCATGGGTCCATGCATTACATGGAAAGGCACGGCAGCAAACGCAGTCGCCCGGACGAACTGGTACAGGGCACGGTGCGCGTCATTTCCGTGCGCATGGACTATCTTCCAGAGCCGCAGGACGAAGCCAGGGAATTGCTGGACCATGAATCGCGCGCCTACGTGTCGCGCTATGCGCTCGGGCGCGACTATCACAAGCTGATGCGCCGACGCCTGCGCGCGCTCGCGCGCCGCATCGAGGAGCGAATCGGAGAGTTCGGCTACCGGGTGTTCGTCGACAGTGCGCCGGTTCTCGAAAAGGCGATCGCCGAGAAAGCGGGACTTGGCTGGGTCGGCAAGCACACCAATCTCATCAACCGAGACGAAGGTTCCTGGTTCTTCCTGGGCGAGCTTTTTACCGACTTGCCGCTGGAGCCGGACGTCGCCGAAGAATCGCATTGCGGGACCTGTGCCGCCTGCATCGATGTGTGTCCGACAGACGCCATTGTCGCGCCCTACAAGCTCGACGCCCGCCGCTGCATCTCCTACCTGACCATCGAGTCGAAGGACCCTATTCCTGTCGAGTTTCGCAAGGCAATCGGCAACCGGATCTACGGATGTGACGACTGCCAGTTGTTTTGCCCATGGAATAAATTCGCCAGGTTGACGCGCGAGCCGGACTTCGCCCCGCGCCATGACCTCGATTCTGCAGAACTCGTTGACCTGTTTAGCTGGGACGAGGCAACGTGGCTGAGCCGCATGGAAGGCAGCGCCGTTCGCCGCATCGGCCATCAACAATGGCTGCGCAACGTCGCTGTCGCACTCGGCAATGCAAAAACCTCGACAGAGGTTGTCGCTGCGCTCAAGTCACGGCAGCATGGCGAATCGGAGCATGTTGCAGAACATGTCAATTGGGCGCTTGCCCAACACCAACAAGAAGATCCGGAGAGCGACAATGTTTGAGGCACCTGAGTCACCCTACCTTGTTCCATTCGACGGCACGTTCCGTGTTGCCGACGCCAGCACTTCTCCACAGACCGGTGGCCGGCCGCACAAGGGAAAGCATCGCCGTCAGCGCACGGAAGAACTGAACAAGCTGCAACGCGTACTTGCCGCTGGTGACAAGCACTCGGTACTGCTCGTATTCCAGGCCATGGATGCAGCAGGTAAGGACAGCACCATTCGATCCGTCATGCAGGGCGTCGATCCATCCGGCTGCCAGGTATTCAGTTTCAAGAAGCCATCGAGCCTGGAACTCGATCACGATTTTCTCTGGCGCACAACAATCCGCCTTCCCGAACGGGGCCGGATCGGCATCTTCAATCGCAGCCAGTACGAAGAAGTACTGGTTGTCCGCGTCCATCCGAAAATCCTGGACTATCAGAAACTGCCCGGCGACATTGATACGGATTCAATCTGGGATGAACGGCTTACATCCATTCGGCAGCAGGAAGAGCATCTCGCGCGCAATGGCACCGTGATCCTCAAATTCTGGCTCAACGTTTCCAAGGACGAGCAGAAGCGGCGCTTCCTGTCGAGGCTCGACGAGGTTGACAAGAATTGGAAATTCGAGCCCAACGATGTCAAGGAACGCCGGCATTGGGATGACTACATGCGTGCCTACGAAAGCGCGCTGAATGCAACGTCTCGTCCCTGGGCGCCCTGGTATGCCATTCCCGCCGACGACAAATCGTACATGCGCGCACGCGTGGCTGACATCATTATTGGTACCCTGCAGAGCATCGGGCTCGAGTACCCGGAACCCTCCGCGGAAGACCGTGCTGAGTTTGCAGCGGCCAGAAAAGAGCTCTGTAGCGGCGATTAGTGACGCAGTTCACATAAAGAGTGTGGGCTGGTCGGCAGTCCTGACGCGCGTTTCACGTGACAATAACCCGATGCAGGAATCACTCGCAGTCAATTCGGACTACAAACGTTCGCTGCTCGATAGCCTCGACTTGTTCAAGGGCGTCTACCCCGACGACATTCACGAGCTACTGCAACGTTGCGATCGGCGCGATATCGAAGCCGGCGAACTGCTGCTGTCGCCCGGAGAAAAGAACGAACACGTCTTCGTGGTGCTATCAGGCAGCCTGAACGTACACGTTGGAGCGCCGGAGACGCCGATTATCGCAGCGATGGAGTCCGGAGCCTGTGTCGGTGAAATGTCGATCATCGAGGATCGCGACCCCTCTGCCTACGTCATTGGCGCCGAAGACACTCACCTGCTCGTAATACATCAGTCGGTTCTCTGGGATATGGTTGATGCGTCGCACGAGTTTGCCAAGAATCTGCTCGTTGTTTTGTCCGAGCGAGTACGCAGCCACAACCGCGTGATTGCCGACAATTACGGCGAATTGCAGAAGTTCGAACGCCATGCGACGACCGATGCGCTGACGGGCCTGGCGAATCGGCACGCAATGGAAGAGACGTTCCAGCGTGAAATCGCGCGTTGTGTTGAGAAGGAAAAGCCTGTCGCGCTGATGATGATCGACGTCGATAACTTCAAGCAGTTCAACGACATGTTCGGACACATCGCGGGCGACCGGGCCCTGTCCGCTGTTTCGAAAGTCCTGCGCACGCAGTTCCGGCCACGGGATCTTCTCGTGCGCTATGGTGGCGACGAGTTTTCTGTACTTCTACCCGACGTATCGACCGAACAGGCCGTCGTAATTGGTGATCGCGTTCGCGAGGCTGTTAGCGGCACTACCGGTGATGGATCGGATTCGCTGATTCAGATTCCACTGAGAATCTCGATGGGCGTAGCCGAACTGCAGCCGCAGGGTACCCTCGACACACTCATTCGTGATGCGGACAAAGCACTCTACCGGGCCAAACATGCGGGACGCGATACCGTCTCGGATTAGCCCGCGTCAGGTAGTTACCACGATATTGTCGATTAGTCGCGCCGTGCCCAGCCGCGCTGCGGTCAGGACGACGAGATCGTCGCAATCGCGATTCGGGACCTCCAGGTTAAGCGCGCGACGGATAGAGTAGTACTCGATCTCGAATCCGGCATTGCTCAATTTCTCGAGCGCATCCGCTTCCAGTTCCGGAAAATTTCGCCGTCCGTTTTGCAGTTCCTGCCCAGTCGAGCAGAGCGTCTCGTAGAGAACCGGTGCTGCCGCACGCTCCTCTTCGGACAGGTAACTATTGCGCGAACTCAAGGCGAGTCCGTCATCCGCACGTGCAGTTTCGCCGGTGATGATGTTAATCGGGAAATTCAGATCTTCTGTCATGTGACGAATGACCAGCTGCTGCTGGTAGTCCTTCTGGCCGAATACCGCGACATCAGGCAGGACCAGCGAGAAGAGTCGCGCGACGACGGTTGTGACGCCATCGAAATGGCCGGGACGCGATGCCCCGCAGAAATGCTCCGTCAGGCCCGGCACTGAAACCGTAGTCGCTTTCTCCAACCCGAACGGATACATGGTCGCCACATCCGGTGCGAAAATCAGGTCGGCCGCGGTCTTCTTGAGCCGCCGCTTGTCCCGTTCCAGTGTGCGCGGATAGTCATCGAAGTCCTCGCCATCCCCGAATTGAGTCGGATTGACGAAGATACTTACCACAACGCGCTCGGCATGCTCGCGTGCCAGATCGACAAGCGCGACGTGGCCGGCATGCAGGTTTCCCATCGTCGGGACGAGAGCGACATGCTCGTCGTGAAGCCGCCACTCGGCGATCTGCTCGGCGAGCTCCTGTTTACTGTGAACTTCGATCACTTGTTGCCCCAGATGCTATGAGAAGCAATGCTCCGGCTCAGGATAGGTTCCTTTCTTCACCGCCTGGACGTAGGCCTCGATTGCAAGCAACGGAGAGTCGCAGCCGGCCTGAAAGTTCTTGACGAAACGCGGTGTTCGCCCCTGCGTGATGTCGAGAATGTCGTACAAGACGAGGATCTGGCCATCAACGTCGGGTCCCGCACCGATGCCGATGACCGGAACGTCGAGAACCTCGGTAATAGCGCTGCCGACCTCGTTCGGTACGCACTCGAGCAGAACAATGTCCGCACCGGCGTCTTGCAGGCGTTTTGCAGCAGACCGCATTTCCTTCGCCTTGTTCGGCTCTCTGCCCTGCACCTTGAAGCCACCGATCTTATGCACAGATTGCGGTTTGAGGCCCAGGTGCGCACAAACTGGAATATCGTGGCGCGCGAGATGCTCGACTATTTCGACCTGGTCGTCACCGCCTTCGAGCTTGACCATCATCGCACCGCCCTCTTGCATCAGACGCACCGCGTTGTCCAGTGCCTGCGCTGGCTTCGTGTAACTCATGAACGGCATGTCCGCGACGAGAAACGCCCGCCTCAGTCCGCGAGCGACCGTGCGTGAATGGTAGATGATGTCATCGACAGTGACGGGCACTGTCGTGTCGTGACCCTGGATGACCATGCCCAATGAATCGCCTACGAGTACAAGATCGGTACCCGCCGCATCGACGAGCACTGCGTAACTTGCATCGTATGCGGTCAGGCAGGCGATCGGCTCACCGTCTGTCTTCATCTTGTGTAATGTCGAGACATTAACCGGAGGCTCCGGCATGCCGCGCTGTTCTAGCTGGGTGTACATGTGGGCAACCTGTCAGGCGAGCACGGCCGCCGCGGGATTGAAGAAGTGGCGACCGCCGGTCGTGCGTTCGATTTGCTGGAATAGCTGTTCGTAGTCGGCGTCATTATTAACCGGATCAATCTGCGACGCATTAACTATCAACAGCGGTCCATCGTCGTACTGGTGAAAAAACCGCGCATAGGCATCCGTCAGTTTCTCGAGATAGCCTCGATCAACGAAGCGATCATAGTTCGAATTACGTCGCATCAATCTTTGCAGCAACGCGTCCACAGATGCCTGCAGGTAGATGACAAGATCGGGGACCGGTGCCTCCACTGCGAGGTTTTCAGCTATCTGGTCGTAGAGCTTGAGTTCCTCCGGATCGAGGTTCAGCTCTGCGAACAGCCGGTCGCGCGTGAACAGGTAATCCGAAATTCGCACGTTCGAAAAGAGGTCCGACTGCCGCAGGTCCTCGATTTGTCGCGCCCTCGAGAACAAGAAGAACATCTGCGCCGGCAGCGCGGCGGAACGGCCATCCCGGTAAAAACGCTCAAGAAACGGGTTCTCGTCTACCTCCTCCAGAACCAGGTCCGCCGACAGGCTCTCCGCAAGCCGTTTCGCGAGTGCGGTCTTGCCCACGCCGATCGGCCCTTCGATGGCAATGTAGCGAGACGAACTGGCTGATGTTTTCAGCGGGCTAACGGACACTGGCTTCCTTCAGGCTATGCGCGAAATGCTTGGTTCATCCCTGTTCACCGGGATACTGGTAACCCGGCCAAGTCCAGGGACCTCGAGATCAGGCGCGATTTCTTCAAGCGGCAACAATACAAAATTTCGCTCACCAATGCCCGGGTGCGGCACAGATAGCCCAGGTTCACTAATCATGTGGCCTGCGTACACCAGAAGATCCAGATCGAGTACCCGCGGGCCCCAGCGCGTTTCATCACGCTCCCGCCCTTGCCGATTCTCGACGTTCTGCAATTCGGCCAGTAAGTCCATAGGCGAAAGTTGCGTCAGGATAGACACAACGGCATTCACGAAATCCGGCTGTTCGATCCCGCCGAACGGTGCAGAGCGGTACAGTGACGATGTTGAAACCAGTCGAGTCACCGGTAGTTCGGCAAGCAGGCCAAGCGCTTCTTCAATCTGTTGCCCGGGCTTGGAGAGATTGCTTCCCAGCCCGATGTAGGCCGGGTACCAGTGGGTCGCGTCACTCATGAATCTTCTGCAGGCTTCTTGCGGCGACGCCGGCGTTTGGGGCGGCGCTTTTTGCCTCCCGGCTGCCCGAGCTGGAAGCGTTCCGCACGTTCCCCAGCCGACAGCGTCTGCACGTCGGTCCAGAATTGCGCCGTCTCCTGGCTTTCCAGCCCAACCTCCGCTCGCAGCAACATGAAATCATAAGCTGCCCGAAAGCGTCGATGTTCGAGTAATTTCATTGCGCGCTTGCCCCGTTTGAACTCGAAGCGCGGTTGCAGCGACAGCATTTCTCGCATTGGCACCGTGAAGCGGCGCGGAATGGAAATGCGGCGTTGCTGCTGCGCAACGATCTCGTAGGAAGCGAGGCTGAGCGCCTGCGATTCCGACATTTTCTCTTCAGAGCGCCGAATTGCAGCCAGCTTCCTGACCGGCGCCCACAGGAAGACGCCCAACAGGAACATCGGGGTAACTGACTTGCCCTCCTTCACCCGCCGGTCGGTATTTTGCAGGGCCGCCCGCGTGAAGCGCGCGAAGTCCGCGTCTTTCGCCAATTCTTCGTCGGTTGCCGGGAACATTTCCCGGAACAGCCCGTGGTCGTGCAGCAGATCGAAGGTTCGTTCGGCATTGCCTGCCTGGAACAGTTTCAGAAACTCGTCGAACAGGCGCGCGGCCGGCACATTAGTCAGCAAGTGCGAGTGATGGTCGATCGCCCTGATCACTTTCTCGTCAATCTCGAAATCGAGTTTGGCGGCAAAACGAATACCCCGCAGCATGCGAACGGGATCCTCGCGCATGCGTACTTCAGGATCGCCAATCAGGACGATACGCCTTGCCTTGATATCGTCGAATCCGCCCGTGTAGTCCCAGATGCTGAAGTCCGCGATGTTGTAGTACAGCGAATTGCAGGTGAAATCTCGACGCCAGACATCCTCGTCAATGGAGCCGTAGACGTTGTCGCGCAGGATTCGACCCTCTTCATCGCTGTGATGATCATCGTGATCGTGAATTGCGGCGGCGCGAAATGTCGCCACTTCAATGATCTCGCGACCGAAACGAACGTGGGCAAGACGGAACCGACGACCGATTAGCCGGCAGTTACCAAACAGCGTCTTTACCTCTTCCGGCGTCGCATCGGTTGCGACGTCAAAGTCCTTGGGGTGAAGCTCAAGCATCGCGTCGCGCACGCATCCGCCGACCAGGAAGGCCTGGTAGCCCGCCTTGTTGAGTCGATACAGGACCTTTAGTGCGCTCTTGGAGAACTCCGCCCGAGTAACGTTGTGGGCGGCGCGGGGGATGATTCTTGGCTCTCGGGACCCGTTATTCGGGTTCTTTTTCAAAGATTATTCCGTCTGGACATCAGTATTTGCGCCGTATCATAACAGCCCGGCGCCCGTTGCCCCAGAATCCGAAAAATTGTTTCAGGTTTGGGTTGAGCAGACGGCCCGGAGCCGTATAATAGCCGCCCGCTCAAGCCATCGAGTACCGCCACGCTCCCTTCGTCTAGCGGTTAGGACTCCGCCCTCTCACGGCGGCAACAGGGGTTCGAGTCCCCTAGGGAGTACCAAACAAAAGAAAGAGGCCCTTGTGGCCTCTTTTTTTGCTTTGCCGTCAGATCATTCCAAGAATGACGACAACCAGTGTCCAGATCAGTAGTACCGCCGAAGGAATGAACGACAACGTAAATCCCGGGCTGCGTGACGATGGATCTTTCAGATATTCGGCCCGGTAGATGAAACGGCCAATGATATACACCAGGCCGATCAGAGCGCCCCACAATGCGTTGTCGGTGAATTGCGCATGCATCCACAGTGCCGGCAAAAACACGACGAGTTGCTCGAGCGTATTGAGGTGAACCCTGTTCATCCTCTCAAACTCGTCATTCCCGGTGGTAGCCGGTGCCTTTACCTCGTGCCTGGCACGCAGTGACCCCACCTGGATTCCAAACAACGTGAACTGCATCAGTGCCAGTATCGTAACAATTACAGTTGCTTCCATTCTCTTCCCCTTCTTGTTGATATGATCGGCGCCATGGCATCCACCGAAACCGGGCATCCTGGCAGTAGCCTTCTCGCAAGAGTCTTCGGACCGAGGCGCGACGAGTTTGTCGCGGTGGCCTGGTCGTTTCTCTATTTCTTCTGTGTTCTGTCGTCTTACTACATCATACGGCCTGTCCGCGAGGAGATGGCCGTCGGCGGCGGTCCGAACACCATACCGTATTTGTTCATCGGGACATTCATCGCGATGATATTCGCAACCTCCGTTTTCGGCTGGGTTGCCTCTCGATTTCCACGTCGTGTTTTCCTGCCCTGGGTCTACCTCTTCTTTATTTCGAATATCCTGATTTTTTGGTTCGTGTTTTCTCAGGCCAGGAGCTCCGGCGATGACTACGTCTGGCTTGGACGCATATTCTTCGTCTGGCTGAGTGTATTCAATCTGTTTGTCGTGTCCGTGTTCTGGAGCTTCATGGCCGATATTTACACCCGCGAACAGGGCCGTCGTCTGTTCGGATTTATCACTTCCGGAGGCAGCATCGGTGCCCTTCTAGGTGGTGTGATTACGAGCACACTGGTCACCAATATCGGGTTTCAGAAGCTGTTTGCCATCTCCGCCGCCCTGCTGCTGTTCGCGGTGATCTGCATTGGCAGGCTGAAAGACTGGGTAACCCATGAGCACGAGGATGAAATCGAGGCGACTGCTGGGGGCAGCAAGCCACTAGGAGGCAACCCGTTTGCGGGAATAACCCACCTGTTTTCGTCAAAGTACTTTCTCGGCATCGCATTTATGTCGCTGGTCGCCAGCCTTCTTGGCACCGCTTTGTATATGTTCCGAGCTGAATTGATCGAGTCGGCGATTCTGGATCCGGATGTGAGAATCCAGTTCTTCTCCAACATGAACATAGCAGCAAACGCCCTGGCACTCTTCGCGCAGATGTTCCTGGTCAAACAGGTTGTCATTCGTTTTGGCATCGGCCGCTCCCTCTGTCTTTTCCCGCTGGCATCGATCATTGGATTTGGAGTGCTCGCACTGGAGCCCACACTGATTGGTGTGGCGGTTCTTGACGTGGTTCGGCGCGGCCTCGGCTTTGGTTTCGCCAAGCCCTCAACGGACATGCTCTACTCGGTCGTGACACCGGAGGAAAAATACAAGACGAAGAATGCCATCGAAACGGCCGTATACAGAGGCGGAGATGTCGTCGGAACCTGGACTATCAGAATGCTGTCGGTAATGGGTATGGGTATGGCAGCGATCTCGGCGGTCATGCTACCTGTTGCGGCCACGTCAGCAGCTGTCGCACTTTGGCTGGGCCGCGAATACAAGCGCAGGGCAACGGCACTTAGAGCCAGGGGTGTGGAATGATGGACAAGTGGAGCAGACGTGACGTAATCATGGCCGGTGCGGCGTTCGGCACCCTGCCCGGACTTGCGCTGGCTGACAAGACTCAGGGCATGTTAGCCAAGGCCATACCCGCCACGGGTGAATCGCTGCCGGTTATCGGACTCGGCACGTACAGCGTGTTCGATGTTGACAGTACCCCGGAACAAATAGCCACTCGCAGGAAAATCGTCGAACAGCTGGTCTCCGCCGGTGGCAGCCTGCTCGACACGTCACCAATGTACAACCGCTCGGAGAAAGTCATCGGCGATGTGATCAATGCAGGCGTCAATCGCGAAGATCTGTTCCTGGCGACCAAGGTGTGGACCGACGGCCGTGACGCCGGGATCGCGCAAATGCAGCGCTCAGCCGATCTCATGAGCACCGATGTTGTCGATCTTATACAAGTGCATAACCTGCGCGATACCGCGGTGCACATGAAGTCCATCCAGGAACTGCAAGAGGCAGGGCGAGTTCGCTACAGTGGCCTTACGCATTACACAGCCGGTGGACAGGCCGCCCTCGCCAGTGAAATGCAGACATTCAAACCACAGTTCATCCAGATCAACTACTCACTTGGTGAGCGCGAAGCCGAGCGTCACGTCTTGCCCCTGGCGCAGGAACTCGGCGTTGCGGTTCTGATCAATCGCCCATTCCAGGCCGGCCGTTTATTCAAGGCGGTGTCAGGAAAGGCGTTACCTGAGTTCGCACAGGACTTTGCGGACAGTTGGGGACAGTTCTTCCTGAAGTTCATCGTGAGTCACCCTGCGGTGACATGCGCAATTCCTGCCACCAGCAAACCGCATCATATGGCTGACAATCTTGGCGCGGGTTTCGGTACCATGCCGGACGCATCCATGCGGCAACGCATGGCGGACTATTTCGAGAATCTCTGAGAATGCAAAATACCGGACTGCTCCGTCGCCTCGCGGCAATCATCTATGACGCACTGCTAATTGGCGCACTGCTCTTTCTTGCGACGACGCCATTCATTGCAATGCGTGGCGGAGAGCCTGTGGAGATCGGTGACAACATGATCTACCGCCTCGTACTCGCACTAGTGATTTACGGATTCTTCGTCGGCTTCTGGACCCGCTCCGGTCGGACACTGGGTATGCAGTCCTGGGGCCTGCAACTCGAGACCCGGGACGGCGGCAAGCCGACGGTTGCCACCGCCAGCGTACGATTCTTTGCTGCAATCCTCTCATGGGCACCAGCCGGGCTGGGCTTTCTGTGGCAACTCTGGGACGAAGACAAGCTCACCTGGCACGACCGCATCAGCGGCACCCGGCTCGTGTATTACCCCAAACCAGGCAAGTGATTGCCTAGCGGGCCCGCCGCAGCGCAATCGCCGTGATTGCGCAAAGCACAATGAGCGGTAGCCAGTTGACCACGGCTGGATTCAGATCGAATACCTGCCCTGAGTTCGCCAGTGTTTCGCTCGCCAGGTAGTAAGACAGGCCGACGACGACACCGATCATCAGTCGTCCGCCTGCGCCGCCGCTACGTAACGAACCAAACACGAACGCGAGTGAGAGAATCGGCATGATTAGCACCGTGAGCGTTCGCGACGCGCGATACCAGATTTCCGACTCGTACTGGGATGCATCGAGGTTATTGCGTTTCAGGTAGTCGATGTACACGAGTAAACCGCGCGCTGACAGGCTCAGTGGTTTTGCGAGCGAATTGCCGAGCAACTCTGCATTGACCTCAAAAGACTCAACAGCAACCGACGATTCGACTACCTGCACGCTGTCGTTACTAAACCTCGTCTCCCGCAGGTTCTCCAGTATCCAGTTATCCTGATCATCGATTCCTGAATTCTCGGCCTGCGCAATCGCCGCAAGCTTGTTCTCGTTGTCGAAACGAAACAGGTAAATCGAACCAAACTCGAACTCCGAATTGACTCGCTCCAGGTGCAGATAGACCGAGCCATCTTTAACCCATGCATCCTTACCCAGGTCATCGTCTTTCTGGTAACGCGCTTCCATCCGCATGTCGCGCGCATAGAAGTCGAGCGGCGGGCCGATAAACTCCCCAAGCAATCCTGTCAGCACGAGCATGACCGCACCCGACACTGCCACCATGCTGGCAAGACGCGTGACCGACAGGCCTGCCGACCGCATCACTATGATCTCGCTATGTCCGGCGAGTGCGCCGAGCCCCAGCAGAGACCCGATGAGCGCCGCGACCGGCAACATCTCGAACGCAAGATTGGGCAACCGTAATGCTGTATAGAGAATGACCCGCGGAGTCTGGTAGTCACCCTTGATGTCATCGAGCTCTCCAATGAACTCGAACAACCCGGCCAATGCGAGCAGGACTAGCAGCACCAACGCGGTGCTCGCCAGAATCGTGCGCATCATATAGGCGCTTAGAAGACTCACTGAAGAATCCTTCGCAGCCAGCGGTTTTGCAGGCCAAGCAGCGTGAGCGTAAACAGCACCATGCAGCCGTGTACCCACCAGAGCCCCAGCATCGGCGATATCGCCCCCTCTTCAGTCCAGGCTTTGGCAGCGCTTAGCAGGTTCAGGTAGATAATAAAAACGAGCAGCCCAATCGCGATGCGTCCGTAACGCCCTTCGCGGGGTCGGCTGCGCGACAGCGGGACCGCCAACAACGCCAGCAGGACCGTCGCAATCGGCACGCTCAACCGCCATTGCATTTCGGCGATGTGCTCGAGATTTGTAGACGTGCGCAGGCTGCGGAAGGGCATTGCCCGCGGCCTCGGGTTCGAGGCGCGCAAGCTGGGCAACTGGTAGGGAATGCCGTGCTCGACGAACTCTACGACGCGAAATCTCGGCGTCCCCGGAACGCCTTCGTAGCGGCGACCTTCGTGCAAGACGAGGAGCCGCGTATCCGGATCTTCCGACTCAACCTGCTCGCCGCGTTTCGCGACCACGACCTCAATGACGTCACCCGACACCCGGCGCTCCAGGAACACGTTCTCCATGATGCCGTCCGGAGATACTCGTTCGCCGTATACGACCGCGCGATCCGGACCGACCACCGTGAAACGACCGGGTTCGATGCTGGCGAGATCCGCTTCCCGTTTCGCCTCTGCCGCAATCTGGGAAATCTTGGTCAGTGCCGTCGGCGTGCCAACGATGGACAGCCACGCCACGCCCAGCGCCAACGGGATCATTAACCACATCAGCGGCCGGTAGATTCCCGATGGACCAACCCGGCACGCCATCATCGCCGGCATTTCGCTGTCGCGGTAGAGACGCCCGAGCGCCAGCATGACGGCCAGAAACAAGCCAATCGGTACGAGTATCGTCAAGTACTGGGCGGCCGAGAGGCCGATTACGTCAAACGCCGCATTTTTGGGTAATTTGCCCTTCGCCACGTCACCGAGGACCCGGGCAAACTGGTTCGTAAGCAGGATCATTAGCAGAACCATAGTGACGCCGAGCCAGGTCACTGCGATTTCGCGGAAGATGTACCGATCGAGGATGCGTTTCACGGGTTAGGGAATGGCGTAGCTGCGGTAGGCCGAAACAGTTAGACTACCGCATTGCTTTGTCCGTGACAGCCCTGAAAAACAATAAGCCGACGAAGGATTTATGGAATATTTCACAACTACGAGTAAAGCGTCTCGGCGCGTGGTCGATTGCGTGATCGTCGGAGTGTATGAGCGCAACAAGCTCAGCTCCGGCGCAAAAGATATCAACACCGCGAGCAAGGGTGAGATCAAGAAGCGGATCAAGAGCGGCGACGTGTCGTCCGCCATAGGCCGGTGCTCTGTTCTTACCAACGTACCCGGCGTCAGGGCTAATCGCGTTGCGGTAGTCGGTCTTGGCAAGTCGGCAAAGCTCGATGCCACCAATTTCAAGAAGGCCGTTACGGCCGCAATGCAAGCGATTTCCCTGACGAAAGCGAAGTCCGTCTTCAATTGCCTGACGTTGGAGACTGTGGTTGGCGCTAGCCCCTACTATCTTGCTCGCCACACGGCTGAGGCCGCGAACGACGTCTTGTACCGCTTTACGCAGATGAAGAGCGGACGCAAAAAGGCCGGCAGCCCACTCAAGACGATCGGCCTCGCGATTGCGAAGCGCGGCGATGCAGCGAAAAGCGCGCGGGGCGCCAGCCACGGTGAAGGTATTGCAGTGGGCGTGGCGCTTGCAAAAGACCTTGGCAACCTTCCGGCCAACGTGTGCACACCAGGTTACCTGGCGCGTACCTGCAAGAAGCTCGCGGCAGGAAACGGCAAGCTGACAACCAAAGTCCTCAACGAGGCGGAAATGAAGCGTCTCGGCATGGGCTCGTTGTTGTCCGTTACCGCCGGTACAGCGGAGCCGGGCAAATTGATCGTCTTGCAGTACAAGAATGCTGGCAAGGATAAGCCTGTAGTACTCGTCGGCAAGGGAGTCACATTCGATACGGGTGGCATTTCGTTGAAGCCAGGTCCCGCGATGGACGAGATGAAATTCGATATGTGCGGGGCCGCGGGTGTTATCGGAACGATGGCCGCCGTTGCCGCCATGAAACTTCCCATCAACGTTAACGTCGTGGTGCCGGCTGTTGAGAATATGCCAGGCAGCGTCGCAACCAAGCCCGGCGACATCGTCAGAAGCATGTCCGGCCAGACGATCGAGGTACTCAATACCGATGCCGAGGGTCGCCTGATTCTCTGCGATGCGCTGACGTATTCGCGCCGCTTCAAGCCGGCTGCGATCATCGATGTCGCTACGCTGACGGGCGCCTGCGTGGTGGCCCTGGGTGCGCACCGCAGCGCAATCATGAGCTACAGCGACGATTTGCGTGAGGAGATCTTTGCCGCCGGTGAAGCCGCTGAGGACCGCGGCTGGCCAATGCCACTCGGCGATGAATACGCCGCCCAGCTCAAGAGCAACTTCGCGGATATGGCCAATATCGGCGGCCCCGGTGGCGGTGCGGTCACGGCCGGCTGCTTCCTCGGCAAGTTCACGGACGGCTTGAATTGGGCACACCTCGATATTGCCGGAACCGCATGGAAGTCGGGCGCAAAGAAAGGTGCGTCCGGCCGACCCGTGCCAATGCTGTCGCAGCTGCTGCTGGAACGCTGCGGCGTCTTGCCCTGATCGGCAGTGTGTAGGTAGGCCCTGTCTATGGCCAGAGTGGACTTCTACGTACTCGCGCAGGTCGACGAGCGAGCGCGACACATGCTCGCGTGCAAGCTCGCCGAGAAGGCCTGGCGGCTCGACAACACGGTCTACATCCATGCCGGCTCTCGTGCCGATGCAGAACACCTGGACCAGTTGCTCTGGACGTTCCGGGACGGCAGTTTCGTGCCCCACAGCCTCGCAGGCCGCAATGATGGTACGGAGTCATCGCCGATTATGATCGGCGCTGAACACGACGACGTTGATCCGCGTGACCTGTTGATTAATCTCGGCGACGAGATTCCCGCGTTCGCCAAGGGTTTCCCGCGCGTCGCAGAGCTTGTAACCTCCGACGAAAACTGCCGCGAGAAGAGTCGCAAACGCTACGCCACTTATCGCGACCAGGGTCACGAACTCAACACGCATAATTTGTAAATGGACAAGTCCTACCAACCCAGGGAAATCGAGCAGCGCCTCTACGAGCGCTGGGAGGAGCAAGGCTATTTCGCCCCGCAAGGCGATGGCGAGCCCTATTGCATCGTAATTCCTCCTCCGAACGTGACCGGCACGCTGCACATGGGGCATGGCTTCGGCGATACGATCCAGGACGCGCTGACTCGGTATCACCGAATGAAAGGCGACCGGGCGTTGTGGCAGCCCGGCATGGACCACGCGGGAATCGCGACGCAGATGGTCGTCGAGCGCCTGCTCAATGCGGACGGCAAGTCCAAGCGTGATCTCGGGCGAGAGAAATTCGTCGAGCGTGTCTGGCAGTGGAAGGATGAGTCCGGCGGGCAGATCGCGAAACAGACACGGCGCCTGGGTGCGTCCGTCGACTGGAGCCGGGATCGCTTCACGATGGACGAAGGCTGCTCGGCGGCTGTGCGCAAGGTATTCGTCGATCTGCACAAGGAAGGCCTGATCTACCGCGGCAAACGGCTGGTCAACTGGGACCCGGTTCTCCACACGGCCCTGTCCGACCTCGAGGTCCTCTCGGATGACGAAGCCGGCAACCTGTGGCACTTCCGCTACCCGCTCGCTTCCGGCGACGGGCACCTCGTCGTGGCAACGACTCGCCCCGAAACCATGCTCGGCGACAGCGCCGTTGCCGTGCACCCCGACGACGAGCGCTACAAGGCTCTCGTCGGCCAGGAAGTCGAACTGCCGATCGTCGGGCGTCGTATACCGATCATTGCCGATGACTACGTCGACCCGGAGTTCGGAACAGGGTGCGTGAAAATTACGCCCGCGCACGACTTCAATGACTATGACATCGGTAAGCGCCACGATCTTCCGATGTACAACATCCTGACGGACGATGCTGCGCTCAACGACGAAGTCCCCGAGTCATATCGTGGCCTCGACCGCTTCGTCGCGCGTGACAAGATCGTCGCGGAGTTCGATGCGCTGGGGCTGCTCGAGGAGATCGAGGACTACACCGTCAAGATTCCGCGCGGCGATCGTTCGCACGCCGTTGTCGAGCCCTACCTGACTGACCAGTGGTACGTGAAGATCGAGCCGCTCGCAAAACCGGCGATCGATGCCGTCGAGACGGGCAAGATCAAGTTCGTCCCGGAGAACTGGTCGAAGACTTATTTCGACTGGATGTACAACATCCAGGACTGGTGCATCAGCCGCCAGCTTTGGTGGGGTCACCGAATCCCGGCCTGGTACGACGACCAGGGTAAGGTCTATGTCGGGCATTCAGAGGACGAGGTGCGCGAGGAAAACGACCTGGGAACCGACGTGGCCCTGCGCCAGGATGACGACGTACTCGATACCTGGTTCTCGTCGGCGCTATGGCCGTTCAGCACCCTGGGCTGGCCCGAGAAGACCAGGGCACTTGAGGAGTTTTACCCGGGCAACGTCCTCGTCACGGGCTTCGATATCATTTTCTTCTGGGTCGCACGGATGATCATGTTCGGCCTGAAGTTTATGGGGGACGTGCCATTCCGCGAAGTGTACATCCATGGCCTGATTCGCGACCAGGAAGGCCAGAAAATGTCGAAGTCGAAGGGTAACGTCCTCGACCCGCTGGACCTGATTGACGGCATTGAACTCGAGGCACTCATTGAAAAACGCACGGCCGGGATGATGCAGGACCACCTCGCGCCGAAGATCGAAAAAGTAACTCGCCAGCAATTCCCTGATGGCATCGATGCGTTCGGGTGTGATGCGCTGCGCATGACGTTTGCCGCGCTTGCGACGACGGGCCGCGATGTCCGCTTTGATCTCGGTCGAATCGAGGGCTACAAGAATTTTTGCAACAAGCTCTGGAATGCCGCACGTTACGTGTTGATGAACACCGAGGCGCTCGACGAGGGCGACGTCGAGTACAGCACATCGGATCGATGGATACGCGCGAAGCTCGACGAGACGACTCGTGAGATGCACAAGCACTTCGCGTCCTACCGGCTCGATCTGGCGGCCCAGGCTATCTATGAATTCACGTGGCACGAGTTCTGCGACTGGTACCTGGAACTATCCAAGCCGGTACTGCAGTCGGACGAGGCGTCGGCCGAACTGCGACGAGGCACCCGCCGAACCCTGATCGATACGCTCGAGGCCATTCTGCGCCTGCTGCACCCGCTGATGCCATTCATCACCGAGGAAATCTGGAGCCAGGTAGCACCGCGTGCCGGTATCGAAGGCGAGACGATCATGTTGCGTCCCTATCCCGAGCCCGACGACAGTGCGGCCGACGATGCGGCGATTGCCAACATCGAGTGGGTCAAGCAGTTCATCCTTGGAATCCGCCAGATTCGCGGAGAAATGGATATTTCTCCCGGCAAAGCATTGCCCGTACTGTTGCAGCAAGCAAGCGACGCAGATCAACAGAGAGCGAAACAATTGGCCCTCCTCCTGCGTCGGGTCGGACGGGTTGAGTCCATCGACGTACTCGTTGACGGCACGGAGCCTCCGGCGGCCGCCACGGCTCTGCTCGGCGACATGCGCCTGCTGGTGCCGATGAAAGGCCTGATCGATGTGGACGCGGAGAAAGCGAGGCTCGACAAACAGATGGACAAGGTCCGTGCGGAGCTCGCGAAGGCCACGAGTAAGCTTGGTAATGAGAAATTTGTGAACAATGCGCCGCCCGCGGTGGTCACACAGGAACGTGAACGCGTCGCCGATTTTGAGAAGACCATCACGCAATTGACGGAGCAGCTGCAAAAACTTGACGAGCTTGCTTGACGCGGGACCCGGTCACGCTATGGTGGCCATTGACCGACCGGACCAAGGACCACGGAATGCAGCGCTCGACAACTCTGGAGAATGTGCCAACTGACCGCAATGGCCAGCATGCGGTCATTGAACAGGCGCGCGAATCTCTCGGCAGTATCATCCTGGGCAAGAACGAACAGTTATCGCTTGCGCTCGCCTGCCTGCTTGCTCGCGGCCACTTGCTGATCGAAGACTTGCCCGGTCTCGGCAAGACGATGCTCGCACAGGCGCTGGCGCGTGTACTCGGCCTGAGTTTTCGCCGCATCCAGTTCACCAGCGACCTGTTGCCCGCCGATATCATCGGCGTGTCCGTGTTTCGCCAGGAAAGCGGCGAGTTTGAGTTCCAGCCGGGTCCGGTCTTTTCACAGCTGATTCTCGCTGACGAGGTCAATCGTGCCACGCCGAAGGCACAAAGCGCATTGCTCGAGGCTATGGAGGAGCAACAGGTCTCTGTTGATGGCAACACGCGCGACCTGCCATCACCATTCTTTGTCGTGGCCACGCAGAACCCAGGCGACCAGATAGGCACCTTTCCGCTGCCGGAGTCGCAGCTTGACCGCTTCCTGATGCGCGTCGAAATTGGCTATCCGAACGAGGAAAGCGAACGCGAACTCATTGCGGGCGAGGATCGCCGCTCGATGCTCAAGGACATCGAACCCGCAACCGGCCCCGAGACTCTCGTCCTGCTGCAACAGTCGGTACGCGATGTACCGGTTACAGATGCGCTGGTCAGCTATGTCCAGGCGCTTGTGCGCCACACGCGCGAATCCGCCGATATTGAGATCGGCCTTTCCCCTCGAGGCGCGCAGGCGCTCGTGGCCGCTGCTCGAGCGTATGCGTTCGTGGAGAAACACTCGGGCGTCTATCCGGATGACGTGCAGGCTGTTTTTAGTGCGATCGCGGGTCATCGACTAAAACCTGCGGGCAGCACGCGCTTCCGCAGCCCGGCGGAGCTTTGCCAGCATGTCCTCGATTCCGTGGCCATTCCCTAGTCCGCGCCACCTGTTCCCCTCGCTGAAAGCCCGGATCAACGCACGGGCAAAACGCTGGGCACGCAAGCGCCAGGGCCGTGACCCTGCGACGACCCGCCTTGGACCGGGACGCGTCTATATCCTGCCGACCGGCGTCGGGCTGATCTTTGGACTGATGGCGTTCGCGATGCTGCTCGGGTCGATGAACTACAACAACAACCTGTCATTCGTCCTGACCTTCATGCTGATTGGCGTGGGCTTCGTATCCATGCACCAGTGCCAGCGCAACCTCGTCGGACTGGAGCTGACTTTCGCCGGGGCGGATCCTGTATTCGCCGGACAGACCATACGCATTCGGATCGCCGTCACGAACCAGTCGAAAAGTGCTCGCTACGGGATTCGCTTGTATGCCACCGGAACTAACAGCGATATTCACGACCTCAAACCTGGCGAAAGCATGGTCTTCGTGCTGCCGCTACCCACCGAGAAGCGCGGACCGATCAGCCTCGATCGATTCGGCGTACGAACCCTGTTTCCGTTCGAACTGTTCCGTTCCTGGGCGTGGTTGCACATGGACATCAGTGGCCTGGTGTACCCGGCGCCAGCCGAGACGGCGCCTGAACCACCGCCGACCATGACCGCGCATGGCCACCGCCAGCACGACGCACGCGGCGAGGAGGATTTCGCCGGATTGCGTAAATACCATGTCGGTGACTCGCCGCGACACGTCGCCTGGAAGGCCTACGCGCGCAGCGGCCAGCTCCTCTCCAAACAGTTTGCAGGCGCCGATACCAGTAGCCAGTGGCTCGACTTTAGCGAGCTTCCCGGGCTCGATGTCGAACAACGTCTCTCGGTACTGACGCGCTGGATTATCGACACCGACCGTAAGCTCGAGGACTACGGTCTGCGCGTCCCCGGAGCGGAATTCGCGCCGGCTCATGGCGAGCCTCACCGCCGTCTGTGCCTTGAGACGCTGGCCTTGTTCGACGGTGGGGGCTCCTGATGGCCAAGCCCAGAGGTACAGACGGTTCCCTGCTCGCCAGTCTCCCGTGGACGCTGGCCGCATTAACGATTTCACTGATACCGCACGTCCCGTTCCTGCCGGTCTGGATCACGGTCGCATTCCTTGGCTGTGCCGCATGGCGCTTTGTCATCGAAAAACGCCGTCGTGAACTTCCCTCGACCTGGTTACGTGCCGGGCTCGCTGTGGGTTGTTTCGTCGGCGTCTTTGCGACCTACTCGTCCATCAGTGGAGTTGGCCCCGGTTCGGCGCTGCTGGCGATCATGGCGGCACTCAAACTCCTCGAGACGCGCAAACGCCGGGATCAGTTCGTACTGCTGTTCCTGTCGATATTCCTTGTGATGTCGTCATTGCTGCGTGAGCAATACCTGTGGTCCGTGCCTTACATGGCGCTGAGCCTGATTGTCATCATGACTGCCTGGCTGCGAATGTCGGCCGGGGAAAGTCAATCAGCCCGCCAGAGCTTCGCCACAGGAGGGCGCCTGCTCCTCTACGCCGTACCGCTCGCAATCGTCATGTGGGTCTTCTTCCCACGCCTTTCATCGCCGTTCTGGGCGGTGCCCATCGACACAAGCCAGGCAAGCTCCGGACTGAGCGACACTATGAGTCCCGGGGACATTACCTCATTGTCGATGTCGGACGAGGTGGCATTCCGTGTTGCGTTCGAAGGCGATATTCCGGAGCCGCGCGACCGCTATTGGCGCGGACTCGTCCTTACTCGTTTTAACGGCCGCACCTGGTCGGGCCGAGAGCCGAGCATTAGCCGATCTGCCCTCTCCCAGATCGAGGTTGCCGGAGATCCCATTGAGTACCAGGTCACCCTGGAACCGACCCGGCAGCAGTGGGTATTTGCACTGGATATGCCGACCTCCTGGTCGCTGCAACGGGCTTTCATGGGTCCCCAGCAACAACTCGCCCGCACGACTCCGATCGATCAACGCATTGCCTACGAGGTCACGTCATTCACCGACTTCCGCATCGCGACCGAGTTATCGGAGATGTATCGGAACTGGTATTCAGCGCTACCGGACGACAGCAATCCCCGCACGGTTGAACTCGCCAGGGAGATGCATGCCGAGGCGAAATCCGACCGAGCATTCGTCGATGCGGTGCTACAGAAGCTGAATCGCGAGGAATACTTTTACACGCTCGAACCGCCGCCGCTTGGCCGGAATCCTGTCGATCGTTTCCTGTTCGAGACCCGACGTGGATTCTGCGAGCACTACGCTTCGGCCTTCTCCGTAATGATGCGCAGCGCCGGTATTCCGGCACGCATTGTGCTCGGCTACCAGGGTGGTGAAGTCAACCCAATAGGTGGGCATCTCATCGTTCGCCAGTCCGACGCCCATGCGTGGACGGAGATCTGGCTGGATGAGCTGGGCTGGTGGCGTGTCGATCCGACCGCCGCTGTCGCGCCCGAGCGCATCGATATCGGCGCAAGCGACGCCGCGTTTTTCGGCGTTGGCCAGGCTTGGGGCCTGACCGCGCCGTCACGCCTCATGCACCAGGTCAAGCTGACCTGGGACGCCATGAACGCGAAGTGGAACGAGTGGATCCTGGGTTACGGACCGGATACGCAGAAGTCCTTTATGCAGTGGCTCGGCATGGACGACCCTTCCTGGCGCAAGATGATGCTGACGCTGATCAGCCTGGTCATCGGCCTTATCCTGCTTATCAGCCTGCTACTCATGCTGCGCTACCGACCGCCACAGAAAGACGAGGCCGCGCGCCTCTACCGCCGATTCGTCAAGAAGACGGGGTTGCAGCCGCAAACCGGCGAGACTGCGCATGTGTTTGCTCAGCGCGTAGTCGAGTCCCGGGCAGCACCGGGAGATTCAGTGTCCGAGATTACTGACGCGTACATGGACGCACGCTATGGACCCGGTGGCGAGGCCGCGCGCGGGCGCCTCAGGAATGCGGTTGGCGCGATGCGCTGACGGGTTGCTCCCGTACCAACACCAGCAGGAATGCGCCGGCGAGAAACAACGGCATCAATACAAGCAGGATCCATCTCGGTTCGTCCGTCAGCATAGCTGCGATTGCAACCATTGCCGGGCCAAGCACGTGCGCGAACTTGGTCGTCATATTATAGAAACCGAAAAATTCACCCGGTTGATCGGGTGGAATGAGCATGGCATACAGGGAGCGACTTAAACCCTGCACACCACCCTGCACACAGCCAATGATGATGGCCATGACATAGAACTCACGCACGTTGGTCATTTGCAGAGCCCACGCGCAGGCTCCGATATACACGAGCAACGCGAAATAGATTCCCTTCTTCGGACCGAAACGGTGCGCTGCCACGCCGTACAGGAGCGTCGCCGGAAAACCGGCGAAATTCGTTATGAGCAAAGCGAGAACAAGGTCCTGGTCGGCGAAACCGAGGCGCTGGCCATAATTGACGGCCATAAATATGACCGTGAACACGCCGCCAATATAGAGCCAGTACGCACCCAGGAAGATGGCAACATTCCGATACTTGCTAATCTCCCGGAACGTCGCGCGAAGTTCGGTGTACGCCGCACGAATTGCGCCACTCGGAACTTCGATTGCGCTATGTCGTTCCGGCACGAGGAACAGTAACGGCACCAGGAAAACCAGCCACCATACCCCTACCGACACGAATGCAAGGCTGAAGGCCTCGGCCACATTATCGAGACCGAAGGTCGCCGGAGACCTGACCATCCACAGGTGCAGCGCGAGAAGAATTGCGCCACCAAGATAACCCAGCGAAAAACCGAGCGTCGAAACGAAGCTGTAGTTGCGTGGTTCGGCAACATCGATGAGCAGTGAATCATAGAAGACGACCGATGTGTAATAGCCGATAGAGGCGAACATATACGCGAACAGGGCAAGCGGCCACTGTCCCGCGCCGATGAATCCAAGCGCCGCAGTCGAGGTGGCACCGATCACCGCAAGCACAAACAGAAATCTCTTTCGATAACCGCCGGCATCGGCGATTGTGCCGAACACCGGCGCAGTAACACAGACGATCACACTCGCTGCGAATGTGATCCAACCCAGCCTTGCGGTGACCGTCGCGCCGTCAACGTCAGTACTCCAGAAATTGCCCAGCACGAGCGGAAACAGTACGGCAAGCACGCTCAACGCGAACGCAGAGTTGGCCCAGTCGTAGAACGCCCAGGCAATAGTCTTGCGGTTAAGTGCTTTGATGTTCACGCGTCTTGCGGAATCCGATGTCCGGCCAGCGCTCCTCGGTGAGATTCAAATTGACCTTCGTTGGAGCAATGTAGACGAGACTACCGGCATGATCCAGCGCCAGGTTGTCATGTGCTTTCTTTTCGAAATCGCTCAGCATCTTAGGGTCATTACATTCGACCCAGCGGGCGGTCGCTACATTTATCGTCTCAAACTGACACTCGACGTTGTACTCATCGCGCAGGCGATGCGCGACAACGTCAAACTGCAATTGACCAACGGCGCCGAGAATCAGGTCGTTATTGCGCAGCGGTTTGAATAGCTGCGTCGCGCCTTCTTCACACAATTGCGCCAGCCCTTTTTGCAACGCCTTGAGCCGGAGTGGGTCCTTCAATACGGCACGGCGGAATATCTCGGGAGCAAAATTCGGTATGCCGGTAAAATGAATTTCTTCGCCCTGCGTGAAACTGTCGCCGATATTAATCGTGCCGTGATTGTGAATTCCGATAATGTCACCGGCGTACGCTGTCTCCGCATGCTGACGATCTGCCGCAAGAAACGTAATTGCCTCGGGTATCTTCATTTCCTTGCCCGACCGAACATGTAGTGTCTTCACGCCTTTGCGGTATTCGCCCGAGCAGATTCGCATGAATGCAATGCGATCCCGATGGCCAGGATCCATGTTCGCCTGGATCTTGAAGATGAAGCCAGTCAGGTTATTCTCGAGTGGATCCACATCGCGTTGCTCGGTCTCATGCGGCAACGGCGCGGGCGCGTTTTCGACAAACTCGTCGAGCAGTTCCTTTACCCCGAAATTCGAAATAGCAGAACCAAACAATACCGGTGTTTGCCTCGCAGCGAGGTAGTCCTCCCGGGAGAACTTCGGACAGGCCCCCTTGACCAGCTCGATCTCTTCACGAAACTCGTCAGCCATCTCACCGAGTACTCCGGTCGCTTCGTCCGAGTCGACCCCGTCGATCACCCGAATTTCCGCCGCTTTCTCCCGACCAACCTTGTCGTAAAGGTAAATTCGGTCCTGCAGCAGATGATAAACACCCTTGAGCCGGCTACCCATGCCTATCGGCCATGTGATCGGTGAGCATTGAATCTTGAGTATGGCTTCGATTTCGTCCAGCAATTCGATCGGCTCACGGCCCTCACGGTCCAGTTTGTTGATGAACGTGATGATCGGCGTATCTCGCAAACGGCACACGTCCATGAGCTTGATCGTTCGTTTCTCCACACCTTTCGCGCAATCGATAACCATGAGTGCAGAGTCAACGGCCGTCAGCGTTCGGTACGTGTCTTCCGAGAAATCCTCGTGTCCCGGAGTATCGAGCAAGTTGACGATATGGTCTTTGTAGGGAAACTGCATCACCGACGACGTTACCGAGATCCCGCGCTGTTGCTCGAGCGCCATCCAGTCCGATGTGGCATGCCGGCTTGCCTTGCGCCCCTTGACCGTGCCGGCGAGCTGAATGGCACCGCCGTACAGCAACAGCTTTTCCGTCAACGTCGTCTTGCCGGCGTCCGGGTGCGAAATAATTGCGAAAGTCCGCCGCCTGCGGACTTCTTTATCTATGTCTGGCATTGAGTCAGTCTTCTATGACGAGTTTCTTGGAGAGTACAGCCGCGTCTTCGCGGCCCTCATGCGACTGGTAGTACGATGGGCGATTGGCGATCTTGTGGAAGCCCTTTTTCCGATAAAGCGCGATCGCCAGCTCATTGGACGGACGAACTTCAAGAAAGACTTCTCTTACCGAGGCGGCGCGTGCGCGGAACAGCAGCTCGTCCAGCAGTCTCTCTCCATAACCTCGTGCCCGAAATTCCGGATCGACACACAGGTTCAGGATATGCGCTTCGCCTGCGGCGATCGAGAGCACCCCATAGCCGGCCACCTCCTCGTCGCGGATCAGGACGATGTTCCGGTATCCGGCCAGCAGGCAATCCCGAAACACCCCGTGACTCCAGGGAAATTCATAACTGCGCCGTTCAATATCGGACACCATCGAGAGATCGTCATGATTCATCTCCCTGATGGTTGTCGGCGGCTCGGCCATCGGCATGATCATGCGCTGCCCTCCGCCACCAGTCGCGCGGCCAGGCACAAATCACTCCAGGACTTGTGCTTCTGGGACGGACTGCGCAACAAATAGGCCGGATGGTAGGTCACTACCAACGGTATGCCACCCAGCTCGTGCGGCCGGCCCCGCATCCGACCGACGGGGTCATCGGTGCCCAGCAGATTCTGCGCGGCAATCTTGCCGACGGCGAGAATGATCTTCGGCTGAATCAACTCAATCTGCCGCTCCAGGTACTCGCGGCAGGCCGCCGCCTCGGCGGGCTTCGGGTCCCGGTTATGCGGCGGTCGGCACTTGAGGATATTGGCAATAAAGACCTGTTCCCGACTTTGCCCTATCGCAAACAGCATCTGATCGAGCAGCTGCCCGGCGCGGCCCACAAATGGTTCGCCACGACGGTCCTCTTCCGCTCCCGGCGCTTCGCCGATTATCAGCCAGTCGGCCTCAGGATTACCCACGCCGAATACGGTGTTGGTCCTGCTGGCAGACAGTTCGCAGCGCGTACAGTTAGCGACACAATCGCGCAGTTCGGACCAGTCCAGGCCTTCGGCCCCGACGGGAGCAGTCTCAGGCAGGGTCGGATCCGCAGGTTCCGGAGCATCGCGCGGCAACCACACATCAATGCCCATAGCCTCAAGGTAGGCACGTCGTTGATGTTCGGGGTGAATCATTCTTCGGGACCGGTTGCGCTGGCAAAGGCGCTAGTTTGCCATTATGGATGCGGAACCGCACCAATCAGGTCATCTCCGGCCACTACGGTCTGGCCAGGTTTAACGTACACCTTGCCATCGACCGGCAGGTAGAGTTCGGCGAAACGCGCCAGTCGAATATAGGCGCAGCGACTGCCCTGGCCGACTCGTTCACCAAACCTGACGAAGGATTTGGGAGGAATGCCATAGCGATATTCGTGAAACATCAGAACCACGCTGCTGCCTTCGTCAGTTTCGACCCACAGCGCATTCGCGGGGCATTCCGGCCCAACACCCTCAACCCGGGAATGCAGGTCCATGATGCGGCCCTCGATCGGACTGCGTGCCGTGTAGGTGCCCAATGCATCGATGCGAATACGAACTCGGTACGCCTCGCCCTGGACGACACAGCGATCGGTTGTCTCCACCTCGACAACCTCCCCATCCACAGGGCTGACGATGCCGAGCGCCACGGGTGGAACGTTACGGCGCGGGTCACGAAACAGCAGAAACAGGAGAACCAGGGCCACGGCCGGAATCAACGCCAGGAACGGGTCCGCGTAACGCAGCAGAAACACGACCAGCGCCGCGGCCAGCGCCAGGAATGGCAAGCCTTCCTGCGCTACGAACGGATTGCGCTGACCCCGCATTTACAGACCTTTTGATGGAAAGAGAAATGACCATCCCTTGGATCAGGCCGCGAGTCAACACGTTGGGAGTATTCCCCCACAATGACGGGAATAAATGGTTAGAATGCGCGGCTTGGCTATACAAGGTTTCAAACGAAATGCGATTCTCGGAATTTGCGCTGACAACACTCAAGGAAGTCCCTGCTGATGCGGAGATCGTCAGCCACAAACTCATGCTCCGTGCCGGCCTGGTTCGCCGACTGTCGTCGGGGCTGTTCACGTGGATGCCGCTCGGCCTGCGCGTGCTGCGCAAGGTCGAGTCCGTGGTGCGCGAAGAAATGAATCGCGCCGGCGCATTGGAGCTACTGATGCCGGCAGTTCAGCCTGCCGAACTCTGGGTCGAGTCGGGGCGCTGGGATCAGTATGGGCCGTTACTGCTGCGCATGCGGGACCGTCACGATCGAGAATTTTGCTTCGGACCGACGCACGAAGAAGTCATTACCGATATCGCCCGCCGCGAACTGCGCAGCTACAAGCAGCTGCCGGTGAACTACTACCAGATCCAGACCAAGTTTCGGGACGAGATTCGCCCGCGCTTCGGTGTGATGCGTTCTCGCGAGTTCATCATGAAGGACGCGTACTCATTCGATATCGACCATGAGGGCCTGCAGAAGTCCTACGATCGCATGCACACGGCCTACACGGCGATCTTCGAGCGCCTGGGCCTGAAGTTTCGCGTTGTCGATGCCGACAGCGGTGAGATTGGCGGCAGCCGTTCGCAGGAATTTCACGTCCTCGCCGACTCTGGTGAAGACGCGATCGCATACTGCGATGAGGATCGCTACGCGTCCAACGTGGAGACCGCGGCGACGTCGAAACCCGACGCGAATCGCGCGGCAGCCACTCAAGATCTCGAAAAAATCGCTACGCCCGGCGTCAAGACGATCGAAGACCTTTGCGAAATGCTCGGTGTGTCCGCTGATCAGACGATCAAGACCCTCGTCGTCGAGGGCACAGACGGACCGATCGCGCTGGTCCTGCGCGGCGATCACGAGCTCAACGCCGTCAAGGCGCAAACACTCGCCGGAGTGGCATCGCCTCTGGCAATGGCCGACCCGTCGACCATCTGGAAGGCCGTTGGCGCCAATCCAGGGTCGCTGGGCCCTGTCAACATGGAATTGCCGGTGTATTTCGATCACGCGGTCGCAGCTCTGTCAGATTTCACGTGCGGCGCGAACGAAGACGGTTTCCACCACAAGGGCGTCAATTTCGGGCGCGATCTGCCTGACCCCGAGACCGTCGACCTTCGCAACGTCATCGCTGGCGATCCGACACCTGGTGGCAAAGGCACGTTGAGTATTGCGCGGGGCATCGAAGTCGGGCACATCTTCCAGCTCGGCACGAAATACTCCGAGGCGATGAACGCCACAGTGCAGGCGCCCGATGGCAAGAACCTGCTCATGGAAATGGGCTGCTACGGCATCGGCATCACGCGCATCGTTGGCGCCGCTATCGAACAGAACCATGACGAGAACGGGATCGTCTGGCCGGGACCGCTGGCGCCATTCGATGTCGTGCTCGTCGCGATCAACATGCACCGCTCCGAGGATGTTCGCGAAGCCGCGGACGCGCTCTATGCCGAGCTGACCGAGGCCGGACTTGAGGTCCTGCTCGACGATCGCGACGCGCGCCCGGGCGTGAAGTTCGCGGACGCGGAGCTCATTGGGATCCCACATCGTGTCGTTATCGGCGACCGTGGTCTGGCCAAGGGTGAACTCGAGTATCGGCACCGTCGCGATACCGAATCGCGCGATCTGAAACGTGAAGAGGTTCTCGAATTGCTGAAGGAATCATCTATAAGCTAATGATTCTTATCAGCTATATCTAATGGCATAATGGAATCATGAACTTGGGCCGTTCATTCGTTGCTATCTCGCTGCTATTGGCGGCGGCCTTGGTGTGCGCTGCCGAGGCGACACCGGACCCCGAACTCCTTCAGGCTCTTCGCGCGGCCGCCGATGACGCCCCAAGTTTCGAAGATCGTTTCGACGCTGAGGTTTGGCTGGTGGATATGTCGAAACGACTTGAACGTCAGGTCAAAGACCCCGAACAGCGTTTACATTTATTGAAGCTCGTTCATCTCGAGGCAACTCGGGCCGACCTTTCACCCGAGCTTGTTCTTGCCGTCATCGACACGGAAAGCAATTTCGACCAATGGGCAATCTCAGTCGCTGGCGCTCTTGGCCTGATGCAGATCATGCCGTTCTGGAAAGACGAAATCGGTCGGCCCGACGACAACCTGCTTAAAATCGAGATCAACCTGCGCTATGGCTGCACGATACTTCGACACTACCTCGACAGAGAAAACGGCGATCTAAGACGCGCGCTGGGACGCTACAACGGCAGCCTCGGCAAACGAAAGTACCCGAACAAGGTTATCGATAAACTCAGCAGGAAATGGTTCCAGGCCTAGGGTTTGCGACTACCCAATCCTGAAGGTATCGACCTCCACAGCCTCCACCACAAGCGACTCTACGTTTGCCACCGCCGCAAGCGGCGGCCCCTGGTGCAGCCACCGCTCGAGTACCGCAAGCGCGTCAACCGTGCCGTATGCAAGTACCTCGACGCTGCCATCCTGCAGATTGATCGCGTGCCCGGTAATCCCGAGGCGCTCGGCCTCTCGACGCGTGCTGTCTCGAAACCACACGCCCTGAACACGGCCATGTACCGTGAACTGTCGAGCTTCCTGGGTCATGCCGGAGTCAGCTAGTCTGAATCTTCGCTGGCCTTCAGGGCGTCCAGCGCTTTAGCTTTGGCTTGCTTGGCGTCGTACTTGGCTTCTTTGTACTCGTGCTCGTTGAGTGCTTTTTCAGCGCTCTCGAGATAGTCCTCGGCGGCCTTCAGGTGAAAGGCGGCTTTCTGGGCTGCCCCTGCCTCTTTCGCTACCGCGATCGCCTGGCGTGCGTCACTCATCTCCTGAACCGGGGGCGCCGTTTCACAGGCAGACGTCGCCAAGACGACGGCGACCAATGCAGCCTGTGTCAGTCTCTTGATAAACGTTTTGATTTCGGGGTGTTGCACAATAATTCTTATTGTAGTTCTTATTGTCATTCGACCGTATTCCGACCCCACAAATTAGCAACCGGCAGGTATGCCGTCAAGCTACCCGGGGAACTGACTCGCCAGCCGGAGCCTGCTAGAGTTCGCCCTTCGTCAATCTTTGGGACCTGACCACTAGAGGCATTCATGTCACTCACGATCTACCACAACCCCCGATGCTCCAAGTCGCGGAAAACGCTCGAATTAATAACAGACGCCGGTATCGAGCCTACAATCCGCCTGTACCTCGAGGATACACCGTCCGCCGAGGAAATCGCCGCCTTGGCCGGCAAGCTGGGCCTGGCCGTTGCTGACCTCCTGCGCAGGGGCGAGAGTGAGTTCAAAGAAGCCACCGATCTTCCCGATCTGACCGACGATGCGGCCCTTGCCCACTGGGTGCAGGCGCACCCGATCGTGCTCGAACGCCCGATTGTGGTCGATATCGACAGCGGCAAAGCTGTGGTCGGCCGTCCGCCCGAAAACGTCAACGCGTTGCTGTCCTGATGGCCGATATCCTGGTTCTGTATTACTCACGTAACGGGGCAACCGAAGCGCTGGCTCGAGAAGTGTGTAAGGGCGTTGACGCCGTCGACGGAATGTCAGCCCGGCTGCGGACCGTCCCACAAGTCTCTTCCGTGACGGAAGCCGTCGAAGACGCCGTACCCGACTCGGGACCGACCTACGCAACGAACGCCGACCTCGAAGAATGCGCGGGATTGATCATGGGCAGCCCGAGCAACTTCGGCAACATGGCCGCATCGCTAAAACATTTTCTCGATGGCACGGTCGGTGGCTGGTTCCGGGGCGTTGCGGTCGGCAAGCCGGCGGGGGTATTCGCGTCGACCGGTTCGCTGCATGGCGGCCAGGAATCGACATTGATCAGCATGTCAATTCCGCTGCTGCATCACGGCATGATCGTGGTCGGTCTCCCCTATACAGCAGAAGCCCTGTCGACAACCAGGTCTGGCGGCACGCCATATGGTCCGACACATGTGACCTGGAATCGCGATCCGGATTCGCTCTCAAGCGAAGAGAAAGACCTCGCCCGCGCGCTGGGCAAGCGAGTAGCCGACATCGCGAGACGTCTCGCCGACTAGCTCTCTCGATCCTGCTGCAGTACGTCCCTGACAAAGGGAATAGTCAGACGCCGCTGCGCACGCAGCGCTTCCAGGTCAAGCCGGTCGAGCAATTCGTAGAGACTCGCCATATCCCGCCGACTGCGTTTGAGCAGGTAGGCGGCCGTATCGTCCGGCAAATCCAGACCGCGGTGCCTGGCCCGCAACTGCAGGGCTGCAGCCCGTTGCTGCTCGTCCAACGCGTGAATTTGAAATACCGGAAGCCGGGACATGCGGCTGGCGAGGTCGGCCAGCACAATCCCGCATTCACGCGGTGCCGCACGCGCGGCCACGACAAGTTGCCCGCCCGATTCCTGCAGATCGTTAAACAGGTTGAAAAGCGCGACCTCCCAGGCATCCTGACCGGCGACATGGTCTAGGTCATCGATACAAACAAGCCCGCGGCTGGCCAGTCCTTCGAGAATTTCCGGTCCGGCCGGAGCCAGCATCTCGAGTGGCAGGTAGACGGAGCGATCGCCCGCCTTATCACAGGCCGCCTGCAACAGGTGTGTCTTGCCCGTCGCGGCGGCACCCCAGAGCCAGCAGCCCTGACCAGGGTCACCCGATGACAGGCTCGCGAGTGTACTAACCAGCGTTTCATTGCCGTGGTCGAGAAAGCTCGCGAAGACCGCATGGTCCGCGAGCTGCAGGGGGAGAACAAGCTGGGTCATTCGAGCTCGATTGTTACCTGGGCTTCAGGGTGTTCCTTCAAATAACGATGGAATGCGAAGCGAACGACCACTGACAGAACTGCCGCCGCCGGCAGCGCCAATAGAATGCCGAAAAAGCCGAATAACTGACCGCCTGCTGCAACCGCGAAGATAATGATCACCGGGTGCAGCCCAATACGATCGCCGACCAGTTTCGGCGTCAGGAACGAGCCCTCAATCAGCTGGCCAACCGAGAACGTGGCGATCACACCCACCAGGTTCCAGAGCGGATTCGGTTCGAGTGCGACGGTAAGGCCGGCCAGCACGATGCCGAAAACGAATCCGAGATAGGGAACAAAGCTGACCAGGCCTGCGACCACGCCAATCGCGATCGCATACTCGACGCCGACCAGGGTCAGGCCCAGCGAATAGATAATAGCGAGACCCAGCATGACAAGGACCTGGCCACGCAAGAATGCGCCAAGCACTTCGTCGGATTCGCGCGCAAGTTCGACAACAGTTTCGCGCTGACTATCGGGAATTAGTGCGCCGAGGTGCGCGATGATCATGTCCCAGTCGCGCAGCAGGTAGAACGTAATAATTGGAATCAGAAACAGACTGAGCACAGCAGCCGCTAGCGCGCCACCTGACTTGCTGACGGACAGCAACGCCTTGCCGCTCCAGCTGCCGAACATTTCGCCGTACTTGTCGAGAAATGGCCCAAAACCAACGTCAGTCCCCGCGTCGATATTCAGCCAACCCATTGTCGTCGGGAGCCACACCTGCTCCACGCGGTGAGCAATCTCGGGCAAAGCGTCGAACAACGCACTGACCTGCGCGCCGATCAGCGGCCCGACCAGCAGGACCAGTAAAGCGATTACGACAAACGTTATGAGAAATACGGTAACAACCGCGAGCGTGCGCGGCATCTTCAGCTTCTGCAGCCGATCCGCCAACGGGTCTCCCACATAGGCAAGCAACGCGGCAGCAACGAACGGCGTCAATACAGGAGCAAGTAAATAGAACAATCCGCCCACGAGAGCGATCGCGATGAGCCAGTTCAGGCGTCGGCCAGTATCCATATTATTGTCCCTTCAGGGCGCGACCGGACCACGACCACACGTAATCGACGCCACTGATGACGACGGTTACAAGGATCGATGCGCCGAGCACCGTAAGCGTGATTTTATCAGGCCAGTTGAAACCCGCGTGACTGAGAACGAACACGAGAAACAGCATTTGAAGTGCCGTATTGAGCTTACTGATACGCGACGGCTCGCCAGGCACGGGCTTCACGATGAAATTGTAGGCGATTGCCCCGGAGACGATCACGACGTCACGAAGAATGACAATGACGGCCAGCCAGACAGGAATAAGCCCCATCCAGGCCAGCGTGACGAACAAGCCGGTGACCAGCAGCTTGTCAGCCGTGGGATCCAGCAGGCCACCCAGTCGAGTGCTCCAGTCGAAGCGCACTGCGAGATAGCCGTCCAGTCCATCGGAGAAACCCGCGATACAAAAGAGCAGCAGCGCCCAGCCAAACTGCCCATCGAGGAGCAGGATCAAGATCGGAGCCACTAATACCATGCGCAGTAGTGAGATCGCGTTCGGTAACCAGCTCAGTGACATCGCGGCGGCACTCTAGGGACTGAAGTAGAACTCAAGAACATCGGCATCCTGCAGTGGGTCCTGGGGCGGGTCCTGGAATGGGTCCTGGGACGGGTCCTGGAATGGGTCCTGGGATGGTCCCTGGGGTGGTTCCTGCTCGACCAGCCCATTGAATCGCAAGGCGCGGCTCAGGCGGTCGGCGCCGCCGCGAATTTCCACCCGATAGCTGACACGATCGCCCGCCACCTCTTTTAATGCGAAGCCCTCGATCAGGGACATGTCCTTGAGGATTTGCTGAACACTGCCGTAGGCGTCGACGGACGCCACGCCCGACACATTGAGAACGACGGCTTCAAGCGGCGCATCACCCCCCACAGCAAATTCAGCAGATAACAGGTCCGCGACCTGGCCAACGACAGCTTCTGGCGCGCCACTGAGCTCTGACCGGGCGCCGGCAAAGTAATACGTCCAGCGACTGCGCTGACCCGACGAAGGACGGATGCGACCGATCAGGATGGATTTCGCGTCGTAGCGCTCCGACGCATAGAGAATGGCTTCATCGAAGCCGCCCCAAATATCGGAAAACGTGACGCTTTGCAGGTCCGTCGTATCGAGCAACGGAAAAACGACCGGCAGACCACGACGCTCCGAGATCTCGAGCAGCCTTTCACGAAGCAGTCGGTTTCGGTCAATGGAACGCGCTTCATCCTGCGAGCGTTCGGGATCGCCAGCAGCAATGATTTCACGGGTGCCCTGCCCCCAGTCGACGGCCAGCCATACCAGGGTTAGCGGACGCTCCGAGCCCCAGAAAGTCTGCCCGGCGCCGCGCAAGACCCGCTCAATAGCCTCACCGTCGAAGGAAACCCATAAGCTGTCGTCGGCGCCAGGCCGAAACTGCATGACATACGACGAAGGATCGGGGAACAACTCCGCAATGGCCTCTTCATTTTCCGCAATGGCCGAGCCGGACACCCGCATCAGAATCTCCCGGAGCGCCGCATCATAAGCATCTGCGCGCGGATTCTCAGCTTCCTTGTCAAGAAGCACTTCGGCCGTGAACAGCGTGGGTACCTCAACGGCACCAGCCGGCAAGCAAAGCACCAGCGTCAACAGAACAGCGCGCCGGCACCAGCCGACCAATTTTGAACTACGAGATTTCACAAGGGTGGTTTCCCCGATTGGCACTAGGCACTATTATATCGCCCTCGCAGAGTATGCCACCCCGGAATGAGCAAAAAACCACTAACGTACAAAGATGCCGGCGTCGACATCGACGCTGGCAATGAACTTGTAGAGCGGATCAAGCCACTCGTCAAGCGCACCCAACGCCCGGAAGTCCTGGCGGGGATCGGCGGCTTTGGCGGCCTGTTCTCGCTGCCGCCCGACCGCTATACGGAACCCGTACTGGTATCCGGGACCGACGGTGTGGGCACCAAGCTCATGCTGGCTCAGCATCTCGATCAACACCGCACGATCGGTATCGATCTGGTCGCCATGTGTGTCAACGATGTGCTTGTCCAGGGCGCGGAGCCCCTGTTCTTTCTCGACTACTTCGCCTGCGGCAAACTGGATAATGATGTCGCTGCGGATGTCATCGCGGGCATTGCCGACGGCTGCCTGCAGGCGGGCGCTGCGCTGATCGGTGGCGAGACTGCCGAGATGCCCGATATGTATGCGCCGGGCGAATACGATCTTGCGGGATTCACGGTGGGTGCAGTCGAGCGTGCAGACCTGATCGATGGCAGTGACATCGCCGAGGGCGACATCATCATCGGGATCGCGTCGAGCGGACCGCACTCGAATGGCTACTCACTGATTCGCAAGGTCCTCGATCGTGCAGGTGATGCGAAGATTGATGGGGAATCCGCTGCCGAACGTCTGCTCGCGCCAACCCGCATTTACGTTAAGCCGGTGTTATCACTTCTGGAAGAGGTCAAGGTGAACGGCCTGGCGCACATCACCGGCGGCGGTATTACGGAGAATATTCCGCGTGTGCTAAGCGACAATCTGAGTGCTGCCATTGATACGACGTCCTGGGACCACGGTGCGGTGTTCGACTTCCTGCAGAGACACGGCAATATCGAGACAGCCGAGATGCGCCGCACCTTCAATTGTGGCGTCGGCATGGTCGTCGTTGTCAATCCGTCCCACGCTTCCCGGGCCATCGAACTGCTGAACGCACACGGCGAGCACGCCTTTCAGCTGGGCACGATCATTCCGGGTAATCAGGAAGTGCTGTACGTCTGATGGCCTGCCGAACCGCGATCCTGATCTCCGGGTCGGGCACCAACCTGCAGGCATTCATCGATGCCGTGGCGGCAGGCAAACTCGATCTCGACCTCTGCGTAGTCTTTAGCAACAAGTCGGACGCCTACGGGCTCGAGCGGGCCAAAAAGGCCAGTATTCCGACAGCCTGTATCGAGCACGGGAGCTTTCCGGACCGCGAATCGTTCGACCGGGCGGTAATCGACAAGCTCGACCGGTTTTCGCCGGACCTGCTCATTCTCGCGGGCTTCATGCGCATTCTGAGCCCTGCGTTTGTCGATCACTACGAAGGCAGGATCCTCAACATCCACCCTGCTCTGTTACCCAAGTACCCTGGCCTCGATACCCACCAGCGCGCGCTGGACGCGGGCGAAGAGTGGCATGGTAGCACCGTACACTTCGTGACCGAGGAGCTCGATGGTGGGCCGCGTATCCTGCAGGGCCGCTTGCGCGTCGACCCAACAGAAACGGCCGACGAACTACAAACGCGCGTGCGAACGATCGAGCACAAGATCTATCCCGAAGCTGCCGGGCTCGTAGGGTCGGGACGCGTCGTGTTCAAACATGGCAAGTCATTGGTCGACGGAGAGATCACCGACGAACCACTCGTACAGTCGTACGAGTGATCAGCGACCGAACCACGCCTTAGGATCGGAGCCCGCAATCGTCAATACCGGTTCAGAAGATCGCGGACGGAGCCTGGCGGCGGTTATCGCGTCAATGGTAATCGTTAACCTTGTCTACGGGTTGACGTTACCCCTGTTGTCGTTGGTGCTCGACTCGCAAGGTATTAACAGGACCATGATCGGCCTGAGTGTCGTCGCCCAGGCCAGCGCCGGCGTTCTGCTCGCACCGATCATGCCGCGGCTGATATTGCGGACCGGCGCTGCGCGTGCAATGCGCTATGCGACCTTGCTCGCCGCAGGGACGCTGATCGTATTGGGCCTTGTCCAGGATATCTACGCCTGGTTCCCATTGCGATTCCTGCTCGGCGGGGCAGCGGCCATGCTGTGGTCCGCCAGCGAGGCCATGATCAACGACCTCGCCGAAGACAACTGGCGAGGCAGAATCATCGGCATGTACGGATCGGCAGGCGCCGCGGGATTTGCCCTCGGTCCACTGGTATTGCTCATTACGGGAACGCAGGGGCTCCTGCCTTTCCTGGTCACCGCCGCCATTGTCGCCGTGGCCAGCCTGCCCTTGTTCTGGTTGCGAAATGACGCCGATGCCGGTGTCGATGGCGGGCACGTAAGTCTCCGCCGAATATTCTGGCTCGTTCCGCACATCATGATTCTCAACCTCGTCTACGCGGCTGCGATGGAGGCGTTCATCACGTTCTTCCCGCTGTTCGGCATACACATAGGTCTCGGAGAAGCTCGCAGCCTGTCGTTACTGACAACATTCGCGTTAGGCGGTGTCCTGCTGCAGTTGCCCCTCGGCTGGCTGGCAGATCATATGCACCGATACCGATTACTCCTGTTCTGCCTCGTTGCGACGATAGCCGGGTTCCTGATCTTTCCGCAGGTCGTGTCCAGCAGCATCGGCGGTCCCATATTCGTATTCGCACTGGGCGGCGTGGAGGGAATGATCTACGCGCTCGGCGTAATTCTGCTTGGGCAGACATTCCGTGGCACAGACCTGGCCGCCGCCAGCGTCTTGTTTACCGGTATGTGGGGCGCAGGAATGATGATCGGACCGGCGCTGGTCGGCATTGGCATGGATCTCTTCGGCAACAATTCGCTGCCACTATTGATCGCCGCGGTCTATGCGCTATATCTGCCGGTGTTCTTCCTGGCCAGGAAATGAGCTCGCGGCGGGCACGGTAAGGGCCTGAGATTCGACTCAAGCCTTGGGTAATGTGACGCCCGTCTGGCCCTGGTATTTGCCGCCACGATCCTTGTAAGACGTTTCGCAGGGCTCATCCGACTCCAGGAACAACATCTGGGCCACGCCTTCGTTCGCATAGATCTTCGCCGGCAACGGCGTCGTATTCGAGAACTCGAGCGTCACATGCCCTTCCCACTCCGGCTCGAGCGGCGTCACGTTGACGATAATTCCGCAGCGGGCATACGTCGATTTGCCGAGGCAGATCGTCAGCACAGTGCGCGGAATACGGAAGTACTCGACCGTCCGCGCCAACGCGAATGAATTTGGTGGAATCACACACACGTCGCTCTTCACGTCGACGAAACTGGTCTCGTCGAAACCCTTTGGGTCAACGATCGCCGAATTGATGTTCGTGAAGATCTTGAACTCGTCCGAGCACCTGACGTCGTAGCCGTAACTCGAGGTGCCGTAGCTGACAATTCTCCCGCCGTCATTCTCCCGAACCTGGCCCGGCTCGAATGGCTCGATCATTCCCTGTTCTGCGGCCATGCGGCGGATCCAGAGGTCAGACTTGATACTCATTTGGCTTCCTCAACGACGATGTTCCCAAATTTGGCGCTGTGATCCACACGTTCGGCCGCCTGCGCAGCCGACAGGTTCCAGGCAGCCTGGCGGTAAGCTGCGGCAATGGGCGAGTCGGGTTCTGCGACCACCGTGGGTTTGCCCGAGTCCGCCTGCTCTCGAATCCGTGAATCGAGCGGCAACCTCCCCAGCAGGCGCACATCGAAGTCCTTGACGATCTTCTCGGCCCCGCCAGAGCCGAAGATGGCGTCCTCATTGCCGCACTTCGAGCAGATGTGGGTCGCCATGTTCTCGATAACGCCAAATACGGGAATGGATACCTTGCGGAACATGGCGAGTCCCTTGCGGGCATCCATCGTCGCGATATTTTGCGGTGTCGTCACGATCACTGATCCCGATACCGGGATCTGTTGCGACAGAGTCAGCTGAATATCACCCGTTCCCGGCGGCATATCGACGATCAGGTAGTCCAGGTCATCCCAATTGGTCTGCGTCGCGAGCTGGTTGAGCGCAGACGTGACCATAGGTCCCCGCCACACCATCGGCTGGTCGGCATCGACCAACGCGCCCATCGACATGACCTGCAACCCGTGCGCGCGCAGTGGCAGCATGGTCTTGCCGTCCCGGGATTCGGGAACCTCGCCTTCGATTCCAAGCATTTGCGGCTGGCTGGGGCCGTAGATATCGGCATCCAGTACGCCGACCGATGCGCCCTCGGCCGACAACGCCAGGGCCAGGTTAGCGGCTACCGTGGATTTGCCGACACCGCCTTTGCCTGAAGCGACCGCGATCAGGTTCTTCACGCCGGGAATTGGCTTGAGATTGCGCTGTACACCGTGCCGCGTAATTTTGGTCGTCAGCCCGATTTCGCCGGCCTGCAGCCCCTGCGCCTCGCGCAATGCGGCGTCGATATCACTCCGAATTGCCTCATGCGCACTTTCACAGGGAAAGCCCAGCTCAATGGTGGCGTTCAAGGACGCATCGGACACTGCGACATCGCGCACACGCGCGACCTCACCCAACGGGCGCCCGACCAGGGATAATTCGATGGAATTTAATAACTTGGCTTGATCTGATTCTGTTGACACTGTCACACTTCGCACGCTCGTATTAGGTAAAATTTCCCCAGGAAATGCCGGCTACGGCCGGGGAAACGGGGCCACATTGTATAGGTCGGAATCGGCTGAAAGCCAGCATTGGCGGGCAATGTGCTTGGACCAATGTGGCATAATGCCGCGACTTTGCTTAGGGCAAGAGCGAAATCTGCTTTGTTGTTGACGAAGAACACGATGATTGATGCGTCAGGCGCAGGGATGCGGTTATGAGCTTCCTTGCATCATTCCGCTCGGACCAGGTGCTGTCGCAGCTCGTCGCTGAACCCGATCCCTCGTCCCCCGACGCGCAGAAACTCGTCGATAAACTGAAGAAAGCAGGCAGCAAGGCCGTGCCCAAGATCATCGATGCGCTCGCCTTGTCGGATAAGTCGCATACGATGGTCCTCGTCGATATCCTCGGCGCGCTCGTCAATGACAAGAACCTCGACATGTACCGCGAAGGTCTCGCGGATGGCAATGAACGAGTCGTGTCCGGCACCGCGTGGGCCCTTTCCAGCAGCACCGACTACAACCCGAACTCCCTGCTCGAATTCTTTGAAGACGATGAAGTCTCGAAACCCGCGCTTATCGAGATACTTCGTGTTCACAAACAGGATCTTTCGGTCCACGAACTATTGCAGCGCGCTTACGATTGCGAACCCAAAGAGAAGGCCGCGATTTTCAGGATCATTGAAGACACCATCAAACCGGACATGGTGCCGGATTTGATCGCGCGGATGGGCGGCAAGGACCCGGTCATCAAGATTCACCTGATGAACCTGCTCGCGAGGTTTGACCAGCCCGGAATCAACAACGCCATCGAGGCGCAGCTCAAAGACCCCAACAAGATGGTGCGCAGCGCGGCGCTGAGCGCACTGGGCACGCGCGGCGACAAGATCAACGTTGACAAGGTTGCAAACCTCCTGACTGACCCGGACCTGGACGTCCAGGGTAAGGCCGTCGATGTCCTGATTGCCGCCAAGCACCCGGACACGGTGCAACATCTCGTCAATGCTCTCAAGGACGAGTCAGAATACTCACGCCGCGCGGCCGTAGAGGTTTTGAATGAAATCGGCGACGAGGACTCGGTCAAGGATCTGCTCGGAGCGATCAAGGATGACGACTGGTGGGTGCGCTCTCGCGCAGGCGACGCTTTGGCCGAAATCGGAGGTCCCAGGGTCGTCAATTCCGTCGTCAAGCTGATCAGTGAGGAAGACGAGGAAATTCGTCGCACGGCAATCGAGATCCTCAATGCCACCAAGAGCGAGGAAGCCGAAGATCATCTGATCAAAGCGACCGACGATTCCGACTGGTGGGTTCGTGAACGCGCCGTAGACGCACTCACCAAGATCGGCAGCACGAAGGTTGTGCCTAAACTGGAGGCGATGCTCGGACAAGACCCGAAGACGGACACCGTCCTGGTCCGCGCCCTCGGCAAGCTCGGCGACCACACTCACATCGCAAAACTGTTGCCGATGCTGCAACGCCCCGAGCGTGAAATCCAGCTCGAGGCAATCAAGGCGATTTCCCATTTAACCAACGCTTCGCAGGCCGAGACGGTTCGTAACCTGCTGAAAAAGATCAAGCAATCGGAAGAAGTCACGATCATCAATGCGGCTGACAAGGCCCTCCAGGAGATCGACGCCAAGTACTCCGAGACGGTTATGGAGCAAAATGTCCGTGCCGAGAAGATCGCCGAGAACACCAGGACGCTGCTGGTCGAAAACGAGGATCTCGAAAAGCTCCTTTCGCAGGCCAAGGAACAAAGTGCCGTCGCACAAGCCGATGGCGATGGCGATATCGTGCCAGCGGCCGAACCTGCAACCGCCGCTATGGCTGCGCCCGTACTGGACATTTCGAAACTCAATCCGGGCGATGTCATTGAGGGTCGCTACAAATACATCGAGAAGATTGGTAAAGGCGCCTTCGGTACCGTATTGCTGATGGAAGACGAGGTCGTCGACGAGCAACTCATTCTCAAGTTCCTGAACCCCAACGTTTCCTCCGACGAAGAGATGATGAAGCGCTTCGTGCATGAGCTACGCTATTCGCGCAAGATCACGCACCGCAACGTTATTCGCATCTATGACTTCCTGAACCTGCAGGGCTGCTACGCCATCTCGATGGAATATTTCCCCTCGCACACGCTGTCCGGCGAGATCCCTGACAACAAACCAATGGACCTGAAGAAGGCAATGGGCTTCTCTCGCGATATGGCAACCGGCATGACCGTGGCGCACCAGGCCGGCGTCATCCACCGCGATCTGAAGCCGGCCAACATCCTCGTCAATGACGAAGGCCTGCTCAAGATCGTGGACTTCGGTGTTGCCGCGGCCGCGAGTAGCGGCGACACGCAGCTGACGAAGACCGGTTACGTCATTGGCTCGCCGAAATACATGGCGCCTGAGCAGATCCTTGGCAAGAAAGTTGACGAGACGGCTGACGTCTACAGCGTCGGCGTCATCATGTACGAGATGTGCACGGGCGTGCCGCCCTACAGCCGCGGCGACCATATGTCCGTGATGTACCAGCACGTCCAGGGCAAGGCGACCAGCGCCCAGGATATCAACGAGGATCTACCCGATGATGTCGCCGCTGTCATCATCAAAGCCATGTCTGTCGATAAGACCAAGCGCTACCAGTCGATGGAAGAGCTTACAGACGCACTCGATACCGTTACACTCTGAGTCCAGACATGGCACGCATTGATGCATTCCTGAAACTCGGCCTCGCTCAAGGCTGCTCCGACGTCCACCTGGCTGTCGGCGTACCGCCGATGTTGCGGATGAACGGCGACCTGATGCCGATCAAGTTTCGCGAATTATCCGACTCGGAACTCGAGACCTACCTGCTCGAAATCCTGACCAACAAGCAGAAAGAACGCCTGCACGCGGGACACGACCTCGACTTTTCCTACGTAGGGGAAGAAAGCGGACGCTTTCGTGTCAACGTATTCAGGAAGGCAACCGGCATGGGCGCTGTCTTTCGTCATATCCCGGGCGACGTGCCGAAGCTGGACGCGCTTAACGTTCCACCTGTGCTAAAGAAATTCTGCGACTACCACCAGGGCATGGTGCTCGTTACGGGCAGTACCGGTACCGGTAAGTCGACGACGCTTGCGGCGATGATCGACTACCTCAACGAGTCACGCAATCTCAATATCGTCAGCCTTGAAGACCCCATCGAATTCGTCCATCCGAGCAAGCAGTGCCAGATTATCCAGCGTGAAGTGGGTACGCATGTCGTGAGTTTCGCCGATGGCGTGCGCTCGGCGATGCGCGAAGACCCGGATGTCATCCTGGTCGGCGAGCTGCGTGACGCCGAGACGATTTCGATGGCGATGACCGCGGCAGAAACCGGTCACCTTGTCTTGGGCACGCTGCATACGACCGGTGCCGTCAAGACAATCGACAGGATCATCGACGCCCTCCCCGGGGAACTTCGAGAGCAAACCAAGGGCTTCCTGGCAATGAGTCTCAAGGCCGTTGTGACGCAGGTACTCGTCAAAACACCGGATGGCCGCGGGCGCCGGGCCGTCCTGGAAATACTCGTCAATAATCGCGCCATTGCGAAGCTGATCACGACCGACCAGACGCACCAGATCCCGTCACAACTGCAAACCGGCAAAGACCTTGGCATGCAGATCATGGACCAGGCCCTGCTGGATGCAATCAACGCGAAGGAAATTGATCCTGACGATGCTATCCGGTTCGCGAACGAAAAGAAGAAATTCACTCGCTTCGTGACGGATACCGACCTCGTTCCGCTCCTCGACATCGGCGATCAGTCCAAGGTGTGATCGTATGAAAATAGACCGTTACCTCGAGGAAGCACTCAAGCAAAACGCCTCCGATTTGCACTTCATCTCGGGCGACCCTGTGCGTGCGCGGATCAATGGCACCCTGGGCACACTGATGAATGAACAACTGACCACGGAAGTCGTTCAGGAAGCCGTGTTCGAGATCATGGATGGCGCGGCGAAGAGAACCTTCGAGGAAGTCGATGCGGCGGATTTCGCCTACGAAATTCCCGAGGTGTCGCGTTTTCGTGTCAACATGTTTCGGCATTTGAACGGCATAGGCGCGATCTTCCGCGCGATTCCCTCGAAAGCGTTGACGCTGGATGAACTCAACATGCCGAAGGTCGTACATCAGCTCTGCAAGCACACGCAAGGCATGATTCTCGTCACGGGAAAAACGGGTTCCGGCAAGTCCACGACGCTCGCGGCGATGATCGACTCGATAAACAGGAATATGAAAGGCCATATCCTGACGATTGAAGACCCGATCGAGTTTGTGCACAAGGCGCAAGGATGCCTCATCAGCCAACGCGAGGTTGGCGTCCACAGTCCAAGTTTTGCCGAGGCACTGCACTCGGCAATGCGCGAAGATCCCGACGTCATCCTGGTCGGCGAAATGCGCGATCTCGAGACGATCAGTATCGCCGTCACGGCGGCTGAGATGGGCATTCTCGTCATGGGTACGCTGCACACGAATGGTGCAGCCCAGACTGTCGATCGAATCATCAACTCGTTCCCGGCGGACAAGCAGTCGCACATTCGCACGATGATCTCGACGTCGTTGCGCGGCGTCGTATCGCAGCAGCTGCTGCCGACGATTCACCGCCCGGGTCGAGCTGCTGCGCTCGAGATCATGATTAACACGCCCGCCGTTGCAAACCTTGTTCGCCAGGGCAAACTCGACCAGCTCGAGACGGCCATCCAGAGCGGCGGTGGCATTGGGATGCAACCCATGGACAAGGCTCTCATGGACCTCGTCGAAAAGGGCTGGGTCTCAGGCAAAGAGGCCTACCTGCAGGCCAACAACAAGCACAAGTTCGAAGAAGTCAGAGACATGGAGTAATCGCGGCCACCGTCCGCTCGTACGAGCGGCGATCCGCCGCGATTCCTGATGCAAATACTGGCATAATCGCGCCCCATGTCAGACAGCCCCCGAAAAATCCTCGTGACGAGCGCCCTTCCCTATGTGAACGGCTCCCCGCACATGGGCCATCTCGTGGAGTACATCCAGACCGATATCTGGGTGCGCTTCCAGAGATTACGCGGGCATGACTGCATCTACGTGTGTGCATCGGATGCGCACGGTACGCCCATCATGCTGAAGGCCCGCGAACTGGGAATCACACCCGAAGAGCTGACGGCGGGCTATTCGAAAGAGTTCATCCGCGATTTTGATGATTTTGGCATTGAGTTCGATAATTTCCATACGACGCACTCGCCCGAGAATGAAGCGATTGTTGGCCAGATCTTTAAGGCCCTGCATGAAAGCGGCGACATCTATACACGGACGATTGAGCAGTCCTACGACGAGAAAGAAGGGATGTTCCTGCCTGATCGCTTCGTCAAGGGCACCTGCCCGCGCTGCAAGAGTGAAGATCAGTACGGCGATGCCTGTGAAGTGTGTGGTGCAACTTATGCGCCTGAAGATCTGATCGACCCCGTGTCGGTGCTATCGGGAACAACACCGGTCAAACGCGAATCTGAGCACTATTTCTTCAAGCTCGGCGAGTACGAAGAGCGCCTGCGTGACTGGATGCAGGTAGCCAAACTCGACAAGAACGTCGTCGCCAAGCTCGACGAGTGGTTTGAAGCCGGCTTGCAGGACTGGGACATTTCCCGAGATGCGCCCTACTTCGGATTCCGGATTCCGGGAACTAAAGACAAGTACTTCTATGTCTGGCTGGACGCGCCGGTCGGATACATGGCGAGCTTCAAGCACCTGTGCGATCGAACCGACGGGCTGGAGTTCGACGACTACTGGGGCACGGACAGCCAGGCCGAGCTGTACCACTTCATCGGCAAGGACATCATGTATTTCCATACGCTGTTCTGGCCCGCCGTACTTGCAGGCGCTGGATTCCGCACACCGACCAGCGTCTACGCCCACGGCTTCCTGACGGTTGATGGCCAGAAGATGTCGAAATCGCGTGGCACCTTCATCAAGGCGCGCACCTATCTCGACAACCTGAATCCCGAGTTCCTGCGTTATTACTACGCAGCGAAGCTGGGGCCGACGATCGAGGATATCGACCTCAACCTCGAGGACTTCGTTGCGCGTGTAAATTCGGATCTCGTTGGCAAGCTCGTGAACATCGCGAGTCGCTGCTCAGGTTTCATCAGCAAGCGCTTCGACGGCAGGCTTGCGGATGAATTGCAGGACAAGGACCTGTTTTACGATGTCTTCGCCAAGGCGTCAGAGCAGATCGCGGCACATTACGAGGCCCGCGAATTCTCCAAGGCGATGCGCCTGATCATGGGGCTTGCCGACGCTGCCAATCAGTACATCGATACCTGGAAGCCCTGGGTCCTTGCCAAGGATGAGGACCAGCAGGAGCTCGTGCAGCTCGTGTGCACTCAGGGCATTAATATGTTTCGGAGCCTGATGATTTATCTTTCGCCCGTCCTCCCAGTTGTAGCGAAAGACGCGCAGGCATTTCTGAATGAGGACAGCTGGCAGTGGCAGGACGCAAGTTCGCCGCTGCTAGGCACAACCCTGCCCAAGTTCAAACCATTGCTTACGCGTGTTGAAGCTGCCCAGGTAGAACGCATCGTAGAGCAGTCAAAAGAGAGTACGCCCGTGACCGAAACCGACAAAGACGACGATTTCATCAGCATCGACGACTTCATGAAAGTTGACCTGCGGATCGCCCGAATCGAAAAGGCCGAGCCGGTCGAGGGCGCCGACAAACTGCTGGCACTCACTCTCGACGTCGGCGACAGTCAGCGCCAGGTATTCGCCGGCATAAAAGCGGCGTATGACGCAGACAGCCTCGTGGGCCGTCATGTGATCGTGGTCGCCAATCTTGCGCCACGCAAGATGCGTTTTGGCGTCTCGGAAGGGATGGTGCTGGCTGCAGGACCGGGCGGAGAGGATATCTTCCTGCTGTCGCCTGACGACGGTGCAAAACCGGGCATGCGCGTTAAGTAATCCGCAAAGCAAGCGCGTCAGGTAATCCGTAAACTAGAGTGATGACTGAGCTCTTCGTCATTCTGATCAGCACGGTACTGGTCAACAATTTCGTATTGGTGCGATTCCTGGGCCTGTGCCCGTTTCTTGGCGTCTCACGGAACCTCGAGGCGGCCATGGGCATGTCGCTCGCCACGGCGTTCGTACTGACGCTCTCTTCAGCAACGGCCTACCTGCTGCACGCATACGTGCTCGTGCCACTCGATATTGAGTACTTGCGAACGGTCGCGTTTATTCTCGTGATCGCCGCCAGCGTCCAGTTCACCGAGATCATGGTCAGGCGCATGAGCCCGATGCTCGACCAGGTACTCGGAATCTATATTCCTCTGATCGCCACAAACTGTGCAGTACTCGGCGTGGCGTTGCTCAATATCCAGCAATCCAAGGGTTTCGTGCAGTCCGTCTTCTACGGATTCGGAGCCTCGGCCGGATTTGCGCTCGTACTGGTGATGTTCGCCGCGATTCGGGAGAGGCTCGATGCCGCCGATATTCCGGCACCCTTTCGCGGTACCGCTATCGCCCTTATGACGGCCGGCATCATGTCGCTGGCATTCATGGGCTTCTCCGGCATGGCCAGGCCCTGACGGCGTCGTATGTGGCCGGCTGTCATCATAATCGCCCTGATTGCGCTCGTTGCCGGCGTGGCGTTGAGTTACGCCCAGCAGCGGCTGCCGGCGAATGACGGTGATCTCGTGGAGCAGGTCAATGAACTGCTGCCGCAAACTCAGTGCGCCCAGTGCGGCTATCCCGGGTGCCGGCCCTATGCTGCCGCAGTGGTCGATGGATCCGCTGCAATCAACCTCTGTCCCCCTGGCGGTGAGGATACGATTCGGCGGCTTGCTCGACTGCTTGGCCGAGAAGTTATTCCCCTGGCGGAAAGCGTCGTACCGGCAGTCGCCGTTATCGACGAGCCCGCGTGCATCGGTTGCTACCATTGCCGCAACGCGTGTCCGGTCGACGCCATTGTCGGCGCGCACCAGTTCATGCACACAGTTATCGCCAGCGAGTGCACGGGTTGCGAACTCTGCGTGGCGCCCTGTCCCGTCGATTGCATCACGATGAGCCCCTTGTCGTGAGCGCGCCTACCTATGATCTTGGCAAACTCCATGGTGGCCTGCGGCTGCCAGCCCACAAGGAAGCGTCGACCGCCGAGCCAATCAAGGACGTACCCGTTCCTGCGCAACTCATCTTGCCGATAGAGCAGCATGTCGGCGAACCCGCACAACCCGTTGTCGGAATAGGCGACCACGTTCTCAAGGGACAGCTCGTGGCCGAACCCGACGGCGAGATGGGAGCCCCCGTACACGCGTCATCTTCGGGTACGGTAGTCGCCATCGAGCAGTGGCCGGTGTCCAGGCGCCGGGGGGACAAGGCCCCGTGCATCATCATCGAGTGCGACGGCAAAGACGAACCGATCGCCGGAACCCCGGTTGACGACTATCGGGCGCTCGCGCCGGCTGATCTACTATTGCGAATACTCGACGGCGGCATCGTTGGTCTTGGCGGAGCGGTATTTCCTACCGCGCAGAAATTGATGCAGGCGCGGACCTGCGAGACCGAGTACCTGATCCTGAACGGTGTCGAATGCGAACCCTACATCAGTTGCGATGACGTACTCATGCGCGAACGCGCCCCGGCAATCCTGAACGGCGCACAAATTCTCATGCATGCGCTGCAGATTAGCACCTGCTACGTGGCTGTCGAGAGTGACAAACCGGCCGCGATCGCACGACTTGGCGAGGTTCTCGCCGAGCTTGACGATGATCGCATCGTTCTCAAACAGGTGCCAACGATCTATCCCTCCGGCGGCGAGGATCAGCTCGTGCAACTCGTCACCAATCGGGAGGTGCCAAGTGGCGGCCTGCCGACCGATGTCGGCTGTCTCGTGCAAAACGTCGGAACGGCGGCCGCAGTTGCCGACTGGATCCTGCGAGGCGAACCGCTGATCTCCCGGATAACGACAATCACGGGGGACGGCGTGGCGGCGCCGATCAATGTGCGGGCACGCATCGGTACAACAATCGAAGAGGCGGTCACGTATGCCGGGGGTTACACGGACCGTGCCAAACACCTCGTGATCGGCGGGCCGATGACCGGCAAGTCCGTCACGACCGATGAAGTGCCGCTGGTCAAGGCAAGTAATTGCGTATTGGTATTGGCCGAAACCCCCTTCGTCGGCGATGAACTGCCCTGCATTCGCTGCGGCGATTGCGCGGCAGTTTGCCCGGTACAACTCCTGCCGCAACAGCTCTTCTGGTACACGTGCGCGGATGACGAAAAGAAACTGCGGGAGTTCGGACTGATCGATTGCATTGAGTGCGGCTGCTGTGACCTGGTCTGCCCGAGCCACATTCCATTAACGGCCGACTTTCGCATGGCGAAAGGACGAATGCGGGAACTCGCCGATGAGAAAGCGCGTGCCGAACGAGCCAGGCAACGCTTCGAGGCACGCAATGAACGCCTGGAGCGCGAGCAGCAGGAACGCGAAGCCGAACTCGCCAGGCAAAAGGAATCGGCCAGGGCCGCAGGGCCCGCGGCTATCGCCGAGATCCTGAAACGCAAACAGAAAGACAATGAAGGGGGCTCCGAGTGAGGTTCGAGCGCCACGACGCGCCGCACTGGTCGCCGAGGACCAATGTCGCGTCCATGATGCTGCAGGTTCTCGCCGCGCTCGTTCCCGCTGCCCTGGCGCATGTCTGGTACTTCGGACCGGGGTTCATCTTCAACCTGCTCGTCGCCGGAATATTCGCGATCGCCGGCGAAGCGTTTGTCATGTGGCTACGCGGCCGCCCGGCTGAAGCCGCGCTTTCCGATTACAGCGCGCTCGTCACCGCTGCGTTGCTTGCGTTCGCGGTGCCGTCGTTGACGCCGTGGTGGGTGACCGCAACCGGCGCGCTGTTCGGCGTAGTCGTCGCGAAACATCTCTATGGCGGGCTTGGCTTCAATATCTTCAATCCGGCCATGGCGGGCTATGTCGTCATTCTCGTCGCGTTCCCGATGCACCTGAACCTGTGGGTCGCGCCACGCATGGGCGATATTGACTACCAGTACCTGACGATTGTCGAGGCGCTCACTTACACCCTGACCGGAATCCTGCCGGACACACTGGGTATCGACGCTGTCAGTCGCGCCACGCCCCTCGATGTTATGAAATCCGGCCTCAACAACCTGGCGACCGTGACCGAGATACGCGCCAACCCGATCATGGGCGACTTTGGCGGCCGCGGCTGGGAGTGGATCGGCAACTTCCTGGCCTTCGGCGGTTTCTGGCTCTTGATCAAGAAGATCATCCGCTGGCAGATTCCGGTGGGCGTCGGGCTGGGCATCCTGGTTCCGGCAACCATCATGTGGCTGCTCGGCCCCGGAACCAACCCGAGCCCGGGTTTCCACCTGTTTGCCGGGGCGACAATCCTTTGTGCGTTCTTCATCGCGACGGACCCTGTGTCAGCGGCGACGAGCCCGAAGGGTCGCCTGATCTACGGCATCGGCATCGGTTTCCTGATCTGGTGCATTCGTCGCTGGGGCAGCTACGCCGACGGCGTTGCGTTTGCAGTGCTCATAATGAACATGGCCGTACCGGCGATCGACTACCTGACGCGACCGCACATTGTCGGCCATGACGAGGAGAGTGAAGCCAATGGCTAGCTCCCGCGTCCTCAAGAGTGGCGTCACGCTTGCCGCCATCGCAGCCGTATGTACGTCACTGGTGGCGATGACCTACCAGGTGACCCGCGAACGTATCGCTGCAAATGAACAGGCCTGGCTCGAACAGAGCCTGCAACCTGCGTTGGCCGGACTATTTTTCGACAGTGGCGTCAGCGAGTCGCGAGTGACGATTCCTGCTCCGCACGATCTGCCCGGTTCACCGGATGCGGTGATCTACCGCGTCTACTCGGGCGATACGCCGGTCGCTGCCCTGTTTGTTGTCAGCGCCCGCGATGGCTATGCCGGTGCCATACGTCTGCTGGTGGGCGTCGATATTGCGGGCACAGTGACTGGCGTCGAAGTACTCGAACATCGCGAGACGCCGGGGCTTGGTGATCGTATCGAGTCGACGAAGTCCGACTGGGTAAAGCAGTTCGATGGTCGTTCGCTCGCCGCCCCCCTGACGAGCGGATGGAAGATAAAGCGCGACGGAGGGGAGTTCGACCAACTCACCGGCGCATCGGTAACTCCGAGGGCGGTCATCAAGGCTATCAAGGAAACCCTTGTCTACTTCAACACTAACCAAGCAGCGGTTTTTGCAGCCGCCGCGGATGACCAGGATAAGGTGAGCGAATGAGTAATCCGTCGCTGCTCGATCGATTCAAGAACGGCCTTTGGTATGAGAACCCGGGACTCGTACAACTGCTCGGTCTGTGTCCGTTGCTGGCTGTAACGACGACATTCGTGAACGGCCTTGGACTCGGCATCGCCACGTTGTCTGTTATGACCGTGTCGAATGCACTCGTCTCGTCGACTCGACGCTGGATAAGTCGCGAAATTCGCATTCCGATCTACGTTTTGATTATCGCCAGCCTCGTCACCTGTACCGAACTTATCTTCAAAGCCTGGTTTCCGGCGCTCGACCGTTCACTGGGTATCTTCATTCCACTCATCGTCACCAACTGCGCGATCGTCGCCCGCGCCGAGGTCTTCGCGTCACGAAATCCTGTCGGTGCCAGCATCATCGATGGCCTCGTCATGGGTACCGGCTTCGCCCTGCTGCTCATGGCGATCGGAGCGTTCCGTGAGCTGGTCGCGTTGGGCTGGCTGCTCGCGATCCTGCCGCCCGGGGCGTTTTTCAGCCTTGCGCTTGCGATTGCCGCGAAGAACTGGATCGACGGGCGCCGACGTGAGCGCAAGGGCGATGCGCTGCCACGGCATGGTCGATTGCTTAACCGTTGATTCGATGAACAGGAATAAACGCACTGCAATCTTCAGTACGCTACGCGCGCGTATGCCGGCGCCGACGACGGAGCTTGAGTACGCGAGTCCATTCGAATTACTGATTGCTGTCATTCTCTCGGCGCAGGCGACAGACATCAGCGTCAACAAGGCGACGAAGAAACTCTACCCGGTAGCCTGTACGCCCGGGGCGATCCTCGAGCTGGGTGTGAGCGGATTGAAGCCTTACATTCGTACGATTGGCCTGTTCAACAGCAAAGCCGAAAACATCATCAAGACCTGTCGTATCCTCATCGAGAATCATGGCGGCGAGGTCCCGCGTACGCGCGAGGAGCTCGAAGCACTGCCGGGGGTCGGCCGCAAGACGGCGAATGTCGTCCTGAATACAGCTTTTGGCGAGCCGACGATTGCCGTTGATACGCATATCTTCCGCGTGTCGAACCGTACCGGCATCGCCAAAGGCAAGACACCGCTCGAGGTCGAGAAGCGGCTCGTCCGCTTAACACCTGACGAATTCAAGAAGAATGCTCACCACTGGCTGATCCTCCACGGACGTTACGTCTGTAAGGCCCGCAAGCCGTTGTGCGGCGAGTGCCCGATAGAGCAATGGTGTGAGCACACGAAAAAGGAGTTGCCATGATCTTCGGCCAGGACCGCACGGAACTGCGCAAAATGTACGCCGACGCATGGCGAAAGCGCTGCGATAAGCGACCGCTATCGCCGCTCGAAACGCAAATTGCTGATGTCATCGAGATGCACCCGGAATACCACTCCGAGGTAAACAGCGACGACCTGGAGCGCGACTTCACGCCGGACGGCGGCCAGGCGAACCCGTTTCTCCATATGGGACTTCACTTGGGCATCCGTGAACAGGTATCCACCAATCGACCTGCCGGCATTGCCGCGGTCTACCAGGCTGTGGCGGCGAACAAGGGCGACGTTCATGCGGCCGAGCACGAGATGATAGAGTGCCTTGCCGAGACGCTCTGGGAGGCACAGAGCCGGAACCAACCGCCCGACGAACACAAATACCTGGAACGCCTGCGGCGACTTTGTAATAAATAGGTAGCGGACCAGGTCTGATCTGATAACGCTTTACGGGGACAGCATGAGCGACCAGCCACACAAAAGAACATCGAAGTATCCGGTTCAGGGCGCTGGTCTCGGGCTGCGCCGCCCGCTGGCCGACCAGCTCATGGCCAATCCGCCGACGGACGTGGATTTCATGGAAGTTGCGCCCGAGAACTGGATTCATGTTGGCGGCAAACTGGGCAAGAAGCTGCGTTTCTTTACCGAGCGTTACCCGTTCGTGATTCACGGCCTGTCGCTGTCGATAGGCGCGCCATCACCGCTGAACGAACAATTGGTCCGCGATATCAAGGACTTCATGGCGGAGCACCAGATTCGCATGTACTCGGAGCACCTGAGTTACTGCGGCGACGATGGTCAGCTCTATGACCTGATGCCGATTCCGTTTACCGAGGAAGCCGTGCATTACGTCGCAGCTCGAGTGAGGCGTGTTCAGGACATCCTCGAACAGCGCATGGCGCTGGAGAACGTCAGCTTCTATGCGCCGATCGATACATCGATGAGCGAACGCGAATTCCTGCTGGCCGTCCTGGAAGAGGCGGACTGCGACCTGATGCTCGACATCAACAATATTGTCGTTAACAGCATTAACCATCGTTACGATGCCAGCGAATTCCTGAACGCAATGCCAGCGGAACGCATCCAGTACTTCCATCTCGCCGGCCACTTTGTCGAGGATGAGGATCTGCGAATTGATACTCACGGGACCCCCGTGGACGCGCAGGCCTGGGCACTGCTCGAAGAGGCCTACAGCGTGTTCGGTCCGGTTCCGACACTGCTGGAGCGCGATTTCAATTTCCCGTCAATGGACGAACTTCTGGACGAGGTCCGCCGCATCAAGCAGATGCAGATCGAGTCCGCAGGACGGAAAGCGGCCAATGGCTGACTCGCAGGCATTCAAGGACAAGCAATACGCGTTCGCCGCGCACATCCGTGACCCCGAGAACGTCGCAGCGCCTGAAGGCATCGAAACACGGCGCATGGAAATCTATCGCAGCCTGTTCTTCAACAATCTGTACAACCTGTTGGGAACGTTCTTCCCGGTGCTGCGGAAGATCCATAGCGACGATCAATGGCGTCGTTTTACGCGCGGCTTCATGCAGCACCACCAGGCCCAGACGCCCTATTTTCTGCAGCTTCCCGAAGAGTTTCTCGGCTACCTGCAAAACGAATTCGACTCTGCGGACGACGATTACCCGTTCCTGCTCGAACTCGCACATTACGAATACGCGGAGCTTGCCCTGTCAGTCTCCGAGGAAGAAACCGATCTCTCGGGCGTCGATCGGAACGGCGACCTGCTGGCCAATATCCCGGTGAAGTCGTCGCTCGCCTGGTCGTACGCCTATCACTATGCCGTACACCGGATTTCGCCCGACTTCATGCCCGCGGAACCCGAAGATCACCCGGTGTACCTGGCGCTTTACCGCGGCGGCGATGGCGAGGTCGGGTTCCTTGAACTGAATGCCGTCACGGCTACGTTGCTCGATGCCATTGAGTTCAATGAAGACAATCTGACCGGCGAGCAGCTAATACGCGCGCTCGCTAAAAAGATCGACTACCCCGACGCCGATGCATTGGTTGCACATGGTGCGGACGCCCTGCTGGAGATGCGGCAACTGGAGATTCTCTCCGGCACGCGTGCACCAGCCTGAAGGAGTATCGAATGAACGCTCTCATCAGTTTGCGAAACCGTATTGTCGATGTCCTGGACCCGGCCGGTGCATGGCTCGCCCTGCTGCCGATCCGCCTGCTCATGGCCTGGGAGTTCGGCAAGGCCGGCTTTATGAAGCTGAACGGGTCGAACTGGTTCGCGAACGTGCAGGATAATTTCCCGTTTCCGTTCAACGTCATTCCGGTGGAGATCAGCTGGTTCCTGGCCACTTGGACGGAGATCCTGGGTGCGGCGTGCCTGCTCCTGGGGCTGTTCACTCGATTCTGGGCATTCAGCCTGATCGTCCTGACAATCGTGGCGATTCTCGGCGTGCACTGGCCTGCGGAATGGAACAGCCTTGCTGAACTCTGGAAGGGCTACGCAATAACGGACAATGGCTTCGGCAACTACCGCGTCCCGCTGTTGTTCATGGCGATGCTGTTCCCGCTCGTGTTTGCGGGCGCAGGAAAGCTAAGCCTCGATCACGTCCTCGGCAGGAAACTCGGCAACGTCTGAAACGCCTGTTCGTCTGATAGTATCAACTGAGTTGTTCAGGCATCCGAGATCAATAATATGAGCCCAGACGCCCGCCTCAGGCGGGATATCGGTTTCTTTGGTGCGGCATTCCTGGTGCTGAATTCCGTAATCGGGGCCGGCATTTTTGCATTGCCGGGAAAAGTCGCAGTCAGCGCCGGGCTCTTCAGTCCCTGGCTGTTTCTCGTAGTCGGTGTCCTGTTCCTGTCAGTCGTTTTGACGTTCGCCGAGCTGGCAAGCTACTACGAGAAGACGGGTGGGCCGGTTCTGTATGCGGGCGATGCGTTCGGTCCGGTCGTTGGGTTCAGCACAGGATGGCTGATTTTTCTCGCCCGCATGACGGCATTTGCGGCGAATGCCAATGTCATGGCGCTGTACCTCGCTTCATTGTCCGATCTGTTCGCCGGCGGCCCCGCGCGCGCAGCGATTATCACGATTGTGACTGTCGGACTCACCTGGGCCAACGTGCTTGGCGTCAAGGATGGCGTGCGGACGATGAGCGTGCTGACCATCCTGAAAGTCGTGCCACTCATTTTGCTGGTCCTGCTCGGCCTGCAGCACGTTACCGGCGAGACGCTGATTCCGGGAGGCAACTTCCACATCGACAATATCGGCGGTACCACTCTGCTGTTGATTTACGCCTACGTGGGCTTCGAGACCATCGGGGTTACGGCGGGCGAGACTCGTAGTCCCAAACGCACGGTACCCATCGCGCTCGTCAGGACCGTCCTTGGCACTGGCCTGCTGTATTTCCTGATCGTGCTCGTCTTCATCTCGGTAATCTCTGCTGACGACTATGCCGACGCAACGCTCGTCGATGTCGGCCGGGCGCTGGCTGGGCCGACAGGCGCGATAATTATCACGCTTGCTGCCGTGTTCTCGATCGGCGGCAACCTCGCCGGCTCGATGCTGGCCGCCCCTCGCCTGATCTTCTCGCTGGCTGAGAATCGCCTTCTACCTCAATGGTTTGCGCACATTAACGAGAAGTATTCTACGCCGGATCGGTCGATTCTCGTGATGGGTGCGATGGCGCTGGTGCTCGGTTTGTCGAGCAATTTCGTCGACCTGGCAATCGGTAGCTCGGTGGTGCGCCTGCTCGGCTATATTATCTGTATCGGCGCATTACCCGTCATACGCAAGAACGCGTCACCGGAGGCGCGGGAACAGGCCTGGCGCCTGCCCGGAGGCTACGCCATACCGGTTGTCGCGCTCGGGGTCTGTGTCTGGCTCGTCGCCCAGTCCAAGGTAGACGACTGGAAGAAGGTATCGGTACTGCTCGCAATTGGCATCGTTCTTTACCTGGTGGAGAAATGGTACTACTCGCGAAAACGAACTTGACCCGACAGTGGCGGCCTCGCCTGCTGTTGATCGCGGTTTGTCTCGCCTGCTTAGGGACAGGCCAGGCCGAGCCGACGCTCGACGAACGCGAATGGCGCCAGGTGAGTAGCGAGAACTTCCGTATCAAGAGCGTACTCGGCGAAGAACGCACGACTGAGCTGTTGCGGCACCTTGAGATCATGCGCTCGTCGTTGGGCGGCGGCAACGCGACGGGTGCGGACGCAGATATGCGCACGGTCATCGTGGCCGTCGACAATCACGATGACTATGTGGCCATTGGCGCGCCCGCTTACTCCGCGGGTTTTTTCTTTTCGAACCTGCGCGAGAACGCCATCCTGATCGAAGACAGCCAACAGGCGTCCGGTATCCAGGTGATCCTGCACGAGTACGCGCACTTCCTGAACAAGCAGAGCGGGCGGATTCGCTATCCGCGCTGGTACGAGGAAGGCAACGCCGAGTACCTGTCTCACTCGAGGCTCCGCGACCAGGCGTTTGAGTACGGGCTGGCTCCCGAGAAACACCTTGCCGCACTGAGCTTCTCAGCCTGGCCGCCACTCCGGCAAACCCTGGAAGTTACCGACGTATCCGCCCTCGACGAAACGGAAGGCGCCCTGTTCTACGCGCAGTCCTGGCTCCTGGTGCATTACCTGTACAGCCTTCCCGGCAACGAGCAGGCGATTCCCGGCATGCTCCAGGATTACGCACGTCGCGTCTCCGCGGGAATGTTGCCGGTTCCTGCATTTGAGCAGGCATTTAGCCTGCAGGCCGACGAACTCGAAGACGCGTTGCTCAAGTATTTTCTCGAGAGAGAATTCCGCAGCCGCAGCGCACCCGCGAATACGGCATTGTCAGGCTTCCTGACGCGCTCCCGGCAGTTGAGCAAGGCCGAGACACAGCTGGCACTTGCCCGGATGGCATTGCGGTTCGAGAACATCTACGGAGCCGAGCAATGGTTCAACGCTGTGCTTGTAGACGAAAACCTTCGTGCCCAGGGCGAAGCGGGACTCGGCCGGGTGCTCGGATTCCGCGGGGATGCTGAAGGCGCGAACGAGCACTTTGATAAAGCGATCAATCTGATGGCGTGGGACTTCGACATCTGGATGGACTACGCGCAATACTGGGCGCAGCGGACGTCCACGGCTCACGACGGGAAGGCGAGAGCCTGGTATGCCTCTCGTTTGATTCAGTCGCTCGAGAGTGCGCTGACGATCTCTGACGCGACGCCCGAACTCAATTCGCTCATGGGTTTTGCTTATCTGGCCAAGGGCAACGACACGCTCGACGCGATCGACTATCTCGAGGCTGCGGCGGACGCGGCGCCACATGACCAGGCGAGCCGCATTCTGCTGGCGAACGCCTACCTGTATGTGGGGAACTACGGCGAAGCAATCGATGTTGCCGAATCCGTACTGCTGTTTGAGCACCAGCCCAACGAGATTACCGACGCCGCCCACGACGTGATCGACGAGGCCAGCCAGCGGCGCGCGCAGTAACTAGCTAGCCCTTGCGCTTCTTCGGCATATAGAGATCGGTCAGCGTACCCTCGAATGCCTCTGCCGAGAACGCGACGGTCTCCGACAAGGTTGGGTGCGGGTGAATGGTCAGGCTGATGTCCGTCGCATCCGAGCCCATTTCGATCGCGAGACCGATCTCGGCAATGAGATCTCCGGCACTCGGTCCAACGATCGCGCCACCCAGAACCCGGTCCGTTTGTGGATCGAATAACAGCTTGGTGAACCCTTCCGGGCGGCCCAGCGACAGCGCGCGGCCGCTCGCGGCCCACGGGAACTGCGCTTTCTCGTATTCGATGCCCTGCTCCTTCGCTTCGGTCTCGGTCAGACCTACCCATGCCACTTCGGGATCGGTGTAGGCTACGGAAGGGATCGTACGGGCATCGAAGTAGCTCTTTTCCCCGAATGCCACCTCGGCGGCGACCTTTGCTTCGTGAGTCGCCTTGTGAGCCAGCATCGGTCCGCCGGCCAAATCGCCGATCGCAAAAATGTGCGGCACGTTGGTGCGCATTTGCTTGTCCACTTCGATAATGCCGCGCTCGTCGACGTGCACTCCGGCCTTCTCGGCATCCAGTGTGTCGCCGTTTGCGCGACGACCAATTGCCACGAGCACGCGATCGTACACACCGACCGACGGTGCTTTGTCGCCTTCGAATGTGACCTCGATGCCCGGCACCGTGGCGCGCATGCCCGTTACCTTCGTCTTCAACATGATCGCCTCGTAGCGATCCTTGACGATCTTCGTAAACGGTCGCAACAGGTCTTTGTCAGTTCCCGGCATCAACTGGTCCATGAGCTCGACCACGCTAACATCGGTCCCCAGCGCGCTGTAAACGCAGGCCATTTCCAGACCGATGATTCCGCCACCGACAACGAGCAGGCGCCTGGGAATGGGCGCGATCTCGAGGGCACCCGTCGAATCCACGATGCGAGGATCGTCCGGCAGGTTCGGCAGCATCATAGGCTTTGAACCCGCGGCGATGATGCACTTCTCGAAGTCGACCGTTTCGTCATTGTCGAGGCGCAGTCGATTTGCAGACTCGAATTTCGCGACGCCGGTGAGCACTGTGACTTTGCGCTGCCTGGCCATTGTCGTGAGGCCGCCGGTTAGCTTGCCGATAACTTCGTCTTTCCAGTCCCGGAGCTTCTCGGCTTCGATTTTCGGCTCGCCGAACACGACACCGTGATCCGCCATGGCCGCGGCTTCATCGATAACTTTCGCTGCGTGCAGCAATGCTTTAGAGGGGATGCAGCCCACGTTCAGACAGACGCCCCCCAATACTGGCCAGCGTTCGATCAGAATCACTTCCATACCCAGGTCGGCGGCACGGAACGCAGCGGTATAGCCGCCCGGCCCCGCCCCGATCACTACCAGTTGAGCGCTGTGGGTCGCGTCACCGGCCGGTTTCGTTGCCGCCACGATTTCCGGCACGGACATCTTGCGCGTTTCCTCGATGGCCTCGACCGGCACTTCTTCTGCCGCCTGATCCACTGGTTTCTCGGCAGCGGCTTCGATCGTTGCAAAGGCATCACCCGTAGAAACACGATCGCCCACGCCGACATCGATACTGACGACCTTGCCGGCTTTTTCCGCCGGAATATCCATTGATGCCTTGTCCGTCTCGAGCGTGATCAATGAATCCTCAACAGCGACCACGTCACCCGGAGACACAAGTACCTCGATGATTTCGACAGCCTCGAAATCGCCAAGGTCCGGAATCTTGAGTTGCACGGTCACTAGGGTATCGCCCGCAGAAGCGAATCGACGTCGGCCAGCTTCTCGTTCAGGAGCGTTGTGAAGCGCACGGCCTGGGCACCATCGATGACACGGTGATCGTAGGAGAACGACAGCGGCAACATCAGGCGCGGTTCAAATTCCGAGCCGTTCCAGACCGGCTGCATTGAGGACCGCGACACACCGAGGATTGCCACTTCGGGAGCATTCACGATTGGTGTGAACGCGGTGCCGCCGATGCCGCCCAGGCTCGAGATCGTGAAACACGCGCCCTGTAGCTGGTCGGCCTTGAGTTTGCCCTCGCGCGCAAGAGCCGAGAGCTCGCCGAGTTCCTGGGCAAGCTCGTAGACGTCCTTCTTGTCGGCGTCGCGAATGACCGGAACCATCAGACCCTGGTCCGTATCGGCTGCGAACCCGAGGTGCATGTACTTCTTGTAGACGAGGCTTTCACCGTCCTCTGACAATGACGAGTTCACTTTCGGAAATTCCTGTAACGCAGCGACGCAGGCTTTCATGATGAATGCGAGCGGTGTCAGGCCGATACCGCGCTCCCTGGCCGGGCCCTTGAGTTCCTGCCGCCGTTCCTCGAGCGCTGTGATATCGGCCAGGTCGTGCTGCGTAACGTGCGGCAGGTTGATCCAGCTCGCCTGCAAGCGCGGCCCGGAAATCTTCTGGATACGCGTTAACGGCTGGACGTCGATCTCGCCAAACTTCGCGAAATCGACAACCGGTGTCTTCGGCAGTGCTGCGCCCGCCGGCGCCGCGGCCTGCCCCGTCAGTATTGCCTTGACGAAAGCTTTGACGTCGTCATGCAGGATGCGGCTCTTGAGCCCCGATCCTTTGACCTGGACGAGATTGACCCCGAGTTCGCGCGCCAGCTTGCGTACCGACGGGCTCGCATGGGCCTTCGAGAAGCCGGCCTCGTCGATCTGTGGGAGCCCGCCCGCAGGTGCCGGCTGCGGCGGCGCCTGCACAGCCGGTGTCTCTGGAGCCGGTTTGGTGGGTTCGGCGGCGCTTTGCGCCGGTGCCGGCTCGGGTGCAGGAGCCGCGGACGCCACCGCATCGATCAGGGCGATCGACGTGCCTTCCGACACCGTGTCACCAACCTTGACAAGAACCGAGTCGATTGTGCCAGCCACCACGGCGGGAACGTCCATCGCTGCCTTGTCTGTTTCCAGGGTGACCAGCGGATCCTCGACGTCCACGCTGGAACCTTCCGAGATGTGAACCTCGATGACCTCAACGTCTGAGAAGTCGCCGAGATCGGGCACGACCAGCGTCTGCTTACCACCGGATCTCACCTTCCCGCCAGCAGGTGTCGCCATCACGGTCGTATCGCCCGTCGGTGCCGATGCAATCCCGGGCGCGATAACGACCGTGTCGCTGACTTCCATCGAGAGCTGACCGATCACGTCGCCCGTCGATACCGTGTCGCCGACGCTCAGTGTCAGCTTTTCGATAACGCCGTTCTCGGGCGCCGGGATGTCCATGGACGCCTTGTCGGTTTCCACGGTGACGAGCCCGTCTTCGCGCTCTACGCTGTCCCCTGCCCCAACCAGTACCTCGATAACTTCGACGTTCTCGAAGTCGCCAAGGTCGGGGACCACTATGTCGATTGTTTTCGCCACGTGCGGTCCTCCGGTTACAGGGTCACAGGATCGGGGCGATCCGGATCGATGCCGTATTTCTCGATCGCCTCGCTGACTGTCTTCTTGTCCAGCGCGCCATCTTCCGCCAGCGCAGTCAGTGCGGTAACGGCGATGAAGCGGCGATCAACCTCGAAATGCTCGCGCAGAGCTTTGCGCGCATCACTGCGGCCGTAGCCGTCGGTTCCAAGCGAATAGAAATTGCCGGGCACCCATCCCTGGATCTGGTCTGAGACAATCTTCATGTAGTCGGTCGCCGCAATGTAGGGACCAGGCCGATCCCCGAAACATTTCTCGACGTATGACTGGCGCTGCGGTTCATCCGGGTGCAGGTGATTCCAGCGCTCGACCTCGAGCGCATCGCGACGCAGTTCATTAAAGCTGGTTACGGACCAGACATCGGCAGGAATGCCAAAGTCGTCCATGAGGAGTTCGGCGGCCCCGAGAACCTCACGCAGAATCGTGCCCGAACCCATAAGCTGTACACGAATCTTGCCCGGGCTTTCGTTGACGTCCAGCAGGTACATGCCGCGCAGGATGCCGTCCTCGACGCCCGCAGGCATCGGCGGATGCGCGTAATTCTCATTCATGCACGTGATGTAGTAGAAGACATCTTCCTGTTCGCCGATCATCCGGCGCAGGCCATCCTGAACGATCACGGCAAGCTCGTAGGCGTAAGTAGGATCGTAGGAATGACAGTTCGGTACGGTCGATGCCGTAACCAGGCTATGGCCGTCCTGGTGTTGCAGCCCCTCGCCCGCCAGAGTCGTGCGTCCGGCAGTACCGCCGATCAGGAACCCACGTGACTGCATATCGCCGCCGGCCCAGATGAAGTCACCGACTCGCTGGAAACCGAACATCGAGTAGTAAATATAGAACGGCACCATCGGAACGTCGTGGTTCGAGTACGAAGTACCCGCCGCGATCCATGAACACAGAGCGCCGCCTTCGTTGATTCCCTCTTCGAGAATCTGGCCGCTCTTGTCCTCGCGGTAATACATGAGTTCACCCGAATCCTGAGGCTCATAGAGTTGGCCCTTCGAGGCGTAGATACCGATCTGGCGGAACATGCCTTCCATGCCGAAGGTGCGTGCCTCGTCGGGGACGATCGGCACGATGTGCTTGCCAATCTGCTTGTCGCGCGTCAGCGCGGTGAGCATGCGCACGAAAGCCATGGTCGTCGATGCTTCGCGCTCGCCCGTACCATCGAGTTGTGTCTTGAATGTCTCAAGTGGCGGCACCGGCAGTGACTTCGATCTGGCGCGTCGCTGCGGCAAGAAGCCACCCAGTGCCTCACGGCGCTCCATCAGGTACTCGTGTTCCTCGCTGCCGGGTTCCGGCTTGTAGTACGGCACCTTGTCACCGATCTGATCGTCGCTGACGGGAATATTGAATCGATCGCGGAAAGCCCGGATCTCTTCGAGATCCATCTTCTTCTGCTGATGTGCCGTATTCTGGCCTTCACCAGCTGTACCCATACCATAGCCCTTGATCGTCTTGGCGAGGATGATAGTCGGTCCGCCCTTGTGCTTCGTCGCTGCATCGTAGGCCGCGTGCACTTTGAGCGGGTCATGCCCACCTCGATTCAGGCGCCAGATGTCGTCATCGGACATATTGGCAACCAGCTCGGCCGTTTCGGGGTATTTGGCAAAGAACGTGTCACGGACATACTTGCCGTCCATTGACTTGATCTTCTGGTACTCGCCGTCGACGGTTTCTTCCATGACCTGGCGCAGGCGGCCCGATTGATCTTCGGCCAGTAATGGATCCCAGCGCGATCCCCAGATTACCTTGATGACGTTCCAGCCGGCGCCGCCAAATGCCGCCTCGAGTTCCTGGATGATCTTGCCGTTGCCGCGCACGGGCCCGTCGAGGCGCTGCAAGTTGCAGTTGACGACGAATACCAGGTTGTCGAGTCCTTCACGCACCGGCATCGTGATCGCGCCCATCGATTCCGGTTCGTCCATCTCACCGTCGCCCAGGAAAGCCCAGACCTTGCGATCGCTGGGCTCGATCATCCCGCGATGCTCCATGTAACGCATGAAGCGCGCCTGGTAGATCGCCATCATGGGACCGAGGCCCATCGATACCGTCGGGAACTGCCAGAAATCGGGCATGAGCCACGGGTGCGGATACGAAGACAGGCCGCCACCACCGACTTCCTTGCGGAACCGGTCCAGGTGCTGCTCCGTCAGCCGGCCCTCCAGAAACGCTCGCGAATAGATACCGGGCGCCGAATGTCCCTGGATAAAGACGAGGTCGCCCTCCTGGTCGTCAGTCGCACCACGCCAGAAATGGTTAAAGCCGACTTCGTACAACGTCGCCGACGAGGCGTAACTCGAGATATGGCCGCCGTACTCGGTATTGACACGATTGGCATTGACCACCATGGCCATCGCGTTCCAGCGGCTGTACGCCTTGATGCGACGTTCGAGCGAACGATCCCCCGGGTATTCGGGCTCACGACGTTTGCTGATCGTGTTCAGATACGCGGTATTCGGGCTGTACGGCAGGTACGCGCCAGAGCGACGTGCGAAGTCGATCATCTGGTTCAGCAGGAAGTGAGCCCGTTCCGGGCCATGTTGCGACAAGACCGAATCAATAGACTCCAGCCACTCGCTGGTCTCGGTCGGGTCGATGTCGTCGAAGGGATTGAAACTGCTCATATTTTGTCCGCCCGGCCTTTGTCCAGGTTCCGCTGCGCTGCGCGTGAATTACGTGATGCGTCCTGCTAGGATGCCCGCATTCTTGCACGGGCTGATCGGGTCGCATATGGGGGCGACATATTCGGTGTTTGTGCTGCAAGGGTCAAGCTTCCGAGGGGGACAATTCACCGATGCAAAACCTGCTACCCGACACGCGCGATGTTCGTGTTTTTCAAAAACTTGGCCGTGTTGACGCCAAGGCGCTCGAGTCCGTCGATCAGTTACTTTTGATACTACCGGCCAAGCCGTCCAAGGCCGATTTTGGAAAGCTCCCTCAGGGATCAAAAATGCAGGCGGTTTTCCGCAAGCATGCAGCTGACGGGACGCCCGCTTTGACGACTCGCCTGCCCAATAACAAGCAAACTCTGGTTATTGGCGGCACGATCGCCGCAGATAGCGACAAGTTCGAGCAACTTACGCTCGGCCGCAAGCTCGTCGCCGCGGCCGCGGCCCAAAAAGCGGGCAGCCTCGGTATTTGCGCTGTCGGCTTCAGCGAGGACAAGCAGGCAGAGCTCGTCAGCAGCGTCCTGGCCGCTGCGCTCGCCGGGGCATTCGCAATGCCCGCCTACAAGAGTAAGCCCGATCCGGTCAAGATCGGGAGCATCCGGATATTGGGCCTGGCCGAGAAAATCGACACGAGGCGCGCGGAAGCCGAGGCCAAAGGCAACAACCTTGCGCGCTGGTTGACGGCCCAGCCCCCCAACTTCCTTGATGCCATTGGTTTGGCCAAAGTCGCTCAAAGCCTGGCGAAGGAGCATGGGTGGCAATACAAGCGATTCGGCACCCGGGAACTCGAGAAGCTGGGTTGCGGCGCCTTCCTGGCCGTGGCACAGGGAAATGACAATGACAGCGCGAGTATCGTGCGTCTGCGTTATCGCCCTGCGGCAAAATCGGCAACAGCCGACCTGAGCCTCGTCGGCAAGGGCATCATTTTCGATACCGGCGGCACCAACCTGAAACCGTTCGAATTCATGCTCGACATGCACGGTGACATGCAGGGCAGCGCCGTCGCGTTGGGCACGTTCCTTGCGATCAGTGCGCTGGAGCTTCCGATTGCCGTCGATTGCTGGCTAGCCATCACCGAAAACCGCACGGGGCCGAATGCCTACAAGTCCCAGGACGTGGTCACGGCCGCCAACGGCAAGACCATCCAGACCGTGCATACGGACGCAGAGGGTCGCATGGCGCTGGCCGACACACTCGTGCTCACGAGCCGCGAAAAGCCCGGCATCATATTTGACTTTGCGACGCTGACGGGCAGCTGTATTCGTGCCTTGACGACGAGGTACTCTGGCGTTTTCTCCAATCGAAGCGAGCTGCATCCTGCGCTCAAACGAGTCGGCCGCATCAGCGGTGAACGAGTCTGGCCATTCCCGATCGGCAAGGAATTTATGGAAGACCTGAAAAGTGACACGGCCGATTTCCTGCAGTGTTCGCCGAAGGGCAATGGCGATCATATTCTCGCCGCGAGTTTCCTGGCCGAGTTCATCGAGAACGATGTGCCCTGGGTTCATATGGACCTTGGCGCAGGCGACAACGAAGGCGGCCTCGGCCACATCGCTTCGAAGTTCACCGGCTTCGGCGTCCGCTACACGATGAGCGCCATCCTCGACGCGAACCTGTTCAAGGCTGAACGATAAGTGACCGATGAAATCAGAATGGCGGACCGTTTTCGCGGTTTCCTGCCCGTCGTTGTGGACGTTGAGACCGGCGGCTTCAACTGCAAGACCGATGCCCTCCTCGAGATCGCCGCCGTGCTCATTGAGGTTGATGCCGACGGTTTCCTGAAACGCGACGAGACCATTCGCTATCACGTCAAGCCGTTTGAAGGCGCCAACATGGAAGAAGCGTCGCTCGCCGTGAATGGTATCGACCCGCATCATCCGCTGCGGCCCGCGATCGATGAGCGTGACGCGCTGCAGCGCACCTTTCGGGAGGTCCGCCGGGCCGTGCGTGAGAACCGCTGTTCACGTGCTGTACTCGTCGGCCACAACGCTCACTTCGATCTCGGTTTCCTGAATGAGGCGGTTGAACGTTCGGCGATCAAACGCAACCCATTCCATCCATTTTCCTGTTTCGACACGGCGACGCTGTGTGGCGTGGCCTATGGACAGACGGTGCTCGCGCGCGCCTGTATTGCCGCAGGACTGGGATGGGACGAGACGCAGGCGCACTCGGCATCCTACGACGCCGAGATGACCGCCGATCTGTTCTGTGATGTTGTGAATCGTTACCGCGAGATCTTCGAAATAACGCTGCGAAACGCCCCGCCGCAACCTTGACGGCTGTACGAGGCCGCCCCGAGAGTTCGGGGTCAGTTACCTAACTCCAGAAGAGTTAGGTAACTGACCCCGAACTCCTACTCCGCGTCGAGCAGTTCCTTCAGTTCGCCGGAGTTGTACATCTCAATGACAATATCGCAACCGCCGATAAGCTCACCTTTGACGTAGAGCTGCGGAAACGTCGGCCAGTTGGAATACTCTTTCAAGCCTTCGCGAATTTCCGGATCCTCAAAAATATTCACGAATGCGTACGGCTTGCCGATCGCGTTAAGCGCGGCAACGGTCTGCCCGGAGAATCCGCACTGCGGAAAATCGGGCGATCCCTTCATGTACAGCAACACATCATGTGACCCGAGTTGCTCCTCAATACGTTCTTTGACACTCATTGATCTTAGTCCTCGATATTAATCTGGTTGGTGACCGCGACGACACCATCTGTGTTCCTGGCCAGTCTCACCGCCTGTTCCCGAGCTGCAAGGCTGCTGACCGAGCCCGACAACGTAACCGCACCTTTATAGGTACGAACGCCGAGATTAAAACCTCCGACAAGCGAATCCGCGGCGAATTCAGCCTGAATCGCTGCCGTAATCGCATTATCCGCCGACACGATACTGGCCGACCGGTCGCTACTCTGCTGATAGCCACCCGCTGACCCGCCGACCGCAAGTGCGCTGCAGCCCGCCAGGAGCAGCGCCATCAACAGAATGAATAAAATTCGCATATCTATCCTCCACGCGAAGCGGCGATTGTACCGACATTTTTCGCCTTTCGTGAATGCAATCTCTATAATGGCCGCAGCCTGGTGGGGGCTAGATTCCCGATAACCATCCGGAAACTATCAAGAAATCACACAACCCGGAGAAACAAACAATGAATCCCCTGAAGACTATTGGCGGCACGATCATCGGTGGCGTCGTCCTTGCGGTCATTATTATGTTTGCCACGAAAGGCAATCATATGGTGGCTGGTATGATTTCGCAGTCGATTACGATCTGGCTGCACGTATTATCCGGCATTACCTGGATCGGCCTGCTGTATTACTTCAACTTCGTGCAGGTTCCAGCGCTGGGTGAAGCGGCCAGTGATGAAGATGGTCCCGGGCCCGCCGGAATATCCAAGTACGTTGCCCCGCGCGCGCTGGCCTGGTTCCGCTGGGGCGCGCTTGCCACATGGCTGACCGGCGCAGCATTCCTGTTGCACAAAGGTCAACTGCACAATGCATTCATGCTCGGTCTGAACACGGACCCGGTTAACCAGTACGCGATGACGATCGGCGTCGGCGCCTGGCTCGGCACAGTCATGTTGTTCAATGTCTGGGTCCTGATCTGGCCAAACCAGAAGAAGGTGCTTGGCATGGTCGAAGCATCGGCGGAGCAGGTCGCGAAAGCCAAGAACACGGCATTCCTCGCGTCGCGCTCGAACACGCTGATGTCCATTCCGATGATCATGAGCATGGTTGGTGCCGGCCACGGCTGGGCAATTTAAGAACACTTGCTGCCAGACAATACGCAAGCCTCTATCGGCCCTGGCGTCGCGGCAGCACTTGCCGAGGACGTCGGGGCCGGTGACCTTACGGCGTCCCTCGTGGACGGCGATGCCGTTGTGGGCGCGCAGATCATCGCTCGCGAGTCGCTAGTCGTTTGCGGCGAGGACTGGGTCAATGAGGTTTTTCGGCAACTCGATGAGAACATCATCATCGACTGGTACATCGGCGACGGCGGCCGTGCGGAAGCCGATGACATCATCTGCAAATTGGTTGGCCCCGCTCGCACATTACTGACCGGCGAGCGAACCGCGCTGAATTTCCTGCAAACGCTCTCGTCGACAGCAACAATCACAGCCGCCTACGTCGAAGCTGTCGCTGGTACCAAGGCCAGGGTCCTCGATACGCGCAAGACAATTCCCGGCTTGCGGCTCGCACAAAAGTACGCCGTGACCTGCGGTGGCGGGCTCAATCACCGCACCGGCTTGTTCGATGCAATCCTGATCAAGGAAAATCACATCAAGTCCGCGGGTGGTATCACGGCTGCGCTGCGCGCTGCAGGCGATCTGGGTACCGACGTTTTGATCGAAGTCGAAGTCGAGAATCACGAGGAACTCCTGGAGGCATTGGACGCCGGCGCCCAACGCATCTTGCTGGACAATTTCTCGATTGACGATTTGAAGAAGGCCGTTGAGACAAACCGGGAATACGGCTATGTCGCGGCAGAGCTCGAAGCTTCGGGCAATGTAACCCTTGCGACGATTCGGGACATTGCCGAGACCGGCGTGGACTACATCTCGACGGGCGCTTTGACCAAGAATGTCGAAGCCGCGGATTTGTCGATGTTATTTAGAATCGATTAATCGCGGCCAATGGCCGCTCCTACGCGACAGCGCGGGTCACGCGCTTCGGTTCGGACACGCCATAGCCCTGCGCGTAGTCGATGCCCATGCCACGCAACATCGTGATGATTTCTTCGTTCTCTGCAAACTCGGCGATGGTCTGCTTGCCGGTCAGGTGACCGATCTCGTTAATCGATCGAACCATCTCGCGGTCGATCGGATCGTGCAGGATTTCCTTGACGAACGAACCGTCAATCTTGAGGAAATCAACGGGGAAGTGCTTCAGGTAGCCGAATGACGAAAGACCCGTACCGAAGTCATCGAGCGCAAACTTGCAACCGAGCTCTTTGAGCGCATTGATGAAGCGATTCGCCTGCGAATAACTTGCGATAGCGGCTGTCTCCGTAATCTCGAAGCATATCTTCGTTGCGTCGATGCCGCTCATCTGGAACTGGTCAATGACGAAAGGCAGGAACTTTTCGTCGCTAAAACTTTGGCCCGACAGATTGATCGAACACAGCGACAATCGCTCGCGTTCGTCGGCCTCTGACACCAGCCAGCGAAACGCGCTGCGAATCACCCAGCGATCGATACTCGGCGTTATCCCGTAGCGCTCCGCCGCCTCGATGAACAGTCCCGGCGAAATAATGCCACCGTTCTCGTCCCGCATGCGCAGCAGGATTTCGTAGTGGGCGCCCTCTTCCTCGGCCTGCAACGGCAGGATGGTCTGGCGGAACAGCTCGAAGCGGTTCTCCTCGAGCGCATTGTTGATACGAGCCGCCCATTGCATCTCGCGACGACGACGCATCAGGTCGATGTCGTTTTCCTGGAAGCTGTGAATGCGATTGCGGCCCGCCTCTTTCGCCGCAGCACAAGCGCTGTCGGCCGCGGTCAATAGTGCCGCAACATCTTCGTTATCCGCTGTGATCGGCACGACTCCGATGCTCACACCAAGACGGAAGGTCCGCTCTTCCCACACGAATTTGTACTCACCAATAGCCATACGCAGCGTCTCCGCCGTATTCATGGCTTCGTCGAGACTGCAGCTTTCAAGGAGCACGCCGAATTCATCGCCGCCCAGGCGCGCCAGCGTGTCACGCCAGCGAATCTTGGACTTCAATAGCGTGCCGAGCTGGCCGAGCAATGCGTCGCCTGCGCTGTGCCCGCAGGAATCGTTGACGATCTTGAACTGGTCGAGATCGAGATAGAGCAGCGCATAGGACGTTTCGCGCGCTTTCGCGCTCTTCAGGGCGCGCTCCACGCGATTCTCAAATTCGGCGCGGTTGACGAGACCCGTAAGAATGTCGTGGCTCGCGTGATAACTGAGACGTCGATTGAGATCGCGCGACTCGGAAACGTCATGAAAAACAAGCACGCCACCCGTGACACTGCCTTTGCCATCACGAATCGGCGATGCCGTACTTTCAATATACAGCTCGTTACCATCGCGGCGAATGAGCAGCGTCGGGCGCACCGACTTGATCGCGCGATCGCGACGAATTGATACTGCCAGCGGATTCTCGAGCGGCTCGCAGGTCTCTTCGTGGAAACCGCGGAATATTTCATCGATGGGTCTGCCGCTCGCGTCATCAACCTTCCAACCGGTCAGCTCCTCGGCCACCGGGTTCACATACTCCACATTGCATGCGGCATCGGTGGTGATTACGCCGTCACCGATCGACTGCAGGGTAATTTGTGCGCTTTCCTTCTCGCGGAATAATGCGTCTTCGTAGAGTTTGCGCTCGGTGATGTCGACCTCAACACCGAGCAGCCGCAACAAACGGCCGTTGTCGTCGAGGATGCCCTTCGCGCGACTCTTCATCCAGCGCCAGTCGCCGCTCTGGTGCTTCATGCGATGCACGGATTCGAAGAACGGAATCTTGCCTTCGAGATGCTCGCGCATGCGCGTTTGCACGCGAGCAATGTCGTCAGGATGAACGAGGTTGTACCAGTCGAGCATCACATCTTCGTCATCGGGATCGTAGCCGAGCATCGTCTTCCAGCGACGCGAGAGATTGATGCGTTTGGAGTCACCGTCGAAGTCCCAGATTCCGTCATTCGCCGTCATCGCGACCAGCGAGTTGCGTTCCTGGAGTTCGTCGAGAATCTCCTTGTCGCGCACACGTTCGAGCCCGACCGCAAGAGAAGAGCCGAACAACTTCATGAGCAGGTGCAGGTTCGCGTCCCAACTCTCGACCGGACGTTCATCCGCGATTCCAAGAAAGCCGGCAATTTCCCCGTGTACCGAGAAGCCGATCATCAGCGCGGCGCCAATGTGCAGCTCATTCAGGCGCTCGAGATCGTCCCTCGCTGCCTTCGGACCGCTCATCGTATCCGCGACCTCGACAACACGAAGATGGCCGAGGCGCTTCTTCAGCCATGGCCAGTCTTCGAGTTTTTCGTTGGCCAGCATGCCCGGACTGCACTGAGCGAAACCGCTACCCGATGAGAAGACGGATTCTATCGCCCTGCCGTCTTCATCGATCATCGCGATAAAGGCAGCGTCAGCACCTGCCGCATCGGGCAATTCATCAACGATGGACTGTAGCTGCTCGCCGTAGCAGGCCGGATCGAGATTCTGGATGCCAACCGCAATCTTGGTTTGCATGGCATCGACGGCGCCGCGGGTGCGTTCCCCCGCACGTGGTTTGCGGTGGCGGATTCCCGTAGTCGTTGTGGTGTCGGACGGATTCGTCATTACGGGAGAACATTTTGACACGATAGGAAAGGAATACAAGCTAAGTCGCTGTATTTTTTTGCTTTCTGGACAAAATGCCCAATTTACATAACAGCGAATTGACGCTCGGCGTCAACCAATGCGCCGGAGCGCCGTTATCTCCTGAGAACCGACACGCAAGTGCACAAGGAGATTGCTATGAAACTCGCGTACCGAGGATTGCTACTCTCAGTAGCCCTGATATTGACCGCCTGTAGCGGCGGAAGCGGAACAAACGAGATAACGGGTTCCGATCCAACAGCCGCATGTGACCCCGGCGACCCCAGTACCCACGCGGAATGCGGGACGGTGCTGGTCGCCCTGACGGATGCGGACGGAGATTTTCTCAACTACACCGTTGATGTCCTGTCGCTGGAACTGGAAACCGCCAACGGCCGCATCGTCGAGACGTTGCCGCGTGCGACACGCATTAACTTCACCGACTACGTGGACCTGACAGAACTTGTCACTGCTGCGGCAATTCCCCCTGCGGTCTATGTTGCCGGAACGATTCGTCTCGACTACACAAATGCCGAGGTCTTTGTCGAAGATGGAGATGAGTCGAAGGAAGCCGTCGTCAAGAATATGAAAGGCGAAGAACTGACGCAGACTGAACTCAAGATTCACCTGTCGAACAGGCACCAGCTGCGCATAAGCAAAGGACGCGCCGCGCTCCTGCAACTCGATTTTGATCTCGCTGCCTCGCATGAGGTGGATATCGTGCCAACACCTGCGGACGCTTTGTCGGAGCAATTCATCATTGCCGAAGTTGCACCGGTCGATGAGAAAGACATCCGCGTACGTGGACCGCTGGTCAGTGTCAGCGAAGACTCAATGACGTACACCGTCGCGATTCGTCCGTTCCATGACCGGGTTGGCGATTTTGGGCGGGTACGCGTTCACGTGACTGATGAGACCGAATTCGAAGTTAACGAAGAGCTGTTCACAGGTGTCGATGGGCTCCGTGCACTCAACGCCGCCGGCCAGGGCACACCGACTGTCGCAGGTGGCACACTGAACGTCGCCAACCACGAGTTCACGGCCAACATAGTCCTTGCTGGCTCCAGTGTTCCAGGTTTCAATCGCGACGCCGTTGTCGGCAACGTCATCAAGCGCGACGGAAATTTCCTGACAGTTCGCGGCGCCACGATCATACCTGCAGATCGCCGTGCGCATTTCCATGACGATGTTGTCGTCGAGATTGGACCGGAAACAAAAGTCTTCCGCGACGGCCATCGCCAGAGCGACCTGAGCATTGATGCCATCTCGATTGGCCAGCGTGTCACGATTCGCGGTTCGCAGCCGACGCCAAGCACTGACGCGACTGCGCCCCAGGTCCTGTTCGATGCCACGGAGGGTGCCGTCAGGATGCATATGACGCGCCTGACCGGAATCGTTAATACCGTCATGCCGGGCCAGACCGATATTACCTTGCACGGCATCGATCGCCGTCGCGTAGGCATTTTCGACTTCACAGGAACGGGTGCTTCGCCGGACGAGGACGCCGACCCGGATAACTACGAAGTCGCGACCGGTAACCTGACGCTTGCGGCATTTGCCTCGGGCAAACCGATCGTCGCGAAGGGCTACCCGAACGCGTTCGGTGCAGCACCGCCTGACTTCTTTGGACGCACAGTCATCGACTTCACTGATGTCCGCAGCGCGTTGGGAATAGGCTGGGGTGCCAAGGGTACGGTCGCGCCGTTTGTAAGCATCGGCCCGGACGGCCTGTTGCTCGACAATGCCAACGAGGACATCGACGTCCGGCATCACATCAAGCAGGGTCCTGTGCTCATCGATCTGACCACGCTGGATTCGAATACGACGATTGTGCCGCACGAGACCGACCGCATGGCGTTCTACATCAAGTCGCCTGACAGCCTGCGCATGTATTCGGACTTCACTGACTTCGTCAATGACCTGAGTACGAGCCTCGACGGCGCCACAGCAGCGCGTTCGATGCACGCGCGCGGTAAATACGATGTGGACACCAACGTGTTCACGGCCTACAAGATTGGCGTTTACTTACTTGAGCCTTAAGACGAAATAAGCCCCCTGTTCCCCCGCAGGACTTATGCAATGGCTCGGCCCCGCCGCAGCAATGTGGCGGGGCTTTTTCTATGAGTCGAGTGTGCAAATGCAAGGACTAGAAGCGGTAATTGAATCCGGCAGAAATGAGCGCCCCGGCCTCGTCCTTCGAACCGTCGAAGTAGCGACCGGCAAGTCGAAACGAAAGCGGTCCGCTGCCAATGTCCAACCCAAGCCCGAATTCGACAGCAGTGTCACCAAACGGCCCGTTACTACCGCCGGGCTCGAGGTCCGCCGTATACCACGCTCCGCCAAACAGCCCGAAGATCTCGACTGAATCGCCCGCCGGCACGATTAATCGCATAACGAAATCGCCGCCTCTGACTTCGATTTCTGTTTCCGTCCCGCCAAAGTCGTCGTCAGCGGTTCCGAGAGAAAAAATGCCTGCCCCAAGCGCAAAATTCTCGTTGAAGCGATACTCAACACCAAAGCTGTAAGCGAACGCACTACCGTTGAAAGTGTCGTCGCCGTCCTCGTCGCTGATTTCACTGGTACCGACGCCGAAATTGACGGCAAATCCGCGTTTGTCATCGGCTTTCAATTCCTCGGCTGATAGCAGGGTGACTGTAGCGATCAACAGGGGGAGAAGTCGGTAGTTCATTCTGATCTCCATTCGAGGGCCGTCGTTGGACCTTCGACGGGCCAGCGTTCGCGGTCAGCTTGTTCCTCCAGCTCTTCAATTCGATCGTCGGCAGCGGGATGTGTCGACAGGTATGACACAACATCGAGAAGCGAATCGTCTTCTTCGTCCCAGCGCTGGAACAGTCGCCACGCCTCGTCGACGTGGCCGTAGTGCGTGTAGACGAGCGCAAGCGCGAACTCGTCAGCCTCGGACTCCTGTTCACGACTGAACCCACGCAACGCAAGGTCGGTCACTTTGATACTCAGGCCGGATACGTCGCTGCCTGTCGCTACGGAGAAGAACAGCGTGAGCACGATCCCGCGGCCAAGGGCGCGCAGATGATCGCGGTTCTTGAAGTGGCCAAGCTCATGTCCGAGCACGAACGCCAGTTCGTTTTCGGACTCCACCTGGTCCAGCAGGCCTTCGGTCACGATGATCAGCCCGCCCGGCAGCGCCATCGCGTTGGCCACAGGAGCATCGTCGATCTCCACGCGAAACTCGTAGGGTGCGTCCTGCCAGTGAAATGCGAGACGGTCCACCAGCAACTGCGTCTTCTGGAGCCGTTCATCCCTCGGAGATACGGTGACAAGGTCCTCGGGCAACCAGTCTTCGAAGAACTCAGCCTCTTTCTCAACCGGGACAAAGTAAAGCGCGATCTCAATAATGAAGACCAGCGCCAGCGCGATGACGATGAATATTGCGGTCAGGCCAACAACCAGCGTCCCCGCCTCGACGAGCGGATGCGTGTCGCTGACATTGACTCCCTCCCTGGGTAGTTTGGGATTGAATCTCACAAACTACCTGTTCACGGTCTACTGGCGAAGCGCGACGCGAATTTCACGGCGGTCCCGAACGCGAGCATCTCGACGCCCGCTATGCCCTTGCCATCGCCGCGCGCATTGGCCAGTCGTGAGGTCTCCAGCCGCACATTGAAGACGGCGTCATATCCCTGCTCGCGAGCCGCCTCGGTCATGCGCAGCAGCGCCTCGCGGCGTGCCCGATCGAGCAGCGGCTCGTAGGTTTTGACGCGACCGCCAACCAGGGCACGAAGACCGGCTATGACTCGCTTAAAGTAATCGAGTGATACGACGATGCTGCCCGCGACCAGGGTCGATTCCGAGGCATTCCAGTCATCGGGCATGGTGTCGAAGGACACGACAGGGAAACCGACGTTATCCTCTTCGCGACGGCGGATATTTCGAAAGTGCTTCCGCTCGATCATGCTGCCAATGAAATACGCCAGCATTAGCAGTAACAGCGGAAAGCCGAAATTCATGAACAGGCTGATGCTTTCGACAGTGTTACCGTCCATATCATTCGACTCGCACGGCCGTCCCATAGGCGAACAGCTCGGCTGCTCCCTGTGAAATGGAGCTCGTCGCAAAGCGGACGTTGACGACCGCGTTGGCCCCCATCGACTGCGCCTGCTCGAGCATACGGTCGGTCGCCTCTTTGCGGGAGTCCTGCAGGAGCTCGGTATAACCCTTGAGTTCCCCACCCACCACGTTCTTGAGGCCGGCCATGATGTCACGCCCAATGTGCTTTGCTCGAACCGTGTTTCCCGATACGACGCCGAAGAATTCAACGATTCGTCGGCCGGGAATACTCTCCGTGTTGCTGATTTCCATCCAGATACCCCAGGTAGATGACTTTCGCGATACTATCATCCTTGCACCGGGGCGCTCATTTGGCCCGGTAATGAGACACAAATCCCAAAAAAAGTGTCGAAATTCATTGATTTGTCACAAAGGCGCACTATACTGCCCGCAGCTAGAACGATCGGCTGATATTTGTGTATTCCATTTCGAAGTTCCTTAGAAAAGTCTCCGTCCTGTTAATTCATAAGTACCAACATCTCTTCTCGCGACCCGGCCCAGGTTAACGGGCCACATCAAAATTGATTAAATAGGAAAAGACTATGTCCAGAACAACCGGAACAGTAAAATGGTTCAACGAAGCCAAAGGCTTTGGCTTCATCGAGCAGGAATCAGGTCCCGATGTATTTGCTCATTTCAGCAATATTTCAGGCGACGGATTCAAGACGCTGGCCGAAGGCCAGAAGGTCGAGTTCACAGTAACAGCTGGCCAGAAAGGCCCGCAGGCTGAGAACATCGTAGCCATCTAAGCTAGCACTAGTTTGGAACGAAAGGCGGGTCCTCACGGACCCGCCTTTTTTTGTGCTCGCGCTCCGGGCAAAACGACGGCCTAGCTCGCCTGTTCGAATTCGCCAGGCTCCTGCTTCGCCAGGTGCTCGTACGTTGCCCAACGCCGGTCAACAGTCTCCTGTGCCATCTGCATGAGCCGTTCTGCCTCCTCCGGGTTGGTCTTGGTCAGCACCTTGTAGCGATTCTCGTTGTACGCGTATTCGCGCAGAGGAATGCTGGGCGCCAGGGAGTCGAGAACGAATGGTTTCTTGCCCGCTGTGCGCAATGCCGGGTTGTAACGAATCAGCGGCCAGTAGCCACTCATCGTTGCAAGCTTTTGCTGCCGGAGACCGTCCTTGAGATCGTAGCCGTGCGCGATGCAATGACTGTAAGCCAGGATCAACGAGGGACCGTTGTATTCTTCGGCTTCCCGCATCGCCAACAGCGTCTGTTGCGGATTCGCGCCCATGGCAACCTGGGCGACATACACGTTACCGCTTGAGATGGCCTGCAATGCAAGGTCCTTCTTGCCAACACGTTTGCCTGCCGACGCGAATTTTGCGGATGCGCCGAGCGGCGTCGCCTTTGACATTTGCCCGCCCGTGTTGGAATACACCTCGGTGTCCATCACGAGGACGTTGACGTTGCGCCCGCTCGCGAGCACATGGTCCAGACCACCGGAGTCAATATCGTAAGCCCAGCCATCACCACCAACGAGCCAGATACTGCGGCGAACCAGGTGATCGATAATCGACAGCAGCGCCGTTGCCTTTTGGCTCTCTCTCTTTTCAAGCAGCGCTTCGAGTCGTTTCTTGAGATCCGCGACACGACGCCGTTGCGCGCGAATCTCGCTACCGACGCGTTGTCCGCCATGAACGAGCAGGTGCGCGATTTCTTCACCGATCTCGGGCGCCAGTTCCGTAACCATTTGCTT